>DATNEN010000078.1:0-22544 GCA_035552975.1 Steroidobacteraceae bacterium
TGACGTGAAGGACGTCAGCGGAGTGTGGAAAGACCTCACCGACAACGTCAACTCGATGGCGAGCAACCTCACTGCGCAGGTCCGTAACATCGCCGAGGTGGCAACAGCCATCGCGCGCGGCGACCTGTCTCGCAAGATTACGGTCGACGTGCGCGGAGAGATCCTGCAGCTGAAGGAGACCATCAACACGATGGTCGACCAGCTCAACAGCTTCGCAGCAGAGGTGACGCGCGTCGCCCGCGAAGTCGGCACCGAAGGCAAGCTGGGCGGACAGGCGATCGTCCCGGGTGTTGCGGGTACCTGGAAGGATCTCACCGACAACGTGAATTCGATGGCCCGCAACCTCACCGGACAGGTCCGCAATATCGCCGAAGTGTCCACGGCCATCGCGCGCGGCGACTTGTCCCGCAAGATCACGGTGGACGTGAAGGGCGAGATCCTGCAGTTGAAGGAGACCATCAACACGATGGTCGACCAGCTCAACAGCTTCGCGGCCGAAGTGACGCGTCTCGCCAGGGAGGTGGGCACGGAAGGCAAGTTGGGCGGTCAGGCCGTGGTGCCGGGTGTCGCGGGTACCTGGAAAGACCTGACCGACAACGTCAACGTGATGGCGAACAACCTGACAAACCAGGTGCGCGGCATCGTGAAAGTGGTGACTGCGGTCGCCAACGGCGATTTGCGTAAGCGACTGACCGTCGAATCGAAGGGTGAGGTCGCAGCGCTGGCGGACACGATCAACAGCATGACCGATACGCTTGCTACCTTTGCCGACCAGGTAACGAGCGTGGCGCGCGAGGTCGGCGTGGAGGGCAGGTTGGGAGGCCAGGCGCACGTGCCCGGAGCCGCCGGCACGTGGAAGGACCTCACGGCGAACGTCAACCTGCTAGCCGCGAATCTCACGAACCAGGTGCGCGCCATCGCGGAAGTGGCCACTGCGGTGACCAAGGGCGACTTGACTCGTTCCATTCAAGTGGAGGCGCGCGGTGAGGTGTCCGAGCTGAAGGACAACATCAACGCGATGATCGGCAACCTGCGCGCGACCACGGAGCGCAATACCGAGCAGGACTGGCTGAAGACCAACCTTGCGAAGTTCAGCCGCATGATGCAAGGGCAGCGCGATCTCGTGACGCTCGGCAAGCTGCTGCTCTCGGAGTTGGCGCCGCTGGTCAGCTCGCAGCAGGGCGTCGTGTACGTGATGGAGAACAGCGACGATGTGGGCTACCTGAAGGAGCTCGCCAGCTATGCCGACGAGCCGCAGGAGGATCGTGAGCCGCGCCGCTATGCGCTGGGTCAGGGGCTCGTGGGCCAAGCTGCTGCGGATCGCAGTCGCTTGCTGGTATCCGATATTCCCGGCGACTCCATTCAGGTTCGCGCGGGCCTGTTCTCCGCGCGGCCACGCACCGCGATCGTTCTGCCGGTCCTGTACGAAGGCCACGTGAAGGCAGTCGTCGAGCTCGCCTCTATCAGTGAGTTCACGCAGTCGCAATTGGCATTTCTCGAACAGCTCACCGGCAGCATCGGCGTCGTGTTGAACACCATCGAGGCGACGATGCGCACCGAGGGCCTGCTCAAGCAGTCGCAGCAGCTCGCCGGCGAGCTGCAGGCCCAACAGGTGGAGCTGCAGCAGACCAACGACGAGCTGGCGAACAAGGCGAAGCTGCTGGCCGAGCAGAATGCCGAGGTCGAGCGCAAGAACGAGGAAATCGAGCTGGCGCGCCGTGCGCTGGAAGACAAGGCCGCCGAGCTGGCACTCACCTCGCGCTACAAGTCCGAGTTCCTTGCCAACATGTCGCACGAGCTGCGTACGCCGCTCAACAGCATCCTGATCCTGGGACAGCAGTTGTCGGAGAACGCGGACGGCAATCTCACTCCGCGGCAGGTGGAGTTCTCCAAGACGATCCACGGGGCGGGCACCGATCTGCTGAACCTGATCAGCGACATCCTGGACTTGTCGAAGATCGAGTCCGGTACCGTCACGGTGGAGTGCGAGGATCTGCTGTTCACGCACCTGCGCGAGACGATCGAGCGCAACTTCCGTCACGAGGCCGAAGCTCGCAAGCTCTCCTTCACCGCCGACTTCAATCCGCGGTTGGGCAGGGCGATCACCACCGACTCCAAGCGCTTGCTGCAGGTATTGAAGAACCTGCTTTCCAACGCCTTCAAGTTCACTGAGCGCGGCGGCGTGCGCTTGCACGTCGGGTTGGCGACGAGCGGCTGGACGGCCGACCATCCCGTGCTGAAGCAGGCTCCGTCGGTGGTGGAGTTCTCCGTCAGCGATACCGGCATCGGAATCCCTCCGGAGAAGCAGAGAATCATCTTCGAAGCCTTCCAGCAGGCGGACGCGGGGACTGCGCGCAAATACGGCGGCACGGGCCTGGGGCTCGCGATCAGCCGCGAGCTCGCCCACCTTCTGGGCGGAGAGATCCGCCTCAGCAGTCTGCCCGGAAGCGGTAGCACGTTTACCCTCTACTTGCCGCTGACCTACCTGGGTCCGGCCTATGGCCGCGTGCCCACCGGCCAGACCGCAGCGGTTGCAGCGGCGGCGGCGCCGTATCAGCCCGTGGTGCTGCCGATCGTTCGCCAGGAAGAGCTGGTCGACGACCGCGCGACTCTGCAACCGGGAGACACAGTGCTGTTGATCGTCGAGGACGATCAGCACTACGCGCGCGTGTTGCTGAATCTGGCGCGCGATCGGGGCTTCAAGGTCATCCATGCCAAGACCGGCGCCGACGGATTGGCGCTGGCGCGCAAGCATCGCCCGACAGCCGTGTCGCTCGATGTCTTCCTTCCGGACATGCTCGGCTGGACGGTGCTGAACCAGCTGAAGCGCGATCCGGAGACGCGCCACATCCCCGTGCAGATTCTCACCATCGAGGACGAGCGCCAGTATGGCCTCGAGCGCGGCGCCTTCTCCTTCATGACCAAGACGGTGACGACCGAGAGCCTGGAGACCGCGCTGGATCGCCTGAAGAGCTTCACCACCTCGCGGGTGCGCCGCCTGCTGGTCATCGAGGACGACCCGGCCGAGCAGATGAGCGTCGCGGAGCTGCTGGGCCACGAGGATGTGGAGATCATCTCGGCCGGCACCGGCGCGGGGGCCCTCGAGCTGATGCGCGAAGGCGACTTCGACTGCGTCGTGCTGGACCTGAAGCTTCCGGACATGTCCGGTTTCGAGCTGCTCACCGAGATCCAGCGGGATGCGAAGCTGCGCGAGACACCGATCATCGTGTTCACCGGCCGCGAGCTCTCCGAGGATGAGGAGGCGGAACTGCGTCGCAAAGCCAAGAGCATCGTATTGAAGGGCGTGCGCTCGCCGGAGAGACTGCTGGATGAGACGGCGCTGTTCCTGCATCGGGTGATCGCGGACCTGCCGGCGTCCAAGCAGCAGATGATCGAGAATCTGCACGAGAGCGATGAGCCCCTCAAAGGGCGCAAGGTGCTGGTGGTCGATGACGACATCCGTAATATTTTTGCGCTCAACAGTCTGCTCGAGCGCCACAACATGCAGGTGATCAGCGCCACCAACGGCCAGGAAGCGATCAACCTGGTGGAGTCGACCGAGGATCTGTCGCTGGTGCTGATGGATGTGATGATGCCGGAGATGGACGGCTATGAGACCATGCGCAGGATCCGCGACAAGCCCCAGTTCAGGATGCTGCCGATCATCGCGCTCACGGCCAAAGCCATGAAGGGTGACCGCGAGAAGTGCCTCGAAGCAGGTGCTTCGGACTACGTCGCGAAGCCAGTCAACACCGATCAGCTGATGTCTTTGGTTAGAATGTGGCTGCACCGCTAGAGTGACGGCCGGCGTTTCAGGGGGAAGGGCAGGCGCGGTGGACGCCAACGATAAGGTCAGTATTCTGCTGGTCGACGACCAGCCTGCCAGGTTGTTGACTTACGAGACGATCCTGGGGGACCTCGGTCTGGATCTGGTGCGCGCGCTGTCGGGCTTCGAGGCGCTCGAGAAGCTGATGAAGCAGGAGTTCGCCGTCGTGCTCCTGGATGTCAGCATGCCGGACATGGATGGGTTCGAGGCGGCCGGGCTCATTCACGAGCATCCGCGGCTTGGGAAGACACCTATCATTTTTGTCACCGGGGTGCATGTCACGGAGCTCGACCGCCTGCGCGGCTACAAGCTCGGCGCGGTGGATTACGTCTCCATTCCCGTCGTCCCGGAGATCCTGCGCAGCAAGGTGTCCGTGCTGGTGGAGCTGTACTGCAAGCGCCGCGAGCTCATTGAAGCCAACAGGACCCTCGCCAGCGTGAACCAGCAGCTGGCCGAGGCGAATACGACGCTGCAGGCGGAGAAGACGCGCGAGCTGCAGGTGCTCAACAGCACGTTGAGCCAGGCAAATGCGGAGCTCGCCGATGCAAACCGTTCCCTCCAGACGGAGATCACAGAGCGTGCTCGCGTGGAGCTCGCGCTGAAAGAGGCGGATCGGCACAAGGACGAGTTCCTCGCCATGCTGGCGCACGAGCTACGCAATCCGCTGGCGCCGATCTACAACGCCGTGCAGCTCATGCGCCGCAAGCCGCTCGAGGATCCTCAGCTTGCCTGGTCGCGCGATGTCATCGAGCGGCAGACCGCTCATCTGTCGCGCCTCGTCGACGATCTGCTCGACGTTTCGCGCATTACCCGCGGCAAGATCAATCTCGCCAAGGAGTCGCTGGAGGTCAGCAGTCTCATCGAGCGTGCGGTCGAGACCTCTCATCCGCTGATCACCGAGCGTGCGCACGCTCTGGTAGTCGACGTACCCAAGGAGCCCCTCAAGGTGCTTGGCGATCCGACGCGCCTCACGCAGGCGCTCGGCAATGTCCTGAGCAACGCCGCGAAATACACCGAGCGCGGCGGGCGGATTGCAATCGCGGTCCGCCGTGATGGCGCCGAGGTGGCCATCCGTGTGAGCGACACGGGCGAAGGCATCCCCGCTGACCTCTTGCCTGTGATCTTCAATCTCTTTACCCAGCTGGAGCGCACCTCCGGACATGCGCAGGGCGGCCTCGGCATCGGACTGGCTCTGGTGCGCCGGCTCGTCGAGATGCACGGGGGCAGCGTCACTGCGCATAGCGAAGGGGTCGGGAAAGGCAGCGAGTTCGTGATTCGTCTGCCCGTGCAATCTGAGATCGAGCCATCGCTGGGGGCCGAGGGGACGTCGAACGGCCACGGCGAGCTTCCTCCTGTGGGCGCGGCTCCAGCCATTCCCATCAGCGGGCAAGTCACCGCACTCAATCCATTCCAGTCCTCGCCAGCTGCCAACGCCGAAGGAGACCGGGTGAAGCGCCGCATTCTGCTTGCCGATGACAACAATGACGCATTGGAGAGTCTGGCGACCCTGCTGGAGTTGGGCGGCCACGAGGTCGTGACCGCCAGCAATGGGGCGCTCGCGCTGGAATGTGCGGAGCGACATCGTCCGGAGGTGATGCTGCTCGACATCGGCATGCCGATGCTCGACGGCTACGAAGTCGCTCGACGCATTCGCGTTCAGCCCTGGGGCCGTAGCATCACGCTCGTCGCCTTGACCGGCTGGGGCCAGGACAGCGACCGCCGTCGCTCACGCGAGGCGGGATTCGACTCGCATCTGGTGAAGCCGCTGGATATGGACAAGTTGACGGAGCTGCTGGAGAGGCTGCCCACGCCGGCGGCGGGCACCGGCAGTTGATCGCAGTGCAAACTGCGTTGTAAGTTATTGTTTTTATTGGCGTCCCCGACGGGATTCGAACCCGTGTTACCGCCGTGAAAGGGCGATGTCCTAGGCCTCTAGACGACGGGGACGCAGGCCTTTGCTCAAGCTTCACCCAGGCCGCGGAGCCGAACGGAAAGGTCCGAGCGGGCGGCCAGCCCGGGAGGGCGCGCAAGAGTACACGCCCGGCGCGCGGCGGACAATCCAGGAGGACAATCGACCCCATCGGGCGCAAGCGGCGCCAAGGAACAACGCCTGCGACAGGGTCCTTGGGCGCGACACCTCCATCGAGCCGACAGCTCTCTTGATGAGGAGCGCGAAGTGGCACGCATTTTTGTAAGCGGTTCGTCCGACGGCCTGGGCATGATGGCCGCGCAGCTGATGATCGCGGATGGCCACTCCGTCATCGTTCACGGGAGGAACCGCGAACGCGCAGACGATGCACTGCGTGCAAGCGCGGGTGCTGAGGCCTCTGTAGTAGGAGACCTCTCCAGCATCAAAGATACTCGCGCAGTCGCCGAGCAAGTGAACAAGCTAGGGCGATGCGATGCAGTGATCCACAACGCCGCGGTGGGCTATCGTGAGCGCCGCCGGGTCGAGACCGTCGACAAGCTACCTGTCGTGTTCGCCGTGAACTCGCTGGCCCCGTATATCCTGACGGCGCTGATCGAGAGGCCAAAGCGGCTCGTCTACATCAGCTCAGGGTTGCATCGAGGCGCCGACCGCTCTCTCGAGGACCTCACCTGGACTACCCGTCCATGGAATGGCTCGAGCGCATACTCGGACTCGAAGCTCCACGACGTGATTCTGGCGTTCGCGGTAGCGCGCAGATGGCGCAACGTGCTCTCGAACGCAATCGAACCGGGTTGGGTCGCCACCAAAATGGGTGGACCGGGTGCGCCGGATGATCTGGACGCCGGGCCGCGAACCCAGGTGTGGCTCGCCACCAGCGATGACCCCGAAGCGAAAGTGTCGGGCAAATACTTCTATCACATGCGGCGCAGAGCAGCAGACGCCGCGGCATCCGACGAAGCGACCCAGGAGCGTCTGTTGAGCGAGTGTGCGCGCCTGTCCGGTGTGTCATTCCCCGCGTGAGTTGGATCTAGCCGGCGGCCAGTGAGGCACGGGCGCCTGCCTCGTGACGCCGCTCATGAGGGATTCTTCGTCAACCCCTTGGGCTTCCTGTCATATCCAAAACTGACGTCAACGGCTTTCCCCCCGCAGTTCGAGCAGCGAAACCGCTCCGCAATCACACGCACCTTCCGATCCCACCCGAAAATCCGCGCCAGCGCCTCGGTCTTGATATCGCGCCGATGACCGCATGCGCAGCACTTCACGATGACGTAGCCACCGCGATGATGGGAGAGATTCGCATTGCTGGTGAGAGGGATCGGCATCGGGCGTAGTTTTTCCTGGCAGCCCGCATCGCGTCCATGCAGTTGCTGGCCGGGGCGGATACTGGATGAGCTAAGTGCTTGATCGACCGCGACGCCCTTGAGGTACTATCCCTCGCATGCCGCTCTGGTCTTCTTTGATCCCCATCGGGGCCGCGGCCTTGCTGGGGATAGCCTTCGTGTTGCCGATGGGAGTGATCCTCGGAACGCTGTGTGCTCTTGCACTCATAGGCTCGGTCATCGCGGCCGTGCATCACGCAGAAGTGGTTGCTCACCGCACCGGAGAGCCTCTGGGGACGCTGGTGCTCGCGTTGGCTATCACGGTGATCGAGGTCGCGCTCATCGTCACGATGATGCTCAGTGGCGGCCCCGACAAGAACACCCTGCCACGGGACACGATATTTTCCGCCATCATGGTCATCTGTAATGGCCTGCTGGGGGTGTGTCTCCTGATCGGCTCCCTGCGTCATCGCGAGCAGACCTTTCACGTGGTGGGCGCGAATGCCGCGCTGGCGACGCTGGTCGCGCTGACGACGCTGTCGCTGGTTCTGCCGGTGTTCACCACGAGCTCCAGCGGACCCACCTACACGAACGGCCAGCTGGTATTCGCATCGATTGCGTCCCTGGTGTTATGGGGCGTATTCGTGTTCGTACAGACGATTCGCCACCGCGACTACTTTCTTCCGGTCGACAACGTGGCCGATGAGAACATTCACGCGCCGCCCCCGTCCGGGCGCCTGGCGCTGCTGAGCTTCCTCCTCCTGTTCGTCGCGCTCGTAAACGTCGTTGGGCTGGCCAAAGTGATGTCGCCGGTCATCGAGGCGGGCGTGATCGAGGTCGGCGCTCCCAAGGGAGTGATCGGCATCGCCATAGCGATACTCGTCCTGTTGCCAGAGACATGGGCCGCCTTCCGCGCCGCGCGCGCCAACCGTCTGCAGACCAGCATGAACCTCGCGCTGGGCTCGGCTCTTGCGAGTATCGGGTTGACGATTCCGGCGGTCGCCTTCACCTCCATGCTGATCGGTATGCCGCTGGTTCTCGGCCTCGACCCGAAGGACCTGACATTGCTGCTGCTGACGTTCCTGGTGGCCTCCATTACCCTGGTTGCCGGGCGTACCAATGTCATGTTGGCTGCGGTGCATCTGGTGATTTTCGGCGCGTTCCTGTTGCTCGCGTTCGTTCCCTGAAGGCGCGCGACCGCCACAGGCTGCGACCGCTGCGCCACTTGCCACCGCGGCGCAGGCTGCCATCGCTGCGCCACCCGCAACCGCGGCGCCACCCGCAACCGCAGCGCGGGCCGCCATCGCTGCACCACCTGCGCCCCCTGCCACCGCAGCACTGGCTGCAGCCCCTGCGCTGCGAGACCGGCACGCTGCGCCGGCAGACCTAACATGCCGCGTCCGATGCGCGGACGCTTCCAACAACGCTTCAGCCTGCGTTCCAGTATGTCCATTGACCGGCACGGTCATTGCGCGTATTCGTAACGAAATCAGCGTATCGAGGAGCCCACCATGTCGGATGCCGTTACCAAGCCCGAAGGTCACGCCTACGGCCGGCGCGCGCAGCACTCCAGCAAGCTCCTCACGGAGGTCGGTCCGGGCACGCCGATGGGGGAGCTCATGCGGCGCTATTGGCAACCCGTCGCGCTCTCCAGGGAAGTAACCGACCTGCCACGCAAGGTAAAGGTGCTCGGGGAAGATCTCATCGTGTTCCGGGACAGGCGCGGCCGCGCCGGACTGCTGTATCCGCGCTGCATGCACCGCGGCACGTCCCTGTTCTACGGAAAGATCGAGGATGAGGGCATCCGCTGCTGCTATCACGGGTGGCTGTTCGATACGCAGGGACGCTGTCTGGATCAGCCGTGCGAGCCGGACCGCGGGCGCCATCGTGATGCGGCTCGCCAACCCTGGTATCCGGTGGAGGAGCGGTACGGACTCATCTTTGCGTACCTGGGACCGCCGGCCCGCAAGCCCGTGCTGCCGCGGTATGACATCCTCGAGGAGATCCGTCCCGACCAGCAGCTGCTGACGCTGCTCGGCGGGTTCGGCTCGACCGGCGACCTGAGCCTGGAGGTCACGCCCTACAGCTGGCTGCACATGAACGACAACGTCATGGATCCCTTCCATGTTCACGTGCTGCACTCGACCTTCACCGGCCCGCAGTTCGCCTCCGGATTCCTCGTCATGCCGACCGTCGACTTCTTCCACATCGATGCCGGCGTGTGCTACTCCGCCCATCGCAAGCTCGATGACGGGCGCGAGATGCAGCGCGTCTCGACCTGGCTGATGCCCAACATCATGTCGGTGCCGGACATCAGCCTGGAGCACGGTCCGTCCAACATGATGTCGTGGGTGGTGCCGTGCGATGACTCGAGCTACCGCCAGGCCATGGTCATGAAGCTCCCGAGGAGCTTCGCTGTCTCGGAGGAGTGGGGAATCAAGCTCGGGGGCAAGCGCTGGGGTGAGATGACGGAAGAGGAGCATCAGCGCACCCCGGGAGACTTCGAGGCACAGGCGGGGCAGGGCCCCATCTCGTTGCACTCGGAGGAGCACCTGGTCATGAGCGATCGCGGCATCATCATGCAGCGAAAGGTGCTCCAACAGCAGTGCGAGCTGGTCGCCAACGGGGGTGATCCGGTGGGCGTCGCCTTCGAAGCGGACAAGGCGCTCGTGAGGGTGCCCTCCGGGAACTTCTACGAGCACAAGTCCGCCGTCGGCTGACGGCGACGGCCCGCTCCCCGCGCGGGTGCGTCTGATCCGCGCGGTGACGGAAACGCATGCGCCGGTACGCGCGCTCTCGCCGGTCCGCCCACTCACTTCCAAAAACGTGACGGCTGCACCAACTCGCCGCGCCCGCGGCAGCGTTGCACGATTGCGTTGCGAAGCGATGGCGGTATAGTGACGCGAGCGGTACCTCGACGGTTCTCACCTTCCAAACAGCAGCGCCACCTGTTCCATGGAGTCAGGGATGCTACGCACCTTCGCCATCGTCATTTGCCTCCTCGGTCTTTCCGCCTGCGGTGGGAGCGGTGGCAGCAGCCTCGGCTCCCCTCCGACCCAGAACTGCACTTTGATGACCTGCCCCCAGCCAACCGGTTGGGTCCAGGGCGTGTACCCGGCGTCGTCGAGCTTCGCCCAGAAGTGCGCCTCGCCGCGCTCAGGCATCGACCCTGTCACGCAGCGCTCCTATACGGACGTGAAGGGGACGACCACCGATGAGAACAACTTCCTGCGCTCGTGGACCAACGAGCTGTACCTCTGGTACAGCGAGGTCCCGGACCTGAATCCGGCGAATTACAGCACGACGGCCAGCTACTTCCCGCTGCTGAAGACCTCGGCGACGACCCCTTCGGGCGCCCCGAAGGACAAGTTCCACTTCACCTATCCGACCTCGACGTGGGAGCAGCTCTCACAGTCGGGCGTATCGGTGGGCTATGGTGCGATCTTCTTTCTCGTCCAGGCCTCTCCGCCGCGCAGGATACTCGTGGGCTACGTGCAGCCCGCCACCAGCTCGCAGACCTCGACGCCGGCGCTCGCTGCTGCCCTGGTGCGCGGCGACGCCATACTCCAGATCGATGGAGTCGATGCCGTCAATGCGACCGGCGACGCCAATCTCGCCACCCTGAACGAGGGGTTGAGTCCCACGCAAGCAGCGACGCACACTTTCCTGGTCCAGGACCCCGGCGCCTCGGGCACGCGCACGGTGTCCATGGCTGCGCAGACCATCAATGAGACGACCGTGCCGGTGGCGACCAAACTGCCCTTCAACAACACGCAGGTCGGCTACATGCTGTTCAACGACCAGCTGGCGACCTCGGAGAAGGAGCTGATCGCCGCAGTCAATTCCCTGCAGGGCGTCACCGACCTGTTCCTGGACCTGCGCTACAACGGCGGCGGTTATCTGGACATCGCCTCCGAGCTCGCCTACATGATCGCAGGGTCCGCCCGGACGGGCGCCGGCAGCTCGACCTTCGAGCAGACCCAGTTCAACAGCAAATATCCCGGGACGGATCCGGTCACGGGAACCTCCACGACGACGCTGTTCCACGCCACCACCCAGAACTTTTCAGTCCCTGCCGGGCAGGCTCTGCCGAGCTTGAACCTGTCGCGCGTGTTCATCCTGACCGGGCCGGACACCTGCTCCGCGAGCGAGGCGATCATGAACGGCCTGCGTGGTGTCAATGTGCAGGTGATCCAGGTCGGATCGACGACCTGCGGCAAGCCTTATGGCTTCTATCCTCAGGACAACTGCGGCACCACCTATTTCTCGATCCAGTTCCAGGGCGTCAACGCCATGGGACAGGGGGGCTATTCCGACGGCTTCACGCCGGCGAATCAGCCAAGCGGACCCGGAGCGATCATCGGGGTCTCCCTGCCGGGGTGCTCGGTGGCGGATGACTTCACGCACGCCCTGGGAGATCCCAACGAAGGACTGCTGCGAGTGGCGCTCGCCTACAGCACCACTCCGACCTGTTCAGTACCTCCGAGCGGCTCCTCGTTGGCCTCCCTCAAGCGGGCGACGCAGCCGGGTGAGGCGGTGCACGTTCGCTCGCCGTTGCGGGAGATGCGGATCCTGCGTCGCTAGAGTCGCCTATGAAGGCTGCTGTCTCGAGGATGATCATTGCCGCCGGGGTGATTCTGCTGGCCGGTTGCGCCACATCCTCGTCCCGTGACGTCCCCGCCGTGATCGTGAATCCCACGCCTCAGAGCCGTGCGGAGTTGAGTCTTGCCGTGCAGCGGGCACTGCACAGCGGTCCGGTCCTTCTCGCGGATGACGCGCTGACGCAGAGCAGCCTGTTGCCGATCGATCGGATCCCGCGCCGCGACTCGCACGGGAGATTGCTCAACGGGCTGGAGATCGGCCGCAAGCCGGAAGTGTTCCGCCTCGTCAAAAGCGGCAGCAGCTGCGTGCTGATCCATGATGACGTCGATCAGCTGCGCCAGCCGCTGACGGCGACGAGGTGTCAGCCGGCTCCGCGCTCATAGAAGTCGCCTCCAGCACGCCAGCCAAGCGCAGCCAGTTGCATCGCGCCAGCCCCAAGGAGGCCCGGCGCCTGCACCGCGCTAGGCGGCAGGCTGCGCCTCGAAGCACACGGTAAAGCGGCTGCCGCGATCGTCCAGGGCCGTGGCGATCTCCACCTTGGAGTGATGCAGCCGCGCGATCTCCTGCACGATCGCGAGGCCCAGCCCGCATCCTTCTCCGGTGGACCCCGGTAACCGATAGAAGCGTTCGAAAATGTGCTCGCGCTCGGCCAGCGGAATGCCGGGTCCGTCGTCCTGAACCGAGATCTTCGGGATCTTGCCCCCTTCGACGATGAGCGTCACGTGGCCGCCGTCGTTCCCATAGCGCAGCGCGTTGTCGATGAGGTTGGAGAGCATCTCCGCCAGCAGCCGATGGTCGCCGTGGATCAACACCCGGTCATCCGGAACCAGCAGGCCGAAATCGACGTCGCGCTCCAGCGCGCGGGGAATCCATTCCTCACCGATCTTGCGGGCGAGCGCGCCCAGATCCAGTTCCTGGGGCTCGAATGTCATGCCCGTCTCCGGCTCCGTGCGCGCCAGGGAGAGCAGCTGCTGGCTCAGGCGCGCCGCGCGCTCGACGGAGCGGTGCAGGGCACGAAGGGCCTCCTTCTCCGACGGCGCATCCGTTGCCCGCTCGGCGCGTTCGGCGTGCAGCAGGATCGCCGCGAGTGGGGTACGCAGCTGATGGGCAGCATCGGCGACAAAGCGCTTCTGCGCCCGCATGGCTTCCGAGAGCCGCACGAAGAGCTCGTTGATGCGTGTCGCCAGGACGCGCGTCTCCCGGTGCCAACCGCTGTGAATCACCGGTGAGAGGTTGCGCTGTCCGCGGGCTTCTATCTCTCCGGCCAGGTCGGTCAGTGGCTTCAGGCCCCGCGAAACACCTTGCCACGCGAGCAACAACGCGACCGCCAGAAGGGTGACCTGAGGGGCGACCATGCCGAGGAGGATCTCGCCGGCGAGAGTGGAACGCTTGAGCAGCGTCTCCGCAACTTCCACCGTCACCGTTTCCGAGGGAGTCGCCGGTGCGATGCGCGTTGCCACGATGCGCACGGGCTCGCCCTTGAACGTCGCGTAGCTCAAACGGATCCCCCCCAGCGGGATCTGCGGTGTGACGGGGAGGCTGGCTTCTCCGGCGATGATGCCCTGCTGCGAGGAAGTGATCCTGAAGTAGGTCTTGTCGACTTCGTCGAACTGAAAGACCTGCAGCGCGACGCGCGGCATGTCGAACAGGGCGCGCCCGTGGTCTGGACGTACTGCCTGCGCAAGGGAGCGTGTCGAGTCGATGAGCCAGCGGTCGTAGACGAGGTTGGCGTAGTGCAGGGCCGTGAAATAGCAAGCCAACGCGTCCAGTGCGAGCATGATGACGAGCACGATCCCGAGCCGCAGCAGCAGCCCGGAGCGCAGGCTTTGCTCAGCCATCGGTTCCGGCTTCCAGCAGATAGCCGAATCCGCGCAGCGTGCGCACTTTCAGGCCGAACGGTCCGAGGCGGCGGCGCAGGCGATGCACGCAGACTTCGATCGCAGTGTCCGAGGGCGGGTTGCCCCCGCGTGTCAGTCTCTCGGCGATCGTCTGCTTGCTGACGACGCGCCCGAAGCGGGTCGCCAGCGTCTCCAGCAGCGCCAGCTCGCTCGCCGGGAGATCCACGCTCGTGCCGCCGAGTGAAACGCGCGGCTGGCCAGGAACCATCACCAGGGAGCCGACGTGAATTTCCGCATCGCGATCGGCGCGTTGGCGGCGCAGCAGCGCGCGGACTCGCGCTTCCAGCTCGGGCATGTCGAACGGCTTCACCAGGTAGTCGTCCGCGCCTGCATCCAGGCCGCCGACGCGATCCTCCAGCGCATCCCGCGCAGTAATCACCAGGACCGGCAAGCCTCGATTCTGGCGCCGCAGATTGCGCACCAGCGCCAGCCCGCTCATGCCCGGCAACATCAGGTCGACGATCGCCAGATCGTAGTCGCTCGTCAGCAACGCATTCAACGCCTGGCGACCGTCGGCGTGCGCGTCGACTTCGTAACCGGATTGCCGCAGCAAAGCGCTCAACGCCTCGCTGAGCTCCGCATCGTCTTCCACGATCAACAGGCGCATGGGCTCACTCGAATGAGGATTTTCACGCGATTGTAATGAATCGGGCCCGCTCGAGCAGCGCGGGCGAGTGCGGCCTCGAGAGAAAGGTACCCGAAAGCCACCGCTCCTTATACTCGCCCCGCCTTTTGATGCGGCTCGACGAGCATTCCGGTTCCAGTCCGCGAGCATCGCCGGGAATGTTGAGTCACGTGGATGGTCCGCCGCCGCTTAGGTTTCCGAGGCCTGTAGTGGCTGTGGGCACCGGAGCGATAAGCGGCGGCGGCCGACACTGACGACCTTGCAGCGAAGTGCGACATGACGGTGCCAAACGCCATCGTGTTCGGGCACACTTCGCCGGATGCTCCTGGACCGTCTCCCCATTTCCATTTTGCGCACCCGGTTCGTCCCGAGCCGCTGGGACGTGCTCGCCTTTCTGCTGGTGCTCGCCTTCTTCATCTACTTCGCCGAGGCCGCCCACGGCCTGACGACTTCGCTGGCGAAGCTGGAGTCGACTCCGATCTCCCTCGACCCGGTGAGTCTGATCGGGTACTCGGCACGCACGGCGCTGCGCATGCTCATCGCCATGCTGGCGTCGCTGGTATTCACGTTCACCTATGCCACCCTGGCGGCCAAGAGCCGGCGCGCGGAAATCCTCCTGGTGCCGCTGCTGGATATCCTGCAGTCCGTGCCGATCCTGGGATTCATCTCGATCACCGTCGTCTTCTTTCTCTCGCTCACGCCGGGGCGGGTGGCGGGCGCTGAGCTCGCCGTCATCTTCTCCATTTTCACGAGCCAGGCGTGGAACATGGCCTTCAGCTTCTACCAGTCGCTGCGCAGCATCCCCGATGAGCTGCAGGAGGTGGCCAGCAGCTTCCGGCTGAGCGCGTGGTTGCGCTTCTGGCGCCTGGAAGTGCCCTTCGGCATGCCCTCGCTCATCTGGAACATGATGATGTCGATGTCCGGCGGCTGGTTCTTCGTGGTCGTCTCCGAGGCGATCAGCGTGGGCCATACCACTATCACGCTCCCGGGCGTCGGCTCCTACATTGCCCTGGCGATCGAGCAGCGCAATCTCGCGGCCATCGGCTACGCGATCGGCGCCATGTTCGTGGTGATCCTGATTTTCGATCAGCTGCTGTTCCGGCCGCTGATTGCCAGCGCCGACTGGTTCCACCTGGAGCAGGAGACGGGCCTCACCCAGACTGAGACCTGGGCGCTCACCATGCTGCGCCGTTCGCGCTTCCTGAATGTGCTCACCCGGGCGTTCGGGGCGCTCCTGCGCAGTGGTCCGAAAATGCCGCAGGTCATTCGCCGGCCGCAGCGTTCGCAGGAGGCCGGCAAGAGCAGCCTGTGGGCGGACATCCTGTGGTATTGCCTGCTGGCCCTTCTGGTGGGTGTGGCGATCTGGAAGACGTTCCAGTTCGTGCGCGCCGGCGTGGACCTTGGCGAAGTGGGGCACGTCGTGGTCCTGGGGCTGATCACGCTCTTGCGAGTGGTCGTGCTCATCGCCCTGGCGAGCCTGTTGTGGGTGCCCCTCGGGGTCTACATCGGAATGCGTCCACGCGTGGCGAGCATCGTGCAGCCCATCGCGCAGTTCCTGTCAGCCTTTCCGGCGAACCTGCTGTTCCCATTCGTCGTCTCTGCCATCGTGCTGCTGAAGCTGAGCCCCAATATCTGGCTGAGCCCGCTGATGATCCTGGGCACGCAGTGGTACATCCTCTTCAACGTGATCGTGGGAGCCTCCGCGCTGCCGCTCGACCTGCGCTATGTGGGTGAGAACCTGCGCATCCGGGGCTGGCTGTGGTGGAAGAAGGTCGCGCTGCCGGCCGTATTCCCTTTCTATCTGACCGGCGCCATCACCGCTTCGGGGGGATCCTGGAACGCATCGATCGTGGCGGAAGTGGCAAGCTGGGGGCATGAGCGGCTGGAAGCGACCGGCCTCGGGGCGTATATAGCCGATGCGACCGATGCCGGAGATTTTCGCCGCATCGTGCTCGGGATCGCCATCATGGCCGTCATGGTCGTGCTGCTGAACCGATTCTTCTGGCGACCGTTGTATGCCCGGGCCGAACGTAAGTTCCGGCTGTCATAGGAGAGACCCGTGAACGCGATCCCGCTGCTGGATGTGCAGAGTGTCTGCCAGGCCTTCCGTAAGCCCGACGGCGATCCATTGGTGGTGCTCGAGGGCGTCTGCCTGAGCTTGCGCGAAGGGGAGATCGTTGGCTTGCTCGGTCGCTCCGGCTCGGGCAAGTCGACCCTGCTGCGGGCCATCGCCGGACTGAATGCGCCCACCGGTGGGGAAGTGCGCTACCTCGGCAGCCCGGTAGCCGGCCCCGCCGCAGGCATTGCCATGGTGTTTCAGAGCTTCGCGCTGTTTCCGTGGCTCACCGTGCTCGAGAACGTGCAGATCGGCCTGGAAGCCATCGGGTTGCCGCCCGCGGAGATGCGCAAGCGCTCCCTCCAGGCCATCGACCTGATTGGCCTCGACGGATTCGAGTCCGCGTATCCGCGGGAGCTCTCCGGAGGCATGCGCCAGCGTGTCGGTTTTGCCCGCGCGCTCGTGACGCACCCGAACATTCTCCTGATGGACGAGCCTTTTTCGGCTCTCGATGTGCTGACCGCAGAGACCCTGCGCAGCGACTTCCTGGACCTGTGGGGCGAAGGCCAGTTGCCCATCAAGGCGGTGCTGCTCGTCACGCACAACATCGAGGAGGCGGTCGAGATGTGCGATCGGCTCCTGATCTTCGCCTCGCACCCGGGCCGCGTGGTGAGTGAGATCGTCATCGACCTCCCCAAGCCCCGCCGGTACACCGATCCGCGTTTCCGCGCCATCATCGACCGCGTCTACATGGAGATGACGGCACGGCCGCGAGGCGAGCCACGGCCCGGACACAAGAACGAGCGCTTCCCCGGCACCGGCATCGGCACCATTCTCACCCATGTATCTTCCAACCTGCTGTCGGGCATGTTGGAAGCGGTCAGCGCCGAGCCCTATTCGGGCAAGGCCGACCTGCCGGCGATTGCCGAAGCCCTGCAGATGGATGCGGACGAGCTCCTGCCCGTCGCGGAGGCGCTGCAGCTGCTGCGCTTTGCGGAGATCGAGCAGGCCGACATCCGGCTGACGGAGGCGGGTTTGCAGTTCGCGCGCGAAGAGACCGACGAGCGCAAGAAGACGTTCTATCGCCACCTGCTGACCTACGTGCCCATGGCCGGCCACATTCGTCGCGTGCTCGATGAGCGCGGCAGCCATGCAGCTCCGAAGAGCCGCTTCCTGGACGAGCTCGAGGACTACATGGACGAGGAGGCGGCCGAGCAGACCCTGCGGACGTGTATCAGCTGGGGCCGGTACGCGGAGGCCTTCGCGTACGACGACCAGCGCCAGGTTTTCAGCCTCGAAAACCCCGCCTGAGGTTATTGGGTCATTCGGTCGAGTACCGGCGCGCGGCGCAACATCCAGACCTTGATGGCGATCGGCAGGAGAATGCCCGCCGCCAGCAGCACGGGCGCGTAGATCAGAAAGTTGAGGCCATCCCACGGGGCGACCTTCCACATGAGCGCCTTCGCGAGGCCGATGCACGGAGTGTTCAGCAGATAGATCACGAAGCTGAAGGCCCCGAGGGTCAGGAGCGTCCGCGAGCTCGACCAAGGCGACTTTCGCATCAGCCCGTGCAGCGCCGGCATGGAGACGATGCCGCACACCAGCAGGCTGATCCCGGCGTAGCTGAGCTCCCCCTGGGCGTAGATGACCAGCGTCCCTGCGACCAGGGCCAGGAGGGCAATGAGGCTCACGGTGACGTTTCGGTCCATGGCACGCAGCCAGCGCTCGCCGGCGTCGGCGGCCAACCCGCCGATCACGAAGAAAATGAAATACGTCGCCGCTCTGTCGAGATAGGCGATCGGCGGTATCGGCAGGCAATACAGCACCGCTGCAATGCCCAGCAGCGCGAGCGAGTTGCCACGCAGTACCCACAGGAACATGGGAGTCAGGCAACTCAGGATGAAGAGCACGGCCATGTACCAGATCGAGAGCGCCACGCTGCGATCGGTGTGCCACACGAGATTGATCACATCCGCAAGTCCCGCATCCGCGGGGTTGTCGATGTGCAGGTACGATCCGAGCGCCGCCTTGCCGCCCGCGATGAGCAGTCCGACGATCAGAAAGGGCACCAGAAGACGCACGGCGCGCTTGGCGAACAAGGCCAGCCACGTATCCGGAGAGGCGCGAGCCGACCCGGTGAGGAAGGCGACGTACCCGGACAGGTACATGAAAAACGGCATGTGGAACTGGTACACGCCGCTCTTCACATATTCGAACCATGCATCGCCGGGCGGGGGGCTGCGGGCGACGATGTGTCCGAGGACCACCAGTGCGATGCCCAGTCCTTTGGCACGATCGAGGTCCTCGCGACGGACCCTGACTCGCTTCGCGCCTGTGAGTGATTCCGCCGGAGCGGATTCGCGCGATATCGGCGGGGGCTCGAGGCCTATGCCGCCGCCTTCGGCGGTCGCAACCGTGGCTTGAGGATTCAGGGAATTCATGATCCCGCTGTGCTCGATGTCGATTCCGGCTCGATAGCGGCGGCGCGCTGCGCCCCGATCCGACAGCGACGCAAGTTGCGGGCCTAGCCTGCGTCTCGGCGTTCGACCTCCTTGCAAGGGGCTCTCACTGGCCGGCGGGGGTGGTCGCCACTTGTGGAGCGGTCTGGCGCGGGACTAAAGTGCTCCGGGTCCTTCAGGTGACTGGCTGCCCGTCCATATCCCTGCGTCACCAAAGAAGTGTAAAGAATTCTCCCGGGCCTGCCCGCCTCAAATCGCCTCGCAGGTATCGTGAGGAGCATGGAAATGATGGACACGAACAGTACGGCACCCAAACCGAAGCTCCTGATCGTCGACGACGATCACGAGTTGTGCTCGATGCTGGCGGAATACCTCGGACCCGAGGGCTTCAACACCGAGACGGTCGGAAGCGGCCCGGCGGCGCTGGCGCGCCTGGGACACGGGCCCGTCGACCTGGTGGTGCTGGATGTCATGCTTCCCGAGCTGTCAGGGTTCGAGGTGTTGCGTCGCATCCGGGCGCTCAACCGCGTTCCGGTCATCATGCTCACTGCCCGCGGCGAGGAGGTCGACCGCGTCGTGGGCCTGGAGATGGGCGCCGATGACTACCTGGCGAAACCCTTCAGTCCCCGGGAGCTCGTGGCACGCGTACGTGCCGTACTGCGCCGGGTAGCCGGGGACGGGCAGGCCGTCAACGGCGTCGTTCAGGCCGGACCGCTGAGCATCGACCTGCGTGCCCGCAAGGCGGAGGTCAACGAGCAGGATCTGGAGCTCACCTCCGCGGAGCTGCGCATCCTGGAGCTGCTGGTGCGGGCGAACTCCAAGACGGTGACGCGCGACGATCTGATGACCCAGGCGTTGGGCCGCCGCCTGTTGCCAACCGACCGCAGTCTGGACACACACGTCAGCAACTTGCGAAGAAAGCTGCTCAAGGTCACGGATCGTGTGACAGTGCAGAGTGTACGGGGAACCGGCTACGCGCTGGTCCTGGCCTCGACCCGGTCGGGCTCGAGCGCGGGCGCCGTCGGGTCCGCAGAGGGATGACGACACCATGCACTCACTTTACTGGCGGATTTTCCTTTCGTTCTGGCTTGCGCTAGCGCTGATCCTGGTTGGAACCGTCACGGTCGCGGTGAATGTCGCGATCCAGAAGCGCAGCGAGAGGCCGTGGATTCAACGCGAGCAGCTTTACACCCAGGCTGAACAGGCCTTCCGCACTGGTGGCCCCGGCGCGCTGAGGGACTGGCTCACCGGCATGCGCGGGCAGGAGCCGTTCGCGCGCACCTTCATCGTCGACCCGTCAGGTCGAGAGCTCCTGCATCGCCCCCTGCCCGGATTCATCCGCTCCCCGCATGACAGTCCGTCGGAGCCGGATCGCACGACGGCACCGATCGCGCCCATCGGTGGCGCGCTGGTGTTGGCGGGCCCCACCGGCCCTTATCACGTGATCGTCGGCCCGCTGGCGCTCAAGCAGCGCTTGTTCGGGGACCTCGAGCAACCAGGTGTGCCGACCGCCACTCTCGCCATTGCGTTGATCGTCAGTGGCGTCATCTGCTTCCTGCTCGCGCGCTACCTGGTCGCTCCCGTCGACCGCCTGCGACTGGTCACCCGGCAGCTCGCGGCCGGCGATTTGAACGTCAGCGTGTCCGGAAGCCTCAAGGGCCGCCAGGATGATCTGGGCCTGTTGGCCGCAGATCTGGATTCGATGGCGGGACGTCTGCGCAGCCTCCTGGAGTCCAAGGAGCAGCTGCTGCGCGATGTGTCGCATGAGCTGCGTTCGCCGCTGGCGCGAATGCAACTTGCGCTCTCGCTGGCTCGCCGCACCGAGAGCGGCGTTGAGCGGCACCTCGACCGCATCGCCTGCGAAGCCGATCGACTCGAGCAACTCATTGCGCGCACCCTCAAGCTCGCCCGACTCGAGCGGGCCGGGGAAGCCTTCGAGCGCGTGCCGATCGATGTCAGCGAGCTGTTGACGAACATCGTGGCGGACGTGGCGATCGAGGCGGAAGCGCAGGGGTGCACGGTTGCCCTGAATGCCGATCCGGTGCTGCAGGTGTGTGGCGACATGGAGTTGATCCGCAGCACGTTCGAGAACGTGATCCGCAATGCGATCCGCTACAGCCCTTCGGGCTCCGAGGTGAGCATCGATGCACACCTTGCGCCGCGCAGCGCTCATGCCGAGATCGTCGTGCGCGACCGCGGCCCTGGTGTCCCGGAGAAGGACCTCAGTTTGATCTTCGAGCCGTTCTACCGAGTCGGCTCTGCGCGCGATCGTGCAGGTGGTGGTGAAGGACTAGGCCTCGCGATTGCCGCGCGGGCGGTGGCCGCTCACGGCGGCGCGATTGAGGCCAGCAACGTTGCCCGGGGAGGACTTGCGGTCTGCATCGAGCTGCCAGCGCTCGCCCAGGGTACGTCCCCCGGCTCCGCGGAGCCGCCTCGTGCCATCCCCAAGACCGGATCTCCCGAGCCGGTAGACACCCACGCCGCAGCGGTTTGATCGTTTCCTCGCCGGGGCTCCACCGGTCCAGGGCGCCCTGCGACGGCCCCCCTGCGTTTGCGTCAGTTCGTGGGGCGCCTGTCTGGCACCGGCGACAGCGCATAAGACAAGATTTTTCAGTCACTTAGACACATAAATACTCCTCGTTTCGCCCCGCTTGTCGCTGGCACGCGACGCCTGCAGCCCCGCGGAGCCCCTTGCAGAGCCTCACTTTTCACTCAACTCACTGATCTAAAATAACTTTTTAAGATCGGCATAGCGTTTGCTCGGGTTCAGACCCAGCTACCCGCGACAGGCTTGGTCGCCTCTGCGCGGGAAGCTCCCCGGCTCAGGGCCATCGAGTCTTGGAATGAGAGGAGCAGGCGCTTGAGAGCGTTGAAGCTGTTGTGTGGATTGGGTGCGATTTCACTGATTCTGGCAGGTTGCGGAGGCGGGAGCGGCGATGCCGCGACGGCCGCTGCGACGAGTAGCGGTCAGACGACCGGCAGCAGTTCTTCCTCCGGGGGGACGTCCCAGGCGTCCTCGACGCCTCCCACCATTTCCGGCACCCCCGCGACTTCGGTGACGGCGGGGTCCGCTTATAGCTTCACCCCGACGGCCAGCGACCCGAACGGGCTGACCCTCACGTTCAGCGCCACCAACCTTCCCTCGTGGGCCTCGATCAACGCGCAGACCGGAGCGGTGACCGGGACTCCCACCTCCAGCGCGGTGGGCAAGTCATCCAGCATCGTCATTTCCGTCAGCAATGGGGCGATGTCCGCCTCTTTGTCGGCTTTCAGCATTACGGTCAATGCGGCGGTGGCCTCCAATCCGCCCCCCGCGACTGGCAGCGCCACCGTATCCTGGGTCGCTCCGACGACCAACTCGGACGGCAGTCCGCTCACCAATCTCGCCGGCTACACCATACATTATGGAAACAGCGCGACGGCGTTGAACCAGACCGTGCAGGTGGCCAGCGCCGGTGCCGTGAGCTACGTGCTATCGAACCTGGCGTCCGGAACGTGGTACTTCGCGGTGAGCGCCTATACCAGCAGCGGCTCTTCGAGCTCTCTGTCAGCTGTGGCTAGCAAGACAATTTGATGACGCGCTGCAGCGCGACCGTAAATATTCCCGACGCTGCGCTGCCAAGTTTGCGTGACACGGTTCACACTTCCCGGAACCGCATGCACCAGATCGGGGCGTCTGGCGCGAGATAAAAAACCAATCACTACAGCGACTTAGGGTCGTTGTCGGGCCCTGCATCGAGCAGGGGTCTCGAGGCGTTCGATCCTTCGACACCAAGACTTTCGACTTGAGACCTTTTCCGGTCCCTACAATCAAAGCGGCGGCCCCATG
>DATNEN010000079.1:0-3496 GCA_035552975.1 Steroidobacteraceae bacterium
CTCCATCCGAACGATGCCGGCTACAAGGCAATGGCGGATGCGGTGAATCTCTCGGTGATCCTAGGGAAATGATCCGCGGTGCGGCGGCCGGTAGCTCGCCGGCCGCCGCCTCTCCAACGCCCATCGCGCGCTTGTGTGTTCCACTCCCGGAACAATCTGACCTGAGACCCGCGGCCGGCCGCGCATCGCGGCCGTTCGCCGGCGCGCCCTCAATTCCAAGGGAAGAACGTTTCCATCATGTGGGAATACCGTGTATTCCCCGCGCCAACGTTGGCCTATGCTGTGCCAACACAACACCAGCCCGCCCCTGTGCCTTGCCGGCAACAGGTTGTTTGGGGAGGCGTCCGACCATGGTCTCGAGCGCCTGCGCGCCAGTCATGCGTGCGCGGCGCTCGGGCGATTACAGGGCAACTGTCGTAAGAGGGGAGAGACTCATGGCCAATTTTCCGCCACGGGGCCTGGACACTGCCAGCTTGGGCCGATGCGCAGCCGCCGCTGCCGTCGCCCTGGCGCTCGGGGTGTCGGGCATTGCGAACGCCGACGACGCGGCGCCTCTGCAGGAGGTGACGGTCACCGGCTCGCGCATCGCTCTGTCGCCGGGCATGCTCACGCCGACGCCAGTCACCGCCGTGACCCAGGACGAGCTGGTGAAGATGGCGCCGACGAACGTCATCGACAGCTTGAACGCGCTGCCCCAGTTCTTCGGCAACAACACCTACCAGCAGGCCCTCGGCGGGCAAAGCCCCAGCGGCTCGCAGGTCAACCTGCGAGGCGCGAACACCAGCCTGGGAATCTCCCGCACGCTGGTGCTGCTGGACGGCCGCCGTTCAGTCGCGAACAGCCGTTTCGGCTCGGTCGACATCGCATCCTTCCCCGACACGCTGCTGAAGAGCGTCGAGGTCGTGACCGGTGGCGCATCGGCCAGTTACGGAACCGATGCGGTCGCCGGCGTGGTGAACTTCATCCTCGACACCAAGTTCGAGGGCGTCAAGGCGGAAGCCCAGGGAGGCATCACGGCGCGCCACGACGGCGCGAACTCCAAGTTCTCGTTCACCTTCGGCCATCAGTTCGGCGAGAAATTCCACATCATCGGCTCGCTTTCGGAGTTCAACCAGGACGCGATCGGCGACTTCGATTCGCTGAAAGACCGCCCCTGGTTCAACCAGGCCTCGCGCGTGCCGAGCGCGCCGGGCGGCCCGACGTGGACGGTGGCTCCGTACGTGATCCCAACGAACTTCAGCTACAACGGCACCGTCGTCCTGCCGGGACCGCTCAACGGCAAGCAGTTCAGCACCGACGGCCAGTCGCTGCTACCGGCACCCACCGGTGTGCTCGGGTCCGTCGGGGACGCGTGCAATTGCGTTGCCACGCCCAACGAGACCTACAGCGTGAACTCGATGGACGAGGTGTTGCCCGCGTACAAACGCAAGAACGCGTTCCTGCACGCCACTTTCGATGTGAACGACAAGGTACAGGTGTACGCGCAGGGCATGTACTCCGATGATGCCGCGAACATCCGCTGGCAGTCGGCGGCTCTGCTGTCCATCTGGCAGGCGCAGATCGGGGTGGAGAATCCGTTTCTCAGCCCGGGCGTGCGTTCGCAGATCCAGAACGCCCTCGTAAGCGCTTTCCCGAACGCCACGGGCCCGTTGTCGGCAGCGGCCGGCGGACCCGGACCCGGATACCGCTTCATCTATCCCGGTAAGGACGATCTCGCCGCGCAGTACTTCAATTACGGTGTCTACCTGAACAACGTGCCCGGCAACCCGCTGGGGGAGACGCGCCAGATCACGCAGAACATCACGCACCAGGGCACGATCGGGACCAAGGCCGAGCTGTGGGGTGATTGGAAGCTCGACGCCTACTTCAACTATGGCGCCTCGCGCGAGAATTACATCGACAACAACGGAACCCGCGTCGACCGGCTGTTCTTCGCCCTGGATGCGGTGGATTCCAACGCCACTCCGGCGGCCCCGATCCCGGCCAATCCGAGCGGCAATCCGGTCTGCCGCGTAGCCTCGCCGGCTTTTGACCCGCAGTACTACAAGAGCTTCCAGGACTGCGTACCGATCAACCTGTTCGGTGGCTGGACCAACATCTCGCAGCAGGCCGCCGCCTACGTCAGCGGCCCGCAGAAAACCGCCGAGCAGTACTACGACCTGAAGAACGGTGAGGTCACGGCCAACGGCAAGCTCTTTGACGGCTGGGCAGGGCCGATCAAAGCGGCAGTCGGTGGCGCGTGGCGCAGAGAGTCGGTCCTGCAGACCACGCCGAATCCGGCCAACGAGTACCCGGCATTCCTCAACGGTCAACTGGTCGGCAATACGATCGGGACCCAGCCGACGTACTTCCGCGGTGTGATCCCGCAGGGCTACTACATCAACCAGTTCGGCAACACACAACCGTGGCCCACCGGTGCTCCTGTGAACATCGTCAACGGCAAGCAGACCGGGGGCATCCCGGGCCTGTACTACGTGCCCAGCGGGTTCCTCGGCGACGCGAACTCCAGCACGATCATGTTCAGCTCGGAACGCACTTTCAGCGGCGACACCACGGTGAAGGAGGTGTTCACCGAATTCAACGTGCCGCTGCTGAAGGACGTGCCCTTGCTCGAGACGTTGTCGACCGATATCGCGGCTCGCTGGGCCAACTACTCCGGCTCAGGCAACGTCTGGGCCTGGAAAGCCGGACTCGACTGGGCCATCAACGACAGCTTCCGAGTGCGCGTAACGCGGTCGCGAGACGTCCGCGCCGCATCACTCGAGGAGAGGTTCGACACGACCCGCGGCGGCGTTACTGTCAATAACCCGTGGGTGCTCACCGGCGGTGCGGCAACCACGCAGTCCGGCGCCAGCTACTCCGGCGGTAACCCGAACCTACAGCCCGAGAAGGCAGATACATGGACGGCGGGGTTCGTGTTCACACCCACGTTCGTGCCGGGATTCTCGGCCTCCGTCGACTGGTACAAGATCACCATCAACGACGCCATCGACCAGCCGACGGCGCAGCAGGTGGTCGATGCGGCCTTCCGCGGGGATCCGCAGTACACACCGCTGGTGAAACTGGACGCCGGCAACAACATCATCGAGGTCGACCGGTTCTTCATCAACTTCGCGCAGCAGTTCGTGGAGGGTGTGGACTTCGAAGGCAGCTACCGCCATGGCGTGCAGCTTCTGGGCGGCGGCCCGGAGGATGTCACCTTCCGGATGTACTTCACCGACCTGATGAAGAATGCAACGCTCACCCAGTTCGGCTCGTATGACGAATGGGCCGGGCAGGTAGGCACGGCTCGCAGCCTGCCCAAGCAGAAGTACACGGCCAACCTGACCTACAGCAACGGGCCCTACTCCGTGTTCTTCCAGGGACGTTACATCTCCCACGGCATCCTCGATCACACGCTGCGACAGAGCGATGTGGCGATCCCCGGCGTGCAGACGATCAACGACAACGAGGTCGGCGGCCTCTTCTACCTGGACATGAATCTGTCGTGGCAGGT
>DATNEN010000080.1:0-2191 GCA_035552975.1 Steroidobacteraceae bacterium
GGAGCTCCTCACGGCCCCCTCGGGCCAGCACCTGCCGCTTTCGGCTCTGGCCGACTACACGAGGTTCGTTCACATCCCGGAGCCCGGGGTGCTCGCCTGCGCCGCGCACGACAAGGATGGAACGTTCGTCGTCACGGATGCCCTGCTCGATCGGTTCGGCACCGACTCGCTCGATGACTGGCTGGCCCTCATGTCCGATGCAGGCCTCCTGCCCGAGAGCTACTCAGTCGCCGATGCCCGCGACGTCACCCCCCGTGTCACAGTAGTTGTCGCCTCAATACCTCGGTAACCTTGGGGGCATTGAGGAACGACAGTGGCTCGATACAGCAACGAATACAAAGAACGAGCAGTGGCTCGCTTGCTGCCGCCTGAGAGCGCGGAGATCTCCGCGCTCTCGCAGGAACTGGGAGTGTCCGTGGCGACGCTTGAGCGATGGCGGGCGGAAGCGCTGTCCAGGCCTGCTCCGGAGCGGGCCTGGACAGCGGCGGCGCGATTGCAGGCGGTGATTGCGACGGCGGCCATGGACGAGGCGCAGCGCAATGCCTGGTGCCGAGAGAAGGGGATTTTCCCTTCGAACCTGGAGCAGTGGCGCGAAAGCGCGATGTCGGCGCTAGCGCAGCCGGAGGAGGCGCGCGCTACTCCGCAGGAGACGCGCGAGGACAGGCGGCGGATCAAGGAACTGGAGAAGGACCTAAGGCGCAAGGAGAAGGCGCTGGCGGAGACCACAGCGCTTCTTGTCCTGTCAAAAAAACTCGAGGCGATCTTCCCACCGGGCGGGGACGAATGATTTCCCTGGAAGATCGCCAACGGATCGCTCATGCGGTGGAAGAAGCTCACCGCGACGGCGCCCGGCTGCGGTGCGCATGCGCCGAGGCGGGCATCACCCTGCGGACCCTGCAGCGCTGGAAGCGCTGCGAGGGCCTCGAGCACGGAGATCGGAGGCCAGCAGCAGTCCGCCCAGTGCCGGACCATGCGTTGACCGAGCAGGAACGCGAGCAGATCCTGCGGGTCGCGAACGAGCCGCGCTTCGCGGAGCTCCCACCGGCGCGCATCGTGCCGATGCTCGCGGATGAAGGCGTCTACATCGCCAGCGAATCGAGCTTCAGCCGCGTGCTGCGGGCTCACGGACAGACCCGGCATCGAGGGCGCGCCAAAGCGCCCCAGTGTGTGCGTCCGCCGAGCACGCATGTGGCCACCGCTCCGCGGCAGGTCTGGTGTTGGGATATGACGTACTTGCCGGCCACGGTGATCGGACGCTGGTTCTATCTGTACCTGATCCTGGATCTGTTTAGCCGCAAGATCGTCGGCTTCGAGGTCCACGAAACCGACAGCTCTGATTACGCGGTCGATCTCTTGCGCCGTACGGCCCTCGCCGAGGACCTACACACGCTCGATCAGGGGCCCGTGCTGCACGGGGATAACGGCTCGACGCTCAAGGCCACTACGGTACTGGCGATGATGAGTTGGCTCGGGCTGAAAGCCTCGTACTCCCGTCCGCGTGTGAGCGACGACAACGCCTTTGTCGAGGCGCTGTTCCGCACCGCGAAGTACCGACCGCAGTTCCCCATAAAGGGCTTCTCGGACATCGAGCATGCGCGTGCCTGGGCGAGTGCGTTCGTGCGCTGGTACAACCACGATCACCGCCACAGTGGCATTCGCTACGTCAGTCCGGCGCAGCGGCATGCGGGCGAGGATCGTGCCGTCCTGCTCGCCCGCCACACGCTCTACCTGCACGCCAGGGCGCGTCGTCCCCGCCGATGGGCGCGCCATACGCGAAACTGGAATCCTATCGCCGTCGTCACGCTCAATCCCGAGCGCAACGCAGTGATCAAGGCGGCCACGATCGATATTCATAACGCCACACGGGCAGCTACTTGAGGGGAGTGAAGTATGGTTGGTGTCGGAGGAACACGTCCCAAGACCAAAGGCCAATTAATCGTCTGGTGGATCGTCTTCTCGCTGATTATGGGTTTCGTCGCGTATGTGATAATTCGGAACCTCGTGCTCCGTTGAGCACACTTAGACAGGCGACAACAATCTTGACACGCGCCGCCGGCTTGCATCACGGCAAAGGGTACTCGCGACCCGTCGTGCGCACTGTTCAGTGCCTGCACGATGATGTGTGTTGCATCAGGGACCGCAGTGATCGTTTGTGCCTCCTGCTTGCCGGAGTCGTAGCTGTCCAGAATGG
>DATNEN010000081.1:0-28669 GCA_035552975.1 Steroidobacteraceae bacterium
CAACGAGCGGCACAATATCTGGGGCATCGTCGCGCGCAACCGCGAGCAGAACTTCGCCCTCAACCTGCTGATGGATCCGGAAATCGACTTCGTCACGGTGCTCGGACCGGCGGGTACGGGCAAGACGCTGCTGGCGCTTGCCGCCGGGCTCACGCAGACGCTCGAGAGCAACCGCTTTGCGGAGATCATCATGACCCGGGTGACCATCCCCCTGGGGGAGGACATCGGCTTCCTGCCCGGCACGGAGGAAGAAAAGATGGAGCCGTGGATGGGAGCCCTGATGGACAACCTGGAGGTGCTGACGGGCACCCAGGAAGGGGGTCACTGGGGCCGGGCAGCGACCAACGACCTGCTGCGCAACCGGATCAAGATCCGCTCCCTGAACTTCATGCGGGGGCGTACGTTCCTGAACCGCTACATCATCCTGGATGAAGCCCAGAACCTCACGCCCAAGCAGATGAAGGCCTTGATCACCCGGGCCGGCCCCGGCACCAAAGTCGCCTGTCTGGGCAATATCGCCCAGATCGATACCCCCTACCTCTCCGAGATGACCAGCGGCTTGACCTACTCCGTGAACCGCTTCCGGGGTTGGCCCCACTCAGGGCATATCACCCTGGTGCGGGGAGAGCGCTCCCGGCTCGCGGATTTCGCCTCCGACACTTTGTAACGCCCGGGTCGAGCAAATCCGGCTGGGGGCGAGTACAGTCCCCCAGGTACTTGCAAGCAGTTGTAAGCCGCGGAAACTCTAGCCGGATTTGCCCAGTCCAATCGCTCAATGCGCACCTTTCTCCTCACCCTGATTGCCGCAACCGCGACTGTCTCGACGCTCGCCGTTGCGGAAACGCCACGTCCGACCGACACCCAGATCAGCTCCGAGCTGCCTGACCTGGGCAGTCCGGCCCTCGAAGGGGTGACCAAGACGGAGCAGCTGGAATACGACGCGATGGTCGCGAAGGAGCTGCGCGATCAGGGCGGCCTGATCGAGGACGCGGAAGTCTCGGAGTACCTGAACGCCATCGGCGCGAAGCTCGCCGCCCAGACGCCCGATGGCGCACGCAGCTTCCATTTCTTTGCCGTGAAGGACCCGGAGATCAACGCGTTCGCGCTGATGGGCGGCTATGTATTCGTCAACTACGGACTGATCCTGGCGACGCGCAATGAATCGGAGCTGGCCGGGGTGATGGCGCACGAAATCGCGCACATCGCCCAGCACCACATCCTCCGGGCGATGCATGCGCAGACGCAACAGGCCCTGACCTCGGCTGCGGCGATGCTGGCGACGATCATCCTCGGGGCCCTCGGCGGCGGCGGCGGCGGCCAGGCCATCGAAGGCGGCATGATGATCGGCCAGGGGCTCGCCGCCCAGCAGCAGATCAATTTCACGCGCGACAACGAGTCCGAGGCCGACCGTGTCGGCATCGGATATCTCATCGCGGCCGGCTACAACCCGAGCGCCATGGCGGACTTCTTCGAGACCACCAGCCGCTCGGAGGGGCTCTCGATGAGCTATATCCCGGCGATGTTGATCAACCACCCGATGTTTCCCGATCGCATCGCGGAAGCTCGGGCGCGCGCGGCTCAGCTGGGCGGTCAGGTGAAGGTGAAGGAGTCCCAGAGTTACGATCTCATCCGCGAGCGGGTGCGCGTCATCACGGCGGATCCGGACGCGGACATCACGAAGCAATTCGTGCTGCGCCTGCATAACGGCGAGGACACGATGGGGGTCCAATACGGCTACGCACTCGCGCTGACCGCCCGCGGCAAGCCGGAGGAAGCCGTCAAGATCCTCACCAAGATGACCAAGGACCACCAGGACCTGGTGCTGCCCTACATCGCCCTCGGTCAGGCGCAGATGAAGGCGGGACACAAGGACGAAGGGCTCGCCACCCTGCAGAAAGCCGAGAGCCTGTTTCCGCGGAACGTGCCTGTCACGGTGCGCTACGCCGAGGGACTGATGTCGGTGGGCAAGAACAAAGAGGCGCACCTGACGCTGCTCGACCTGTTCAATAACGTCGAGCCGGATCCGGACCAGATCCGGCTCACGGCCCTTGCGGCGTCGGCCGCCGGGGATGTGGGCGACGCCTACTACTACATGGGCGAGTACCAGATCGCCGGGGGCGAGCTGCAGCTCGCCATGCAGCAATATGCGCTCGCGCTCGCCAGCCCCAGTCTTACGAAAGTCCAACGAGAACGCATCACCGCGCGCATGAACGAGGTGCGTGATTACCTTGCGGTAGCGCGACTGCGACGCACGAGCAACAGCCAGGGCAACGGGCAGTAACTTCCGCTGCGGCTGCTACAATGCGCCCTCCCTAGGGAGAGCTGCTCTTCATGCGAACCATCCTGCGAGTGTCCGCCCCAGTCCTCCTGTGCCTGCTTCTGATCGGCTGCGCGGCAGCACCCGGCAAACGCGACCCACGGGACCCGTGGGAGCGCATGAACCGCACGACCTACAAATTCAACGACAAGCTCGACAAGGCGGTCGCACGCCCGGTGGCACGCACATACGTGCGGATCACGCCGCAATTCGTGCGCACCGGTGTGTCGAATTTCATGGATAACCTGACCACGCCCATCACGATCATCAACGGCCTGCTGCAGGCCAAGTTCGTGCAGGCGGGCTCGGATACCGGCCGTCTGCTGCTCAATACGACCGTCGGAGTGGGCGGCCTGCTGGACCCTGCCACCGCGGCCGGCCTCGACAAGCACGATGAGGACTTCGGGCTGACGCTCGGCCATTGGGGCATGCCCACCGGGCCGTATCTGGTGATCCCCTTCCTGGGCTTCTCGGACGTGCGCGATGGCGTTGGCAAAGTCGCTGACATCTACACGACGCCCACACACTACATCCAGGATCCGGCGACCTCATGGAGCTTGTGGTTCGTCGAGGTGCTCGATGCCCGTACGCGCTTGCTGGGCACCGATGCGATCGTCGACCAGGCTTTCGATCCTTACACGTTCACGCGCAATGCTTATCTGGCGCGACGCCACTTCCTGGTGACCGGGGAAGCCGAGCAGCCGGAGCTCGAGGACGACACGGGCGATGATTCCTCGAGCACGCCGCCGCCAGCGCCCGCGCCGACCAAGTAGGGCCGCCGGCTCAGGCCCGAACGCCGGCCTCCAGGATCTCCGCCACGTCGCTGATCTGAGCAAAGGCGCGAATCGGCGCCGGCAGATTGCTCAGCTGCAGGGAGCGGTTGGCATTCTTGGCCGCGGTGAGCCAGTCCAGCAGCACCGACAGCCCGGCACTGTCGGAGGCCGTGACCCCACCGCAATCGATCTCGATTTCGCGGGAGGTGCACTCATCGAGCAGGCGCAAACCTTGCTGCCGAGCCTTGCGAGCGGTCGCGAACGTCAGGGCGCCCTTGACCTCCAGACGCGCCCCGGAGCTGGCCAGCACCTCGACCGAGGCGCGCGCGCCGGAGGCTCCGGCAACGACCGGGGCGCTCAACTCTTGCCGCCCTGGACCTGGGTCTTGCCGATCGCGCCGGGCTTCTCGCCCTTCTCCAGGCGCGCGATGATGGCATCCAGTCCCTCTTTTTCGATCTGCGGCCCGAAGTCCTCGCGGTAGCTGTTGACGTAGCTGATCCCATCGATGGCCACGTCGTACGCTTTCCAACCCTCCGGCGTCTTGTGCATGGAGTAGTTGACGGCGATGCGATCGCCATTGTCGCGCTTCACTTCGGTGCGCACGGTGGCGCGATCGGAGCTCGGATCGGTCTTCGCCGGGAAGATCTTCAGCCGGTCGGCGGTGAAGTCGGTGAGCGCAGTGCCGTAGTTGTTCAGCAGCGAGTGATAGAACGCATCGACGAAGCGCTTGCGCTGATCGGGCGTCGCGGTTCGCCAGAACCTGCCCAGCACCAGGCGTGCCGCGTACTCCGTGTCGAAGTGCGGCAGCAGATACTTGTTCACCAGCTCCCCGACCTTGGAGGGATCCTTCTTGTACCCGGCGCGGTCGGTGTCCAGGTCCTTGAGCATGCTATTGGCGGCGGCCGCCACGATATCGCTCGGGCTCTGGTTGGCGTTGGCCGTCGCTGCTGCAGGGCTGGCGCCCGGGTTCGCGCCTTGGGCGAACCCCTGCGCGCCGCAGGCAAGCAACACGCCGCTGAGCAGGAGAGTCGGGAGTTTCATTTCTTCGGTTCCTTGCTGGAGTCAGCGCTGTTGTCGGATTTCTGGCCGGAGCCTTGGCCGGAGCTCGAGCCGGAGGAGCTCGAGAGGTTGGCCAGGAACTTGTTGATCAGGCTCTCGAGCACGATGGCCGATTGGGTGTTGTCGATCCGCGAGCCGTTCTTCAGATAGGTGTCCAGGCCGCCGGGACTCAGGCCGATGTACTTCCCGCCCAGCAGTCCCTGTGTCTGGATGGCCGCGAAGCTGTCCTCGGGTATCTGGTTGTACTGCGGTTCGATCCGCAGGCTCACCACCGCCTTGTAGGTCTGCGGATCGAAGCGGATACCCTCCACCTCACCGACCTTCACGCCTGCCATGGAAACGGGCGAGCCGGTCTTGAGGTCCCCGATGTTGTCGAACTCGGCGGTCACGTGGTAACCGGCCTTGGCGCCGCCAAGCCTCAGCCCGCTCGCCGGGAGCTGGGTCGTCAGGAACACCAGCGCGGCAAAGCCCAGCAGCACGAACAGTCCGGTTCCGATCTCGAGTGTGCGATTTGAGCGCATGAGTCATCCCACGAGGCCCTCACGGCCTCGAGTCAGGTCTGGAATGCGGCCGTCAAGATGTAATCGAGCAGCAAGATCAGCACGGACGAGGCCACCACCGTCCGTGTCGTCGCCAGGCCGACGCCTGCGGCCGTCGGCTCGGTGTTGTAACCCTCGTGCACGGCGATCAAGCTGCAGACCAGCCCGAAGACCAGGCTCTTGGCGATCCCTTCCCAGACGTCGTGGAAGTCGACCGCATCCTGCATCTGCGACCAGAACGAGCCCTTGTCGATCCCCATCTGCCACACCCCGATCAGCTGGGCGCCGAACAGGCCGATGAGATTGAACACCGCAGACAGCAGCGGCATCGCAATCAACCCGCCGAGAAAGCGCGGTGCAGCGACATAACGCAGCGGATTGACCGCCATGATCTCCATCGCCGTGAGCTGATCCGTGGCACGCATCAGACCGATCTCTGAGGTCAATGCGGTGCCTGCGCGGCCGGCGAACAGCAACGCCGTGACCACGGGCCCGAGCTCACGCAGCAGCCCGAGCGCCGCCGCCGTGCCCAGGGCCTCCGCCGAACCGAAACGCTGCAGCAGCGTGTAGCCCTCGAGGGCAAGCACCGCGCCGACCAGAAAGCCCGACAGCATGATGATGATCAGCGAACGAGCCCCGGCATTGTAGACCTGCAGCACGATCAGCCGCGGTCGAGCCAGGGCGGGCACGCACTGAATCAGCAGTCGCAGGAAGAAAATCGCCACCGCGCCGAAGCGGCGAATGCCTTCCGTGATATAGCCGTTGCGAGCGTTGCTCACGGCGCTTCCGCCATCAGCTGCGTCGCGTAGTCGGGAGCGGGATAGTGAAACGGCACGGGTCCCTCGGCGGCGCCCGTCATGAACTGATGAACGACTTCCTCGCGGCTTTGCGCCAGCTCCTGCGGCGAGCCCGCCGCCACCACCTTGCCACCCGAGAGCAGGTAGCTCTCGTGGGCGATCGTGGCGAGCTGCTGGACATCGTGCGAGACGACGATGCTCGTGATGCCCAGCGCCTCGTTCATCTTCTGGATCAGCCTGAGGATCATTCCCAGGGAGATCGGATCGAGGCCGACGAACGGCTCGTCGTAGATGAGGATCTCCGGATCCATCACGATGGCGCGCGCCAGGGCCACACGCCGGGCCATGCCACCGGAGAGCTCCGCCGGCATCAGATCTGCCGCGCCGCGCAGACCGACGGCTTGCAGCTTCGTCAGTACCAGGCGGCGAATCAACGGCTCCGGCAGATCCGTGTGCTCACGGACCGGGAACGCGACGTTCTCGAAGACGTCCATGTCGGTGAGCAGCGCGCCGTTCTGGAAGAGCATGCCCATGCGCTTGCGCATGGCATAGATGCCCGAGCCGCCCAGATCCTCGATGTCCTGGCCCAATACCACCACTTGCCCGCTGGAGGGATACGACTGAGCCGTGATCAGGCGCAGCAGCGTGGTCTTCCCCGTGCCGCTGGGGCCCATGATGGCCGTGATCTGCCCGCGGCGGACTTTGAGGCTCAGGCCCTGGAAAATGAGCCGGGAATCGACGCCGTACTGGACGTCACGCACGTCCACGACGATGTCGTCATCCGGCGGTGACGCCTTGTCGGACAATTCGATGTTTGTCACGCGTGCGCTTGGACGGCTTCGGACCTCACAGGCCCCTAGGCGGCCTTGCTCTCCATATCTGCGGAATAGCGGCCCGTTGTCGCGAGGCCGTTGAGCTTCGCACGCTTGGCGAACGCGCTCTGTCCGGCTGCGAAGTTGGACGCCGATCCGCCCCACGCCTTGAGGGCATCGTCCTGCAAAGCACGCCCGTAGCTGAAGGTGAGCGTCCACGGAAGCGGTCCGAGCTTGTTCATCAGTGACAGGTGCAGCGTCGCCTCGGTGGAGGATTGGCCTCCGGAGAGGAACGCGATGCCCGGGACTGCCGGAGGCACGTGACGCTTCAGACAGCGCACGGTTGCTTCGGCGACCGCTTCCGGCGGGGCACGGTTGGCCGCCTTCTTGCCGGAGATCACCATGTTGGGCTTGAGCACCATGCCCTCGAGATAGATGCGGTGCAGAGCGAGGTGGTCGAACACCGCTCGCAGCACGTTATTGGTCACTTCCTCGCAACGCTCGATGCTGTGAGCGCCGTCCATGAGCACCTCGGGCTCGACGATCGGCACGATCTCCTGCTCCTGACAGAGAGCGGCGTAACGTGCCAGTGCATGCGCGTTGGCCTCCACGGCAAACGATGTCGGGATGCCATCGGCGATGTCGATCACCGCGCGCCACTTGGCGAAGCGCGCACCGAGCTTGTGATACTCCATCAAGCGCTCCCGCAGCCCATCCAGCCCCTCCGTGATGGTCTCGTTGGGGAAGGCGGCAAGGGGCTTCGCGCCGCTGTCCACCTTGATGCCCGGGATGATCCCCAGTCCGGCCAGGTACTCGGGGAACGGCTTGCCGTCGCGCGTCTTCTGCCGGATCGTCTCGTCGTACAGGATGACGCCGCTGATGGATTCCGCAGCCGCGGGCGCCGTGAACAGCATCTCGCGATAGGTGCGGCGATGCTCCTCGGTCGAGTCGAGCTTGATCGAGTCGAAGCGCTTCTTGATGGTGCCGGTGCTCTCGTCGGCCGCGAGAATACCCTTGTTCTTGGCCACCATGGCGTTGGCAATGCGCGCGAGCTCGCTGCGATTCATCTTTCGGTTCTCCTCACTGTCGAGGGGCCAAGAATACCAAATCGGACGTAGCCGCTGGTTGAACGCAAGCGTCGTGCCGTACCGGAGCCGGCGCAGTTCGGCTGGTTCCGGAACCAAAATAGTACTAAAATAGTCCCACTTTAGGGGCGCGGCGCGCCCGAGGCTCTTGCAATGCTGCGCATCAGCAGGTTGACCGACTATGCGACCGTTATTCTGGCTTCGCTTGCCCAGCGGCCGGAGTGCGTGCAAACGGCCACGGCGCTGGCCGAGCAGACCCACATTGCCGCCCCGACAGTGAGCAAGCTGCTCAAGCAACTGCAGCGGGCGGGGCTCGTGGTCTCCACTCGCGGGCTGCACGGTGGCTACCAGCTATCGCGGCCGGCGGCGCAGATCAGCGCTGCAGCCATTCTGGATGCCCTGGAAGGGCCGATCGCGCTCACCGACTGCGCCGTCGGACACGGCAACTGCGAGATCGAGGAGAGCTGCCGCGTCGGCCGCGTCTGGCAGCGGTTGAATCTGGCCGTGCGGCGCTCACTTTATGAGATCAGCCTCGCGCAGTTGGCAGGTATCGACGCGACCCAGGTGCGGCTGCCGCCGCTGGAGCGCGAGATGAAGCTCGCGGCTTCGCGCGCGCCCGTCAGGTAAGGAACCGAGCTCCATGAGCGAGACCGTCAATCAGATCGAAAGCCTCATCGCCCGCGGCTACAAGCATGGTTTTGTCACGGATATCGAGGCCGACACCGTGCCGCCGGGACTGGACGAGAGTGTCGTCCGGCTCATCTCGCGGAAGAAGGCGGAGCCTGCGTTCCTCACCGAGTGGCGCCTGAAGGCCCTGCGGCACTGGCTGCAGATGCCCGAGCCGCACTGGGCGCACGTGCGCGTCTCCCCCATCGACTATCAGGCCATCTCGTACTACTCCGCCCCGAAGGCGAAGACCGACGGCCCGAAGAGCCTGGAGGAGGTCGATCCGAAGTTGCTGGAGACGTATGCCAAGCTCGGAGTGCCGCTGCATGAGCGTGCGCGCCTGGCGGGCGTCGCCGTGGATGCGGTATTCGACAGCGTCTCGGTCGCAACGACGTTCAAGGAGCGCCTCGCCGCAGCAGGCGTCGTGTTCTGCCCGTTCTCCGAGGCCGTACGCAGCCATCCGGAGCTGATCGAGCAGTACCTGGGCAGTGTCGTCCCCTATTCCGATAACTTCTTCGCCGCGCTGAACTCCGCGGTGTTCTCGGATGGCTCGTTCGTCTATGTGCCGAAGGGCGTGCGTTGCCCGATGGAGCTGTCCACCTACTTCCGCATCAATGCCGCCAAGACCGGCCAGTTCGAGCGCACTCTCATCATTGCGGATGCCGGAAGCCACGTGAGCTATCTGGAGGGTTGCACGGCACCGATGCGGGACGAGAACCAGCTGCACGCGGCCGTCGTCGAGCTGGTCGCCCTGGATGATGCGAAGATCAAGTACTCCACGGTGCAGAACTGGTACCCCGGGGATGCCAACGGCGTCGGCGGCATCTACAACTTCGTGACCAAGCGCGGCGACTGCCGCGGCCGCAACTCCCACATCTCCTGGACGCAGGTCGAGACCGGCTCGGCGATCACCTGGAAGTACCCCAGCTGCGTGCTGCGGGGTGAGAACTCCATCGGCGAGTTCTACTCCGTCGCCACCGTGAACAACTATCAGCAGGCCGATACCGGCACGAAGATGATTCACATCGGGCGCAACACGCGCAGCACCATCGTTTCCAAGGGCATCTCGGCCGGCCATGGGAACACCTATCGCGGCCTGGTGAAGATCCTGCCCAGTGCACAGGGCGCGCGCAATTTCACCCAGTGCGACTCGCTGCTGATGGGGACGAAATGCGGCGCGCACACCTTCCCTTACGTCGAAGTGAAGAACCCCACTGCGACCGTCGAGCACGAGGCGAGCACCTCCAAGATCAGCGATGACCAGCTCTTCTACTGCCTGCAGCGCGGCATCGCCCAGGAGGATGCGGTCAACATGATCGTCAGCGGCTTCTGCAAGTCGGTGTTCAAGGAGCTGCCGATGGAGTTCGCGGTCGAGGCGCAGAACCTGCTCGCCGTGAGCCTCGAAGGCGCCGTGGGGTGAGACAGAACATGCTGAAAATAGACAAACTGCACGTGGCGGTCGATGGCAAGGAGATCCTCAAGGGTCTGACGCTGGAGGTCCAGGCCGGCCAGGTGCACGCGATCATGGGTCCCAACGGCTCCGGCAAGAGCACTCTCGCGCACGTGCTTGCGGGACGGCCCGGCTACGAGATCACTTCCGGGAGCGTCACCTTCGAGGGTCGGGATCTGCTGGCCATGGCGCCCGAGGAGCGAGCCCGCGCGGGTGTCTTTCTGGGCTTCCAGTACCCGGTGGAGATCCCGGGCGTCAACAACGTCTACCTGCTGAAGGCCGCCATCAATGCCGCGCGCAAGGAACGCGGCCAGCCGGAGGTCGACGCCTTCGAGTTTCTCGGGCTGGTGCGCGAGAAGATGCAGTTGATGCACATGGAGGACAGCTTCCTGTCGCGCGGAGTGAACGAGGGCTTCTCCGGTGGTGAGAAGAAACGCAACGAGATCCTGCAGATGCTCGTGCTCGAGCCCCGGCTCGCAGTGCTCGATGAGACCGATTCCGGCCTCGACATCGATGCCCTCAAGGTTGTGGCGAACGGTGTGAACACGCTGCGTTCGCCGCAGCGGACGTTCCTCCTCGTGACGCACTACCAGCGCCTGCTGGAGTACATCGTGCCCGACTTCGTACACGTTCTGGTGCGCGGCAGGATTGCCCGCAGCGGCGACCGCAGTCTCGCTCTAGAGCTGGAGAAGCGCGGCTACGACTGGGTCTCCGGCGAGGCGGCGTGAGAACGAAATGAGCTCTGCTTTGGCCACCCGTATCTCCCAGGAGCACGCGAGCGCCGCGAGCGCCCTGCCCGCGAGCGTCATCAGCCTGGAGCGAAGACGCAACGCACTGCAGGCGCTGGAGACACAAGGTCTGCCCACCTCGCGGGACGAGAACTGGAAGTACGCCAATCTGCGCCCGCTGGAGAAGGTCCGCTTTGCGCCCGCCGCGCACGCCGTCCCTGCCGAGGCAGCGCGTTCCATGGCATTGCCGCCCCCGATCGCCGGCTACAGCCGCTACACGTTCGTCGATGGGGTGTTTGCGCCCGAGCTGTCAGCCTCGGCCGACCGCCCGGGGATTGCGGTGCGCTCGCTGCGTCAGAGTGCCGTTTCCGCAGCACCACCCTCTGCCCCGGATGCACGTTTCGCGCTTCTGAACGAGGCTTTCGCGACGGACGGGGCGTCGGTGCAGGTTTCAGCCGGTGCCGATCGTGAGTCGTGCCTGGAGATCATCTTCGTCGCTTCGGTCGACGCGCAGGCTGGCGCATCGTACCCGCGTGTCGAGCTGCAGGTAGCCGATGGGGCGCGCTTCGGCTTGATCGAGCGGCACTTGAGTGCTGCCGGCTCCGCTAGCTTTGTCAATGGCGTCGTTGATATTTCGGTTGGACGCGGAGCCAGCGTCCGGCACTACCGAGTGCAACAGCTGGGTTCACGCGCGCTTTGGTTCGACACGCTCTCCGCTACGCTGGCACGCGATGCCAAGTACCGGCTGTACATGATCAGCCTCGGTGCGTTGTCAGCGAGATCGACCGTGAATATCCAGCTCGCAGGCGAGCGCGCGGACGTAGGTTGCTACGCCGCGTCCGTGGCTGACATGCACCAGAGCCACGATCACTTCGTGCTCGTGGATCACCTCGTTCCGCGAGCGGTCACGGAACAGACGTTCCGAGGCATCGCAGCCGGCCGTGCGCGAGTCGGATTCAACGGCAAGATAGTCGTGCGCAAAGATGCTCACGGCACGGACTCACGCCAATCATTGAAGGGTTTGCTCGCGGGCCCGGAAGCTGAGATCGACGTTCGCCCGCAGCTCGAGATCTACACTGACGATGTCAAATGCAGCCACGGCGCGACCGCAGGCAAGCTGGACGACAACATGCTGTTCTACCTGTTGTCCCGCGGCCTCGACCGGGACACGGCGCAGCGGCTGCTCAAGTGGGCGTTTCTCGAGGACGTGGTCGCGAGGATCGAAGTGCCGGAGCTGCGGCGGCAGATCGAGCAGAGCCTCGCGGGCCAGTTGAACGAAACCGTACACTTGCAGGAGCTGATCTGATGGCGACCCCCTCCCCTGCCCGGCCGATGCAGCCGGCGGCTGCATTCGAGGCGGAGCGAGTCCGACGCGACTTTCCGATCCTGGAACGAAGCATCAACGGCCGGCCGCTCGTTTACCTGGACAGCGCCGCGTCCTCGCAGCGCCCGCTCCCGGTGCTGCGCGCCATCGAGGAATACGAAACTCACTCGCACGCGAACGTTCATCGTGGCGTGCACGCGTTGAGTCAGGCTGCGACCGAGGCGTTCGAGGGCGCGCGCGAGCGCGTCAGGCAGTACATCAACGCGCGCTCGACACGGGAAATCATCTTTGTCCGGGGCACTACCGAAGCGATCAATCTGGTCGCGCAGGCCTATGCGCGCCCCCGCTTCAAGCCGGGCGATGAGATCCTGATCACCGGCCTGGAGCATCACGCGAACATCGTTCCCTGGCAGATGGTCTGCGAGCAGACCGGCTGCTCGCTCAAGGTGGCCCCGATCGACAGCCGCGGCGAGCTGGTGTTCGATGAGTTCCTGAAGCTGCTCAGCCCGCGCACCGCTCTGGTGGCCGTCGCCCACGTCTCCAATGCACTGGGTACCGTGCTTCCGGTCAAGCGCATCATCGATTCGGCCCACGCGGTCGGTGCCGTGGTGCTCGTCGATGGGGCGCAAGCCATCCCGCATTCGCAGGTCGACGTGCGCGCCCTCGGATGCGACTTCTATGCCTTCTCCGGCCACAAGCTGTATGGGCCGACCGGCATCGGAGTGCTGTACGGGCGAGAGTCGCTGCTCGCGGCGATGCCCCCCTGGCAGGGCGGCGGCGACATGATTCTGACGGTCTCCTTCGAGAAGACGACCTACAACGACCTGCCGTGGAAATTCGAGGCCGGCACCCCGAACATCTCCGGGGCGGTGGGGCTCGCCGCCGCCATGGACTACCTGGAGAGCCTGGGTCTGCAAGCCGTCGCGGCGCATGAGCAGAAGCTGCTCACCCTGGCAACTTCCCAGCTCCAGCGCATCCCCGGATTGAAGATCGTCGGGACAGCCCCTCACAAGGCAGCGGTGATCTCGTTCACGCTGGAAGGGGTCCACCCCCACGACCTGGGCACGATCCTCGATCACGAGGGTGTGGCCATCCGCACGGGTCATCACTGTGCCATGCCCGTCATGACGTTCTTCGGGATTCCCGCGACGGCGCGCGCCTCCTTCGGCTGCTACAACACCGAGAAGGACGTCGCCGCGCTGGTCGCCGCGCTCGGCAAGGCTCGCGAGGTGTTTGGCTGATGGATCTGAAGGAGCTCTACCGCGACGTGATCCTCGATCACAACCGCAAGCCGCGCAACTTCGGCCGCCTCGACCCGGCCGATGCGCACGCGGACGGTCACAACCCGCTGTGCGGGGACCGCCTCACGGTGTCCCTGCGCCTGAGCGGCGATCGAATCGAGGATGTGCGCTTCGACGGCAAGGGCTGCGCGATCTCGACGGCCTCCGCCTCGATGATGACCGAGGCGGTGAAGGGCAAGAGCCGTGGCGCGGTCGCCGAGCTGTTCGACAAGGTGCACTCGGCGCTCACGCAGCAGGATGCCGCGGTCGACCCGGCACTGGGAAAGCTCGCCGCCCTTTCGGGCGTACGCGAGTTCCCTGCCCGCGTCAAATGCGCAACGCTCTGCTGGCACACCTTGAATGCCGCCCTGGAACGAGGCGCGGCGACGGTTTCGACGGAGTAGCTGCGGCATGCGTTCCCACGAGAACGAACCTTTCGTCGTGAACCGTGAGGTGCGCGCAGTGCTGGTTCCTGCCGGCGCGGAGGTGAAATTGAGACCGGGACAGGCCGGCTACATCACCCAGGCGCTCGGGGGCAGCTTCACCGTCTACGTCGAGGGCAACCTGTTTCGCATTGCCGGAGAGGATGCGGAGGCGATCGGCAAGGAGGCCGTCAAGCCGCCGGAGGTGCCTCCCAATGCGACCGAAGAGGACGTCCGCAAGCTCGCCTGGGACCAGATGCGCAGCTGCTACGACCCGGAGATCCCGATCAACATCGTCGATCTCGGCCTGGTCTACGAGTGCAACGTCACCCCGAACGAGGACGGCACCCGCACGGTGGAAGTGCAGATCACCCTCACTGCTCCGGGATGTGGAATGGGCGACATTCTGGTCGATGACGTCCGGGATAAGATCGGCCGCATTCCTACCGTGCGCGAGGCACGCGTGTCGCTGACGTTCGATCCCCCGTGGAACCAGTCGATGATGTCCGAGGCAGCCCGCCTGCAGACGGGTATGTTCTGATGGAGGATTGGGTGGATGTGGGCGAAGCCGCCGCGCTGGGCGATGAGGCTTCCCTCACTGTGGAAGTCGACGACTCGCCCATTGTCGTCGTACGCTGTGGCGAACAACTATACGCGGTCGAAGACCGCTGCACGCACGACGGCGAGCCTCTGGGTGGCGCGGAAGTGGAAGATTGTCAAATCATATGTCCCCGCCACGGCGCGCGCTTCTGCCTGCGCACCGGGGATGCGCTGACGCCCCCGGCCTATGAGCCGCTCAGGAGATTCGATGTCCGCGAACAGAACGGACGCATCCTACTCAAGAGGTCCTAAGTGAAACGCCTGACGCTCATGCGTCATGGAAACGCGAAGTGGAAGGATCCGGAGGTGGCCGACTTCGAGCGCCCGCTCAACCGCCGCGGCGTGGGCGAGTGCGAAGCGATGGCGCGTCGGCTCGCCGAGCTGGCATTCGTGCCCACCCTGATCATCACCAGCCCGGCGACGCGCACCAAGCAAACCGCCGACATCGTCGCGCGTGAGCTCGGCGTGGCGGCGCGCCACGTGCGCACCGACGAGGCTCTGTACCTCGCACGGGCCGAAGATATTCTGAAGGTCATCCAGGGGACCGGTCCCCGGGTGCCTCACCTGATGATCGTCGGCCACAACCCAGGAGTCTCCAAGGCCGCCACGGACCTGGGAGCGAAGTACGAGGGTGAGGACATGGAGACCGGAGCGATCGTTTCGCTGACCTTCGACGTGCGCGCCTGGTCGGCGGTCGCCAAGGCCGCCGTGCGCGAGTGTGTGAGCGAGGCGCCTCCGGCGCGGCTGCTCTCCTCGCTCTTCACATAGCTAGCATTCGGGGACGTTCACGGCCAGGCCGCCCTGCGAGGTCTCCTTGTAGATCGTCGACATGTCTGCGCCTGTCTGGCGCATGGTCGCGATCACCTGATCGAGCGATACCTTGTGGCTCCCGTCCCCGCGCATGGCGAGCCGGGCGGCGTTGATCGCCTTCACCGCGCCCATGGCGTTGCGCTCGATGCACGGGATCTGCACCAGTCCCGCCACGGGGTCGCAGGTGAGCCCGAGGTTGTGCTCCATCCCGATCTCAGCGGCGTTCTCCACCTGCTCGTTCGAGCCATGCAGCGCCGCCACCAAGCCTGCGGCGGCCATGGAGCAAGCGACCCCCACCTCCCCCTGGCAACCCATCTCGGCCCCGGAAATGGAGGCGTTGCGCTTGTAGAGCATGCCGATGGCGGCGGCCGTCAGCAGGAAACGGATGACCCCCTCATCGTTCGCGCCGGGCTCGAAGCGGCGCATGTAGTGCAGCACGGCCGGAATGATGCCCGCGGCACCGTTGGTCGGTGCGGTCACGACACGCCCGCCCGCGGCATTCTCCTCGTTGACCGCCAGAGCGTACGCGTTGACCCAATCCATCGCATCCAGAGGCCGGGCCGTGGCGCTCTCGGTCAACATCCGATACATGCGCGGCGCGCGCCGCCGCACTTTCAAAGCGCCAGGCAGCAGCCCCGCCTGGCGAAAGCCCCGCTCGACGCAGGCTTGCATGACGCTCCAGATGTGCATCAGGCCCGCACGCACCTCGGCCTCGCCGCGGGTCGCACACTCGTTGGCCATCATCAGCTCGAATATCTCGAGCCCGTGAGTGCGGCACAAGTTGAGCAGGTCGTCGCCCGAGGCGAACGGATAGGGATGCGCCACGTGAATGCCCGTATTGCGCGCCTCGTCCTCGTCGCCACGCACGACGAATCCGCCACCGATCGAGTAGTAGTCTTCTTCGCGAAGCGTGCGGCGATCGGCCGCCAGCGCCGTAAAGCGCATGCCGTTCGCATGTCTCGGCAGACGCTCGTGATACATGAAGAGCAGCTGCATCGGCTCGTCGAACGCGATCTCATGCGTTCCGAGCAGGTTGATTCGTCCGCTGCTGCGGATTCGCTGCAGGGAAGGCTCGATGCTGTCCGGATCGACCGTCTCGGGCAGAGCACCTTCCAGACCCACCAGAACGGCACGGTCGGTGCCGTGGCCGGCGCCGGTGAGCGCAAGCGAGCCGTACAACCGCACGGCGATCTGGTTCGTCGCCCCGAGCAGCGCATCACGCTGCAGCGCGAGTACGAACTCGCGCGCCGCGCGCATCGGACCCATGGTGTGCGAGCTGGACGGGCCGATGCCTACCTTGAAAATGTCGAATACGCTCAGTGTCATATCGTCATCGATGCCGCGCTCAACCGCGGCCGCGCAGGCGGCGCAACTCGCGGCGCTCGTGTTTGTCAGGACGCGCCTCCGGACGCGGCGTCAGCGCAGCCGCCACTTTCATCCGGGCGGAGAACTCCTCGCGGCGCGCTCGGCTCGTGGGTGTCTCTTCGTAACATCCTGCGGCTTCGCTCGCCGGTCCACGCCGGGGTGGTAACGCGACCACGGCGCACTCGAAAGCAACAGCTCCACGGGAGAAGCTCACAAGATCGCCAGGGCGCACCGCATGCGATGGCTTCACCCGCGTGCCGTTGATGTGAACCCGCCCTCCCCCCACCGCCTGTGCCGCGATGGAGCGCGACTTGAACAGGCGTACGCAGAAAAGCCAGCGATCGATTCGGCCTACCGACGAATCGGCGTCCTCGGAACTCTTGCTCATGGGGATGCGAGTATAATTTAATACATGAACGAGGCACTCATCGAACGGCTGCGCGCGGAGCTGGCCTCCCTCAGGGAACAGGGGCTGTACAAGGGCGAGCGGGTCCTGGCCGGCCCACAGGGCGGCCTGGTACGCACCGGGGACCGCGACGTCATCAACCTCTGCGCGAACAACTATCTTGGCCTCGCCAACCACCCTGCGCTGAGGGAGGCCGCTCACCGTGGCATCGACCGCTTCGGCTACGGCATGGCTTCCGTGCGCTTCATCTGTGGCACACAAACTGTGCACAAGCAGCTCGAGGACGGTCTGACCCGCTTCCTGGGCACCGAGGATACGATCCTCTACTCCTCGTGCTTCGATGCGAATGGCGGCCTGTTCGAGACGCTGCTCGATGAGCGCGACGCCGTCATTTCCGACGCGCTCAACCACGCCAGCATCATCGACGGCATTCGCTTGTGCAAGGCGCAACGCCACCGCTATGCCAACAGCGACATGGCCGAGCTCGAAAGCTGCCTGCAGCAGACTCGCGCAGCCCGTACCCGCCTGATTGCGACGGACGGAGTATTTTCAATGGACGGCAGCATCGCCAGGCTGCGCTCCATCTGCGATCTCGCGGACCGTTACGACGCGCTCGTCATGGTCGATGACTCGCACGCCACCGGCTTCATGGGGGAGCGCGGGCGCGGGACTCACGAGCATTGCGGCGTCATGGGGCGGGTAGACATCCTGACGGGCACGCTGGGCAAAGCCCTGGGAGGCGCCAGCGGCGGGTACATCTCCTCGCGCCGGGAAGTCGTGGAGTGGCTGCGCCAGCGTTCGCGACCCTACCTCTTCTCGAACAGCATTCCTCCGGTGGTGGCCGCCGCGGGCGTGCGGGTGCTGGATCTGCTCGAGCATTCCCCCGAGCTGCGCACTCGGCTGTTCGACAATACGCGCTTCTTCCGGACCGGCCTTGAAAAGGCCGGATTCACCCTCAAGCCCGGGGAGCATCCCATCATTCCCGTGATGCTCGGGGACGCCGCTCTGGCAGGGCGCATGGCCGACAGCTTGCTGCAGCGCGGGGTTTATGTGATCGGTTTTTCGTTTCCAGTGGTGCCCAAGGGCCAGGCGCGCATCCGCACGCAGATGTCCGCCGCCCTGACCCGTGAGCAGCTGGAGAAGGCGCTGGATGCATTCACCGCCGTCGGCCGCGAGCTCGGGGTGATCTCTTGAAAGCACTGGTGAAGAAAGAGGCCGCGCCCGGTATCTGGCTGGATGAGGTGCCGGAGCCGAAGGTCGGGCCGAACGATGTGCTCATCGAGATCGCGAAAACCGCGATCTGCGGCACCGACATGCACATCTACCACTGGGATGCCTGGGCGCAGAAAACCATTCCCGTGCCCATGGCGGTGGGGCACGAGTACTCCGGCCGCATCGTGGAGATGGGCTCGGAAGTGCGCGGCCTGGCCGTGGGCGACCGCGTCTCCGGTGAAGGGCACATCACGTGCGGCTACTGTCGCAACTGCCGCGCGGGGCGCCGCCACCTGTGCATCAACACGGTCGGTGTTGGAGTCAATCGCCCCGGCGCGTTCGCGCAGTATCTGTCCATCCCCGCCGTCAACACCTTCAAGCTCAGCGATTCGATCAGCGACGACATCGCCTCGATCCTCGACCCGTTCGGCAATGCCACGCACACCGCCCTCGCCTTCAACATGGTGGGCGAGGACGTGCTCATCACCGGAGCGGGTCCGATCGGGATCATGGCCACGGCCATCGCACGCTTCGTCGGTGCCCGGCATGTCGTCATCACGGACGTGAACGACTATCGCCTGGATCTGGCTCGCAAGATGGGAGCCACGCGCGCCATCAACGTGCAGCGCGAGTCGCTGGATCAGGCGATGAAGGATCTGGGGATGCAGGAAGGATTCGACGTCGGCCTGGAGATGTCGGGCAACGCTTCCGCCTTCCGCGAGATGCTGCGCACCATGCACCACGGCGGGTCGATCGCGATCCTCGGCATCCCTCCCGGCGACACCGCGATCGACTGGAACCAGGTCATCTTCAAGGGCCTCACGCTCAAGGGCATCTATGGCCGGGAGATGTTCGAGACCTGGTACAAGATGGCAAGCCTGCTGCAGAGCGGACTGCAGCTGGAGCCGATCGTGACGCACCACTTCGCCGTGCAGGAGTTCCAGAAAGGCTTCGAGACCATGGGGTCGGGAAAGTCCGGCAAGGTCATCCTGGACTGGTCGAGTTTGTAAGGCACGCCCGGGGCGGGGCACCTGCCGCCGGCCCGGCGCGCACCACGGCCGCGCGCCTCATTGCAGCTGCCAGCGGACGCCGCCGAACACCTCGTTCGAGACTTTCTCATCGGGCTGGCCGACCAGGGTGAACTTGAGCCAGCGGTAGCCGCCCAGCACGTACAGCCGGTCGGCGACGCGAATCTGCGCACCCGCGGTGAAATCGTACATGTTGTGCGCCGAGCCGAAGGTGGTGACCCCCGGTGAGTAATAGGCGCTCCCGAAGGCCGACAATCCCAGGCGCTCGATCAGCTCATAGCGCGCCGCAGCGCCGAACGCCAGCGCCGCCACGTCGGTCTTCTGCGAAGCGTTCAGCCAGGCGAGACTCAGCTCAGGCCCGACCTGCAACCGCAAGCGCGGCACCGGCAGGTTGGTATCGAACAGCATCGCCGTGGAGAGCATGAACTCGCGGTTCTCCGTCAGCAGCGCGCCGAAGTCGAGATTGCCGCTGATGCCGGTGAACGGCGAGCTGCTCAGATAGCGCAGCTGCAGCACCTTGTTGCCGGCTACTCCCTCAACGGCGGCGCCCGTGCTTGCGCCGAGGGGCGTTTGAGCTGCAGCGCGACCGGCTGTTGCTACCAACACACATAACATTGTCAGCGTTACCAACCCTCGCATCGCGTCACCTCTTCTAACAGCCGCTGCGCACTCAGCGACGGAGGCAGCAAGATGCGGACCGGCCCGCTCGCGCGAGCAGCAGGACCTTCAGCAATGGAGGAAGCGCCGCGAACGATGGAGGAAGCGCCGCGGCGTGGCGCAGGAGCGACAGGCTAGTCGCCGACGGTGCAGAAGCAGTAGGCGTACAGGCGGTTGCGGACGCTCAAGCGCTTGAGGCGCGCGACTTCGCGGCTCAGCGGACTCGCGAGCTGCGCCAATGCCGCAGTGTCGCGGTCGGGACCGAACACCTCGAGCAGCGCGCGTGCGCCGTCCATCTTGGCGTTCAACACCAGCTCCTGCGCCCACGACAATTCCGGCTCGATGAACTTGATGTCGTAATCGGTGAGCTTGGCGCGGCGCGCGGCCGACTTGACGGCATCCTCGAAGGAGCCGAGCTGATCGACCAGTCCCAGCCGCTTGGCATCGACGCCCGCCCAGACGTGACCCTGTGCGATGTCATTGACCTGGTCGCGCGTCATCCTGCGCCCGCTCGACACGCGCGCCAGGAATTCCTCGTAGCCGCGCGAGATCTGCGACTGCAGCAGCGAGCGCGCGTCCTCGCCGAGCGGCCGATCGATGCGCAGCTCGCCCGACAGCGGCGTAGTGCCGATCCCATCGACGGTGACGCCGACCTTGCTGAGAGTCTTGTCGATGGTGGGAATGATCGCAAAGATGCCGATGGAGCCGGTGAGCGTCGCCGGGTTGGCCCAGATCTCATCGGCGGGCGCGGAGATGTAATAGCCGCCGGAGGCGGCATAGGTGCTCATCGACACGACCACGGGCTTGCCCGCAGCCCGCAATGCCTGCAGCTCGCGGTAGATCTCTTCGGACGCCAGCACGCTCCCCCCGGGGCTGTCCACTCGCAGCACCACCGCACGGATGTCCTTGTCCAGCCGTGCCTGCCGGATCAGGCGCGAGGTCGAATCGCCACCGATGGTGCCGGAAGGCTGATCGCCATCGAGGATATCCCCGGAGGCGACGATGATGCCGACGCGCTTCTTGCCGTCCGCGCGCACCTTGATCTGCGCTTTCGCGATGCGTACGTAGTCCTGCTCGGAAACCGACTTGAACGAGCCCGTGGAGTCGTCCTTGCCGACGAGGTCGGCGATGCGCTTCTCGACCTCCTGCTGGGTCTTGATCCCGGTGACCAGGCCCGCCTGGAGGGCGACCTGAGCGGCGTTGCCGCCCTGCGCGGCGACATTCTTGGCGAGCGAGTTGACGTAGTTCGACACCGCATCGGGGGGGAGCTTGCGAACCCGGGTCATCGCGGCCTGGTAGGTCGTCCACATCGCCTTCAGGTACGCCTCGCTCTCCTGCTTGTCCTCCGGCGACATGTCGGTGCGGGTGTATTCCTCCACCGCGCTCTTGAAGGCGCCGACGCGGAAGACATTGATGTCGACGCCGAGCTTGTCGAGCGCCTGCTTGAAGAACATCCGGTAGCGGTCGTAGCCGTCGATCAGCACGAAGCCCAGCGGATCCAGATAGATCTCATCGGCCTGGGCGGCGATGTAGTACTTCTCCTGGGTGAGCTCGGTCCCGTAGGCGATCACCTTCTTGCCGGTCGCGCGAAACTCGCGGATGGCCAGTGCCAGCTCCTCGAGCGAGGGCTGGCCGCCGCCATCGAACTTGTCCACGTCGATGGCGAGAACCGGAATGCGCTTGTCTTTGGCCGCGGCACGGATCGAGTCCGTGAGGTCCCACAGAAGCGTCTCGGCGTTGCCATCGCCGCGCGCGCCCTGCACGGCCCGCTCGAGGGGATCGCCGCTGAGTTGCTCGACGAGTTGCCCCTGGGGCTGAATGAGCAGCGCCGCCTTGCTGGGCACGTTCGGAACCGACACGTGCAGCACGCCGATCAGAAACCCGAACAGCACCAGCAGCAACAGCAGGTGCAGGAACTTGCGCAGCCCATCCAGGCCACGCCACAGTCCGAGCAGAATCGAGCGCAGGAAGCGCATACCGGGGCTTAGATCTTTTCCTCGATCCTCGCCGCCTTGCCCGACAGGTCGCGCAGGTAATACAGCTTGGCGCGACGCACGCTGCCACGCCGCTTCACCACGATCTCGCTGATCGACGGGCTGTAGGTCTGGAAGACGCGCTCCACACCCTCACCGTGGGAAATCTTGCGGACCGTGAACGAAGAGTTCAGGCCGCGATTGCTGCGGGCGATCACGACACCTTCGTACGCCTGCACACGCTCGCGGTCGCCCTCGACGACCTTCACCTGCACGACCACGGTGTCGCCCGGCTTGAAGTCGGGGACCTCGCGGGTCATACGCCTGCTCTCATGTTCCTGGACGATCTTGCTCATGTGCGTTGCATCCTCATTAATGGCAAAAAGTCGCCTGCGGCGCTTTTTACTCGGCTGGCAAAAAGCGTGGTTTTTGCCAGCCTCAATCGGAAATCCCCGCCGCGCGCGCGGCGAGAAACTCATTCAACAACCGGCTCGCCTCCGAGCTCAGGCCCCGCGCGGCAATCAAATCCGGCCGGCGACGCCAGGTACGCGTCACCGCCTGCGCCAACCGCCAGCGCCGGATATCGGCGTGATTGCCGGACAATAACACCGGCGGCACCGACAATCCTTTAAACACTTCGGGCCGTGTGTAGTGCGGCCAGTCGAGCAGCCCCTGCGAGCCTTCCGAGAACGAGTCGTCCTGCGCCGACCGGGCATCTCCCAGCGCCCCCGGAAGCAACCGGGCGACTGCGTCGATCACCACCAGCGCCGGAAGCTCACCGCCCGAGACCACGTAATCTCCCACCGACAGCTCGCGATCGATACCCAGCTCGATCACCCGCTCGTCCACACCCTCGTAGCGCCCTGCCACGAGCATCAGCCCCGGCAGCGCCGCCAGCTCCTGCGCCAGCGCCTGGCTGAACGGCTCGCCCTGGGCGGACAGACAGATCCGCGGACTGCCCGCCGGCAGCCTCGCCTGCGCGGCGCCGATTGCCGCCAGCAGCGGCTCCGGCTTCATCACCATTCCCGGGCCGCCCCCATAGGGTCGGTCGTCCACGGTCTGGTGCACGTCCTGTGTGTGCGCCCGCGGGTCTTCGGTGCCGATCTCCAGCAACCCGCGCTCCACGGCTCTGCCCAGCACGCCGAACCGGATCACCGCGGCGATCAGCTCCGGGAACAGGGTTACCACCTGGAGGTTCACTCGGGCTCCACCGGCCAGTTCACCTCGATCCGGCCCCCGGCCAGATCGACCTTGCGCAGATACTCCGGTACCGCGGGCAACCAATGCTCTCGCCCGTCCGCCGCCTGCACGACCATCAGCGGTCCTGCGGGCGCATCCACAAAATGCCGCACCCGACCCAGCTCGATCCCCTCGAGGTTGCTCACTCGCAGGCCGATCAGATCGGCGCGGTAATACTCCCGTTCGCGCGGCGCAGGCAGACGGGCGCGCTCGATCTCGAGCGTCGCACCCCGCAATGCCGCCGCGGCATCGCGATCTCCGACCCCCTCGAATCGCGCAACCAGCTTGCCGCGCTGCAACTGCGCCTCGGCCACTGGGCGCACGACACGCTCACCGCTTGCGAGACGCAGAACCCAACTGCTGTAGTGGAGCAGGCCTTCCGGCGGATCGGTGTGGGACTCGATGTGGACCCACCCCTTGACCCCGAACGGGGCGCCGACCCGGCCTAACTCGATCCAGCTCAGGCGGTCGCCTGCTTCCTGTAGGAGGATACCAGCGTGCGCACGCGATCGGACTGTTGGGCTCCCTTGGAGACCCAATAGTCGATGCGCGCCAGATCGAGCTTGAGTTTCGGCTCGCTGCGCCGGGCGATCGGATTGAAGAACCCGACGTGCTCGAGGCTCAGGCCCCCTTGGCGCTTGCGGCTGTCCGTCACCACTACGTGATAGAAGGGCTGATTGCGCGCACCGCGCCGCGTCAGGCGAATGGTTACCATGGTCGTTTCTCGGTTCGGTTGGCCCGGTACGGGCCCAAAAGAGCGCGGATTCTACGCGCTCGCCGGAGCGTATTCAATTGCTACGAGCGCGCATAGAGGGTTGTTTCCCCAGAGATTTGTTCGGCTTCGGCCGCGCCACGGCGTGGGCTTGCCCGGAAACGCTCACTCAACCCCTGGGGGGCATCCCCGGAGGCATCCCTCCCTTGAAGGCGTTCATCAGGCGCTGCAGACGCCCGCCTTTCATGTTCTTCATCACCCGCTGCATCTCCAGGAACTGCTTCAGCAGGCGGTTGACGTCCTGCACCTGCACGCCCGCTCCCTTGGAGATCCGGCGGCGGCGCGAGCCGTCGATGATCCCGGGGTGGCGCCGCTCCTTCGGGGTCATGGAGTTGATGATGGCGATCTGGCGGCGCAGGTCCCGATCCCCCTGGTCCGCCGACACGGCGCCCTTCTGGGCCGCGGCGACCGGGAGCTTGTCCAGCAGGGCCCCGACGCCGCCCATTTTCTGCAGCTGCTCGAGCTGCGACTTCAGGTCGGCCATGTCGAAGCCCTTGCCTTTGACGACCTTGCGGGCGAGCTTCTGAGCTTCCTCGACGTCGACCTGGCGGTGGACCTGCTCGACCAGGCTGATCACATCGCCCATGCCGAGGATGCGAGAGGCCATCCTCTCCGGGTCGAACGGCTCCAGTGCCTCGGTCTTCTCGCCCACGCCCATGAACACGATGGGCTTACCCGTAATCTGACGCACCGATAGCGCGGCACCCCCCCTGGCGTCGCCATCCGCCTTGGTGAGGATCACTCCTGTCAGAGCGAGGGTCGACCCGAACGCCCGAGCTGCGTTCACCGCGTCCTGACCTGCCATGGCGTCTACGACGAACAGCCGCTCCGCAGCAGCGACGGCGGCGTCGATGTCACGTACCTCCGCCATCAGCTCCTCATCGACGTGCAACCGCCCGGCCGTATCGACGATCAGCACGTCGAATACGCCGCGCTTGGCGGCATCAAGGGCTTCCCGCGCAATGCGCGCTGGGGGGTCCTCTGCTCGAGCGGGGAAGTAGTCGGCGCCCACCTGTTGCGCAAGGCGTTCCAGCTGCAGCATGGCGGCGGGCCGGCGCACGTCCGTGCTGACCAGCAATACTCGCTTGCGCTCCCGTTCGATCAGCCAGCGTGACAGTTTCGCGGCCGTCGTCGTCTTGCCCGCGCCCTGCAGACCGGCGAGCAGCACGATGATCGGCGGCTGCGCCCGCAGGTTGATGCCGGAGCGCGGGCCGCCCATGAGCTCCACCAGCTCGCGGTGCAGAATTCCTATGAAGGCCTGGCCGGGGGTCAGACTGGAAGCCACCTCCGTCCCGACGGCCTTGGCCTTGACGGCGTCGATGAAGGTGCGCACGACCGGCAGGGCCACATCCGCTTCCAGCAGCGCAACCCGTACCTCGCGCAGCGCTTCGCCGATATTCTCCTCGGTGATGCGCCCCTTGCCCCTGAGGCTCTCCAGTGTCCGGGTAAGCCGGGAGGTGAGATTGTCGAACATGCCGGCCATTATAGGGGCAACCGCAGGCCCCGCTTGAGGTCCGGCGGGAGCGCTCGCTGGCGGGAGCGGGCGCTCCCCACCGAGGAGGAACACTGCCTTGAACGAAGCTCCGACCCTCATGCTGCTGCTGTCGATGCTCGCGCTGCTGCTGATCATCGCGTTCTCTTCCGGAACCGAGGTTGCCATGCTCTCGGTCAACCGCTACCGCCTGAAGCATCGTGCCCAGGAGGGACATTCGACCGCCCGGGTGCTGGAGGGCCTGCTGCAGAAGCCCGACGAATGGCTCGGCGCCAATCTGGTGATCCTCGCCGCCGCCAGCTCGTTCGCATCCTCCATCGCGACCATCCTGGCGCAGCGTACCGGTCGCTCATACGCGGTACCCGCCGCGGTCGTCGTACTGACGGTGGTGATGATCGTGTTCTGCGAGCTGGCACCGAAGATCTACGCCGCCGCACGGCCGGATCCTGTCGCCATGAGCGCGGCGCGCATCTACCGCGCCCTGGTCCTGGTGGCTCGGCCGCTCATCTGGCTCACCAACAAGATGGCCTACGGACTGCTGGTGCTGTTTGGCGTGGGCAGGTCCTCCAGAGCCAGCAACGCCTTGAGCACGGAAGAGCTGCGCGCCGCGGTAGCGGAGGCCGGACCCCTGATTCCGGCGCGCCACAGGCAGATGTTGCTGTCGATTCTGGACCTGGGCCAGATCACGGTGAATGACATCATGATTCCCCGCCAGGAAATCTCAGGGATCGATATCCGCGAAAACTGGGACGACATCCTCGATCAGCTGCGCCAGACACCGCACACCCGCTTGCCGGTCTACGACGGTGAGCTGGAGAACCTCGTAGGCATCATGCACATGAAGCGCGTGGCCCAGGAGCTCGCCCGAGGCACGCTGACCCGGGAGCGGCTCATCGAGATCGCCCGTGGCCGCGAGCCGTATTTCGTACCCGAGGAGACCCCGCTCAACGTGCAGCTCTCGCAGTTCCAGCGCAACCGCCGCCGACTGGCGTTCGTGGTGAACGAGTACGGGGACATCGAGGGGCTGGTCACGCTCGAGGACATCCTCGAAGAGATCGTCGGGGAGTTCACTTCCGACCCGGCGACCGTGCTGCACAAGGACGTCCACCTGGAGCGGCCGGGCGTGTACATCGTGAACGCGAGCGCCACCATTCGTGCGCTGAATCGCGCCTTGCAGTGGCATCTGCCGACCGACGGACCGAAGACGATCAACGGCCTGGTGCTGGAGCGGCTGGAAACCATTCCGGATCGGGGCACGACACTGCGCGTGGAAGGCTATGTGTTCGAGGTTCTGCAGATCGCCGACAATGCGATCCGCACAGTCCGAATCCACACTCCCGGCACGCCGGCGGGGGCCTCTCAGCAGGCACCGGCGGCTTCAGGCCCTGCCGGCTAGCGCCGCCTCGAGGGCCTCGCTGACCCGCGCCACCACGATCACCGTCAGCCCTTCCAACGGCTTGCGTGGGGCATTCTCCTTCGGAACGATCGCGGCCTTGAATCCCTGCTTGTGCGCTTCGCGCAGCCGCTCCTCGCCATAGGCCACCGGCCGTACCTCCCCCGTCAGGCCCAGCTCCCCGAATGCCACCAGCGAATTCGGGACGATGCGATCCTGCAGGCTGGAGGCCAAGGCCATGACGACCGGCAGATCGCAGGCCGTTTCGCTGATCTGCAGCCCGCCGACCACATTCACGAAGACATCGTGCTCCTGCAGCGACACAGAGGCATGGCGATTGAGCACCGCGAGCAACATCGCCACGCGATTGGAGTCCAGGCCCTGGGCTATGCGCCGGGGCGCGCCAAAGCGCATGCGGTCGACCAGGCCCTGCAGCTCGATCAACAGCGGCCGGCCCCCCTCGCGCGTCACCGTGACGATGCTCCCCGCAGCGGGTTCAGACGCCCGGGAGAGGAAGATGGCCGAGGGATTGCGGACCTCTTTCAGTCCACCTTCGGCCATCGCGAAGAAACCCAGCTCGTTGACCGCTCCGAAGCGGTTCTTGGTCCCACGCACGATGCGGTAGCGGCTGCCGGCCTCGCTCTCGAAGTAGAGAACCGTGTCGACGAGGTGCTCGAGCACCCGCGGGCCGGCAATGGCGCCCTCCTTCGTGACGTGACCGATGATGAGGATGGCAGTGCCGCTTGCCTTGGCGAAGCGCACCAGCTCTGCCGTGCACTCCCGCAGCTGCGACACGCCACCGGCGCTGGCTGCAACGCCCGCCGACTGCACCGTCTGGATGGAGTCCACCACCAGCAGCGCCACGCGCCGCTCCGCGGCGAGCCCCAGAATCGTCTCCAGATCGCTCTCCGCCACGACCGCCAGAGAATCGCCGGTGCCGACCCCCAACCGCCGGGCGCGCAGGCCGATCTGCTCCACCGACTCCTCGCCGCTGGCGTACAGGACCGCTCCACCGGCGGCCACGTGGGCAGCGACCTGCAGCAGCAATGTCGATTTGCCGATCCCCGGATCTCCGCCAAGGAGGGTCACCGATCCTTGAACGATGCCCCCGCCGAAGACCCGATCGAGCTCCTGCTGGCCGGTGGCCAGGCGCTGCAGCCCACCGGCGCCGGCCAGGGGTCGGGGGGCGGCCCCGGAGGCTGCGGATGAGGGCGTCCGGGCCCGCGAGGCCGGACCCGTCCGGGCCTCGAGCGTGTCCCATTCCCCACAAAGCGGGCACCGGCCCTGCCATTTGAGGGTCTCCCCGCCGCAGGCGCTACAGGCAAAGACTGGATTTGAGCGCGGCATCGAGGCATTCAACAGTCATGTTGGTCAGACTTGGGTCTAAGATGGGGCCAAAGATGAGCTAGTATTCGCGCCCGAGAGGGGGGCCGATTGGTGGGTTATGTGACCAGCCGCTCGGACTGCTGTGCGGGCAATGCTAGCTTATGCCGGCTCGAATCGGGGACGGGAAAGTGACGCGTATCACACTTAGCGTGCCGCCGGTCGGTGGGCGCGGAGCATGAGCTTGCGAACCAAGCTGCGCTTCGTCGGCCAGACCGATACCGGAAAGGTCCGCGAACACAACGAGGACACGATTGCCTTCGACCCCGACATCGGACTGCTCGTCCTGGCCGATGGCATGGGCGGCTACAACGCCGGCGAGGTCGCCAGCGGTATCGCCGTCAAGACCATCGTCAACCTCGTGCGCGAGCACGTGGAGCGCGAGGACATGAGCCAGCCCGATCGCGAATCCGGACTGTCGCGCCCGACGATCATCATGCGCGATGCCATCCATCGCGCCAACAAGATCATCTATCAGACGGCGAAAACCCAGCCCCAGTGCGAGGGCATGGGCACCACCGTGGTCGCCGCGCTGTTCTTCGACAACCGCATCACCATCGCCCACGTGGGCGACTCGCGGCTGTATCGCCATCGCAGCGACAAGTTCGAACAGGTCACGATGGACCATTCGCTGCTGCAGGAGCTGGTGGACCGCGGCTTCTATTCCGCCGAAGAGGCGCAGCGCGCGGCCAACAAGAACTACGTCACTCGGGCGCTCGGCGTCGAGCCGAATGTCGAGGTGGAGATCCAGGAAGTGCCTGTCCAGAAGGGCGACGTGTACGCGTTGTGCTCGGACGGGCTCTCGGACATGGTCGAGGACGAAGATATTCATTTAACCATAAACACCTTTGGTGATAATCTGGATACCGTCGCCAAGCAATTGATTCAACTTGCGAATGACAATGGAGGCCGGGACAACGTCTCGGTGGTCATGGCGCACGTCGTAGATGCGTTTCCGGCTCGTACGAGAATATTTGACCGGATCCTGGGTTGGTTCGGCTGACGCGAGGCAAAGCACACATGGCTAGGTTGGTCTTGAGCCTGGATGGCCAGGTGATGGCGGAATACAACATGAACAAGGAGCGGT
>DATNEN010000082.1:0-8784 GCA_035552975.1 Steroidobacteraceae bacterium
ATCGGATGATTCACCGTGTGCGCGCCGATATCGAATCCGTCCCGGCCGAACGCCGCGACCGTCTCGGGAGTCATCATGAGCCGCGGGGGATCGCGCTGTGCGACACGCCTGTACAGTTCCGCCGCAGCTTCCCAGCGCTCACCCAGGGGGCGGTACTTCAAGGCGTCCAGGGCGCGATTGACACATTCCGCCGGCGAGGCCGCGGTACCTGCCGGTCCGCTGATCCCGATGGCGGTCCAATGGTGTGCCTCCAGCTGCCCTCCTGCCTGCCGGACACTCTCGATCACCAGGTCGTTCCACATGATGCCGCGCTCGACGGCGTCGACTGCGATGAATACCGTGGCCGTCAGACCGCGCTGCAGCAGGATGGGCCGGGCAATATCGTAGTTGTTGGCATAGCCGTCATCGAAGGTGATGCAAGTCGCACGTGCCGGCAGAGTGCCGTCGCGCAAGCGGCGCACCGCCTCCGGCAACGGCAGCACGTTGCAGAACTCACGCACCCAGTCCATGTGCGCCGCGAAGCTGGCGGCATCGGCCTCGTCCGGCAACAGCGGGTCCGGCCGAGCGAGCACTCGATGATAGGTGAAGATCAGCAACCGGCCCCGCCGGCCGTGCGGCGACAGCAGGCTCAGGGGCATGCGCAACGGCAGGGGAAGCGCTGTTCGCTCTGACATGAGCTTACCCGCCCTGCGCACCGGAAGTCCGCGGCGCGATGTCTTGCGCCGGAGCACGCGCAATGCCCGCAAGGCGCTGCCTGAAGAAGGCCAGCACCCGCTCAGCCACCACGCCCCAATTTCCGACCTGCACCCCCAGTTTGCTGGAGATCGCGGCACGATCCCAGTCCGTGCGCTTCAGCACTGCACTGAGTGCGCGCGTGGTTGCAGGGGCATCGTCCACCGGCACGATCTCGCCGTTACGGCCGCGCTGCACGAAGACTGCGTTGTCGCCCGCGGGCGTTGCAACGACGGGCACACCGACGGCAAGCGCTTCCAGCACGGCATTGCAACAACCTTCACGCGCGCTCAGGAGCGCGAACACATCGGCGGCCCGGAGCCAATCGACCACCTCCGGCTGGGCCAGGTTGCCAACCAGGCGGACCGAGCTCTGCAGCCCTTGCGCGCGGATCTGCGCCTCGAGCTGGGAAGCGTAGCGGGGCTCCGCAGACCGTCCGCCGATCACGGCCAGGGTCGCATCTGGAAACTCCCGACGCACAGCAGCGAACGCCTCCACCAGCACGTGATGCCGCTTGCGATCGATCAGATGACCGACACTGACGATCAGCTTCGAGCCCGCAGGCAGCCCGAGCCGCTGGCGTGCACCCAGTGCGTCCGCGGGACTGAAGGTGGCCGCATCGATGGCGTTGTGAATGACCTGTACGGCCTGTGGCTCCACACCGCTGCGCAGCGCGAGATCCCGCAGTGTCTCGCTGACGGCCACGCAACCTGCCGCGGCACGCATAGCCGTCCTCAACTGGGGGCCGATGAAGAAGTCGCGTGACCGCTCCTGCTCGAAGCCCCGCAAGGTGATGAACACGGGGATGCCCAGCCGCCGTCCGACGCTGACACAGCCTGCGCCATCGGGAAACCCGAAGTGGGCATCGATCAAATCGATGGGACGCGCCGCGTGCATCCGCTCGATGAGCGGGCCGATCGATCGTGCCAGCCATGAGCCATCGAAAGACTTCAGAACGCCAGGGATGTACAGCATCGGGGCGTGCTCGATCTCGAGCTCCCCCAGGCGGTGCCGCGGGGCGCGGGCCCAGGAGGGCAGCGGCCGCCCGAAGGGCAGATGCGGCACGGGCTGCACCACCCTCATCTCGGCTGCTTTGCTCATCGCCGCGAGGCGATTCAGCACGAAAATGCCTGCAGAAGGATCCGCTGGCGTGGGCAGCGAACGGCACACGCTCACGATCCGCAAAGGGTTCACGGGGCGAGAGCCTTCGACCTGGAGGCATCCCTGCGATCGGCATCCAAGGCGCCGCGTCCGTTGCGAGCCTGGGGCTCGACAGCCTCGCCCGCATCGACCTTGAGGAACGCATCGAACATCAGCAGCGACCACAACACGGCACTGTGGTCGCGCCGGCCCGAGTCGTGCTCGGCAATCAGCTTGCGCAGCGCGCGTGGCTCGAAGATTCCGCTGTCCGCCAGCCGCTGTCCGCTCACGGTATGCGCCAGGTGCTCGCGCAGCGAGCCCCTGAACCACTGCTCCATGGGCACCCCGAAACCCATCTTGCGGCGGAACAGCACCTCCTCGGGCAGCAGCGGCCGCAAGGCTTCCTTCAGGATGCGCTTACCCTCCCCGCCCTTGAGCTTCACGCTGGAAGGCAGCTGCGCCACCCACTCGACGAACTGGTAGTCGAGGAACGGTACTCGAACCTCCAGGCTGTGCGCCATGCTCGCCCGATCGACCTTGGTGAGAATGTCCCCGGGCAGGTAGGTCTTGAAGTCCAGGTACTGCACCATCGCCAGCGGGTCCGAGAAGTGCTTGCCGGCCACGTGCCCGTGGAACACCTCGCGGGCGTTGTAGCCCTGCAGCCGCGACCGGAACGACTCCGAGAACAGCCCGGCGCGAACGTCGTCCGAAGAGATCGAGACCCCATGCAGATAGGCGTCCACCGTTCCGCGGGCGAGCGCCTGGAACGTCGTCTTCCCGCGCAGCACCTGTGGCGCCCAGTCGAGCTTGGGATAGAAACGCCCCAGCGGCCCGAACAGGGCGCGCCGCGCGAGCGCCGGTATCCGGCTGCGCACCGCTTCCTCCGCAGCAAACAGCCGGTAACGCCGATAGCCGATGAAATTTTCATCGCCGCCATCTCCGGAGAGGGCCACGGTCACATGCCGCCGCGCCAGCTCACACACCCGGTAGGTGGGAATCGCGGAGCTGTCGGCGAACGGCTCGTCATAAATGCCCCCGAGCTGGTCCAGGACGCCGTAGTCGGAAGCCTCCACGATCTCGCTGCGATGATCGGTGTGCTTCGCGTCAGCCACCATCCTCGCGTAGCGCGATTCGTCGTAGCGCGGCTCGCGAAAACCGATCGAGCAGGTGAGAATGTCGTTGGAGCCGATCTCGCGCATCATGGCGACGACCGCGCTCGAGTCGATGCCACCGGACAGGAACGCCCCGAGCGGCACGTCCGAGATGAGCCGCTTCTGCACCGCCGCCTTCAGGCGCGAGCGCAGCTCGACTTCCCAATCCTGTTCCGACCCGGGCAGCGCTCGCGTACCCGTCAGGGGCACGTCCCAGTAACGGACCGGTTTCGTGCGCGGCTTACCGCGGGACAGCGTCCACATCCCACCCGGCTCGAGCTTTTTCACGTCGGAGTAGATCGTCCGCGGATCGGGCACGTAGCCCAGCGCGAAATAATCCTCCACGGCCGTCGGGTCGATACGGCGGGTCACTCCCGGATGGGCGAGAACGGCCTTGAGCTCGGAGCCGAACACCAGCTGGCCGTCCGGCAGCTCGCAATAGTGCAGCGGCTTTACACCGAGGCGATCGCGTACGAGGAACAGCGACTCCTTGTTGCGGTCCCAGACTGCGAAGGCGAACATGCCGTTGAAGCGCTCGACACAGCGCTCGCCCCACTCTTCCCAACCATGCACGATGACCTCGGTGTCGCAGCGCGTGCGGAACACGTGTCCGCGCGCTACGAGCTCGGCCTCGATTTCCATGAAATTGAAAATCTCGCCGTTGAAAGTCACCACGACGGTGTGATCTTCGTTGTACAGCGGTTGCTTGCCGCCTTCGAGGTCGATGATGGAGAGCCGGCGGTGGCCGAAGCCCACCCCCGGCTCCAGGTGAAAACCGTCACCGTCGGGGCCACGGTGACTGAGGGAGCCGTTCATGCGCCTGAGCACGCGCTCATCGATTGGCCGCCGGCCCGCGAGATCCACGATTCCAGTGATGCCGCACATCAGGCCAACACTCCCATCCGCTTGCAATGCGCGCGGTACAGATTGTCGTAGTCGCGGAGCATTCGGGCCAGCGAGTACTCGCGTTCCGCGCGCTCGCGCGCGGCCGTCCCGTGCTGTTTCCGTAGTGCCGGATTGCTGGCATACGCGACGACGACATCGGCGAGGGCGCGTGAATCGCCGACTTCGACCAGCTCGCCAGTGCGTCCGGGCTGTACGAGCTCGAGATTCCCCCCAGTTCGGGAGGCAATCACCGGCAGACCCGTGGCCATCGCCTCGAGCACCGTGTTGGAAATCCCCTCGCGACGCGATCCCAGAACAAATAAATCCAGCGCCGACAGCAACGGCCGCACATCCTCGAGGCTGCCCGGAAGCCACGCTGCCGCCGCGTGGCCGCTATCGCGCACAATCTGGAGGGCCGCGCTCAGCAATGAGCCGTCGCCGGCCATGATCAGCCTCAGGTCGATTCCGCTCTGCAACAGGCGCTCGCGCGCCGTGATGAACGCCCGAACGGTGTTCAACGGATCCTTGATCTCGCTGAATCGTGTGACGCTCCCCATGACGACGCTCGCCTGGGTCAGCGGCGCCCATGACGGAGGCTGCAGGCGGACTCCGCCAGGTGCAAATCTCGCCGTATCCACGCCGTTGCAGATGCGGCGCACCTTGTGAGCGGCAATGCCCACGCGCTCTTGCAACCACCGCTCCAGATCGCTCGAGACGGCGACGAAGCCATGCACCAACCGCCCGAACAGCCGGCGAATCGCGATGAATTTTCGCGATGTGCCATCCGGATCATGCACGTCCCACCCATGCTCCCCGTGAATGCGCACCGGCACTCCGGCCAGCAGCGCAACCAGGGCACAGTCCAGGGTGCCGATATTGCGCGTGTGAACGACATCGGGGCGCAACGTCCGCAGCAGCTTGTAGAGCCGCCAGTACGCGCCAGGGTCTTTGCCCGGCTGCTTGCGCAGCTGATGCACCTCGACATCCGGCCGAGCGATGCGCTTGCGGAACTCGGAGGCCTCCGTGAGAGCGATGACGCAGTGGCGAAAGTCGCGCTCAGGCAGGCCGTTGATCAGATTGACCAGCCCGTTCTCCAGGCCGCCGTAGTCGAAACGGAACACGATGTGGGCGATGAGCGGGCGGCCGTGCGCGCCGGGGCTCAGGGCGCTCTCGCCCGAGGCGGCCACGAGGTTGCCGCTCATGCGACCTCCGCCAGCCCCGTCAGCGAGGCGCTCACATCAGCCACGCTGCGGCGGTCGAGGAACAGCCGGCACCAGATCTCGAGATTCACCAGGACGAGCAGCAGATCGGAATAGTCTTCGCGGGCCGCATCGTGATCGCGGATGAGGGCGCGGACGGTCTCCGGAGACAGCAGTCCACGCGCGGCGACGACATCGGGATGCAGGAGCTCCTCGAGCAGGGGTTTGAGCTCGGCCTTCAACCAACTGCCGACGGGGGCGCCGAAGCCGCGCTTGCCGCGCTCGAGAATCTCCTGCGGGACAATGCCCTGCAGCGCGCGACGCAGAATGTGCTTGGGCTCGCCGCCACGCATTTTGATCGACTCCGGAATGCCTCCCGCGATTTCCACCAGACGATGATCCAGGAACGGAACACGACACTCGATCGAAGCTGCCATCGTGATCTTGTCGGTGAGTAGCAGCAGGTCCTCGGACAACTGCGTGCGGGCATCCAGCCGCAGCAGCCGCAAAAGCGAATCCGGAGAGCTCTGTTCGCGCGCGATCCGCTCGAAGCCGTCCTCGGCAACGCCGGAGGCGCCCCGCAACAGCGCATCGGCCTGCTCACGGGCGAGGATTTCCATATAGCTGCGGTACTGCCCGCTCCAGGAAAGCTCACTGCTGTCAATGAACTTGCGGGCGTACCTGGCGAGGTCCATCAGTCGGCTCTGCCGACCCGCGGGCAAACGGCGCGCCAGCGGCTGAATGATGCCGCGGCGCATCCACGTCGGCAGAAGCCGATAACGCCGCCCGTAGTGCTCTCCCAGGTAGCGCGTATACCCGGCAAACAACTCATCGCCGCCGACGCCGGACAGAATGACTTTGACGCTCTTCGCCGCGAGCTCGGAAACCAGGAACGTGGTGATGATCGCACTGTCGGAGATAGGCTCCTCGACGTGCCAGAGGAGCTTTGGAAGCAGCGTGGCCACGTCGGGTTCCACGGGAATCTCGGTGTGGTGCGTGGCGAAGCGGCGCGCCACGGTCGCGGCATATGACAGCTCGTTGTAGTAGCTGGCCGCTCCTTTCCCGACATAGCCGATCGAATACGTGTTGACGGGACGATCACTGTACCGGGACATCAGCGCGACCACTGCGCTGGAATCCAAACCGCCCGAAAGAAAGGCGCCGATCGGAACGTCGCTCACCATGTGCTCGCGCACGGCTCGATCGAGCTCGGTGCGAATGATCTCGACCCACGCGTCGGAATCCAGATCCGATCTCACGGTGTCGGGAATTTCCCAGTAGGTCTGGATCTTCAGGCCGGACTCGTCCCACACCAGCACCGACGCCGGCGGCAGCTTGCGGATGCTGCGGAACAACGTACGCGGAGCTACGGTGTAGCCCAACGTGAGGTATTCGCGCAAAGCATCGCGGTCCAGCTCCCGATCCACTCCGGGGATCTCCAGGAGCGACTTCATCTCCGACGCGAAAGCGAGCGAGCCGCGAGCCTCGATGTAGTAGACGGGTTTGATGCCGAGGCGATCGCGCGCCACGATGAGACGCTTGCGGCGCTCATCCCACAGCGCAGCGGCAAACATGCCCGAGACGTGCTCCAGGAAGCGATCCCCGTGCTCCTCGTAAAGATGCAACAGCACCTCCACGTCGCTCCCGGTCCGGAACCGGTGGCCGCGCGCGATCAGCTCCGTGCGCAGCTCGCGAAAGTTGTAGATCTCCCCGTTGCACACCAGCCAGAGAGTCTCATCTTCGTTGGCGATCGGCTGATGGCCGCCGGCCAGATCGATGATCGACAGACGGCGCATGCCGATCACGGCGCGCTCGCTGGCGTGAAAGCCCTCGTCGTCCGGCCCGCGGTGCACGATCGCCGAGGCCATACGCCGGACCAGATCCGGCGAGGGCGGCGCAGAGCCCGCGGTGCGGGCGATGCCCACGACCCCGCACATGTCAGGGAAGATTCCGCGCCAGCATGGGACCGATCCGGTTGGCGACGGATAACGGCAGGCGCTGCCAGGCACTCACGGCCAGCTTGAATTTGGGGTTCGAGGAGTTCAGCACCGGCGGCGCGCCGCCACCGCGCAGCCAGTAATGCCAGTGCAGCTGCTCGGGTTGCGCGCCCCACTGGCGCTTGAAGCGGAATGTGCCGCTGTCCACGGTACTGCGGCCGAAATCGAAGCGGCGATAGCCCGCCCCACAGGCGTACTCGAGTACGCTCCAGTAGAGCAGCATGTTCACACCGAGTGCGTTGAAGTTGCGAAGCGAGGACGCCCAGGGGATCTCGAGCGCCGAACCGTGGCCCAGCACCAGTCCCGCCGCAACGGGCCCTTGCGCATGGCGCACGACGAATACTCGTGTCTCCGAGGGAAACTCGCGCAGCACCGCGGCGAAGAACGATCGGGGGTAGACGGGCGTGCCCAGATCGCGCATGTTGACTGCGAACACGCGATAGAACTCCTCGAGGAGCTCCTCGCCGCCATTGACGGCGCTGACACCTTCGCGCTGGGGACGCTTGATCTGTGAGCGCAACTTGGCAGGGAGCGCCTTGTTGAGCTCCGCGGCGCTGGCAGGCAAGTCCAGCAGCAGCGACACCTTGTCGGTCCTCGCCGGCAGAGCCGGACAGGCATTGGAGCGGTGGCGCAGCTCGATGTGGTCCACTCCGAGCCGCTTGCCAAGATCGCAGGCAGCCTGCACGAGGCCGCTTTGTGCGGCGGCGTGGCTCGCCACGACACCACCGTAAGTGAAGTACGGCAGGGACACGAGCACGTCACCGACGACCAGTCCCTTCAATCTGACCAGCGGCAGAACGCCGCACAGCTCTCCGTGCGCGCCGCGGGCGCCGAGATAGTAGGTCTCTCGGTCGAACACGCCCCTGATGACTTTACGCCAGCCATAGCGATGATAAGCGGCGGCCTCGGGACGTGACTGCACATAGGCATCCCACAGGCCGGCGTCCTCATCGCCGATGGGCTCGACCTTGCAGTGCCTCTGCTCCACCTGGGAGTGGGGCTCGGCGGCTGCAAGGAGGCTCCCGCTCACTGCCGAACTCCGCCGGTCGCGCCGCCAAAGCCGCCTACGGGTCGCGTGACCGTCCCGCCACCGCCGGCGCCCGTGTAGTAGAGCGAGATGGACCCGGTATTGGCGTTATAGCGAATCCCCGGAGTATCTCCGCTGCCATCGTCATGCTCGTACGAAATGCTGAGCGCCAGCCTTCTGCCGAACTGCCACTGATAGCGCGCGCCGATGGCGTTTTCCCGCGCGGTTTCCCCGATTGCGGTGAAACGATCGTTCCGCAGGCTATCGTAGAGGCTGACCTGAGTGCGCGGCGAGAGGCGATAACTCACCCCGAAAGCCACTGCAATCCGATCGACATTGAGCGCGGTCTCGGTCTGGTGTCTCTCCTGGCGGTAGCTGGGGTCCACATTCAGTGTCACGCGGCTTGCGTTGGTTGCCCAGTCGAGGAAGACATAGCGCGCCCGCAAGGGGTCGGCCGCGATGATGCCGTTGCCATAACCGGCGGCCGCACCGGAGGTCGCTTGTCCGAACTGAAAGAATTCAGCGCTGTCCGAATACTCCTCTCCGCCGGTGAGGGTGATCCGCGAACGCTGCGTGAGATTCCGGGAGAACGCCGCGCGCACGAGAAACGCTCCCGTTGTCGAGCCCTGCTGGACCAGTTGGCTGTATCCGAG
>DATNEN010000083.1:0-7525 GCA_035552975.1 Steroidobacteraceae bacterium
CGCGTCATCGGTAGCGAGTTCGAACCCTCGAAGGTCACGCGCGCGAGAGAGAATATGGTTGCCGGCGGGGTCGCGGATTTCGTGGACATCCGTGCCGGCGATGCGCTGGAGACGCTCTCGCGCGACCTGCCGGATGCGATCGATCTGGTGCTGCTCGATGGAGCCAAGTCCCTTTACGCGCCGGTGCTCGCGATGCTCGCGCCGCGCCTGCGATCCGGTGCCATGATCGTTGCCGACAACGCCGATATGTCTCCGGATTACCTCACCGTCGTGCGCTCTCCGGGTTCCGGCTATCTGTCCGTGCCGATCGGGAGCGACGTGGATCTGACGATGAAGATCTGACGGGCGCGGACCGGGCGGCATGGACTCTCTCATCACTGCCGCGGCGCGTGCACTTGCAGTAGGTGATCCCCTTGGCGCCTTGAAGCGCGTGGCGTTGCGCGACGACGCTCCCGCCCTGGCGCTTCGGGGAATTGCGATGGCGCAACTCGGCGATCTCGCTCGGGCGAAGGCGCTCCTGCGCAGCGCCGTTCGCGCCTTCGGCCCGAAAGAGGCTGTGGCCCGTGCAAGATGTGTAGTCGCGGAAGCGGAGGTCGCTCTTGCATCTCGCGACCTGGGTTGGCCGGCAAAGGCCCTCGACCTCGCGCGCGCGACGCTCGAGCAGCATGGTGACCGTGTCAACTCAGCGCACGCGCGGTATCTGGAGGTCAGGCGCCTGGTACTCATTGGCCGCCTCGACGAGGCGGAGCGCAAGCTGGCGAACCTCGATCCCGCCCCGTTCCCACCGGCCCTGCGCGCCGCACATGAGTTGGTCGTTGCCGGAATCGCCATCCGGCGCATCCAGACGCAAAAGGCCCGTGCAGCCCTGGCTCGTGCGCAGGACGCCTCGCGGCGTGCGGGCATTCAAGCACTGACGGCGGAGGTCGAAAGCGCGTTGCAGGTTCTAATTGCACCCGCGGCGCGCCTGATCGAGCGCGGTGGCGAACGACTGCTCCTGCTCGAGGAGGTTGAAACGCTGCTGGCTTCGAGAGCGCTGGTCATAGATGCGTGCCGGTACGTCGTTCGCGACACGCGCTCGACTGTTTCCCTCGCAACGCGCCCAGTGTTGTTTGCGCTGGTGCGCGATCTGGCAGAAGCGTGGCCCGCAGACGTCCCCAGGCGAACTCTCATCGCACGTGCATTTCGTGCAAAGCGCGCTGACGAATCGCATCGTGCTCGCTTGCGCGTGGAGATCGGGCGCCTGCGCACGTTACTCCGGGACGTGGCGGCCGTGAGCGCGACGGAAGAAGGGTTTGCGCTCGTGCCGCACCGCGCACTCGAGGTCCGCGTGCTTGCCAGGCCGGTCGAAGAGGAACATGCGGCAGTGCTGGCCTTCCTCGCCGACGGAGAATCGTGGTCCAGCTCAGCCTTGGCGCTGGCGCTCGGGGCTAGCCAGCGGACCGTACAGCGCGCGCTCGATTCGCTGGCCGCGACGGGCAAGGTGCAGTCTTTCGGTCGCGCGCGTTCGCGGCGCTGGATGACTCCTCCCTTGCCGGGATTCGCGACGACTTTGTTACTCCCTGCGCCGCTGCCGAGCGATTAGGATGGATGCGTGAGTCAGCCAGCCGAAGTCCTGCGCGAGTACGGGCCCTTTCCCGGGGTGGAGCGAGTCAACGGGGTCACCCACGATGGCCGGCAAGTCTGGGTGGCGAGCGGCGAGAAGCTGTGCGCGATCGACCCCCACAACGGCGAGCTGCTGCGCTCGATCGACGTGGCTTCGCATGCCGGGACGGCGTTTGACGGCCAGCACCTGTTTCAGATCGCCGAGGATCGAATCCAGAAGGTCGACCCGAAGAGCGGGCGTGTGCTCGCCACGATCCCGGCCCCCGGCGGTGGCGGCGACTCGGGGCTGGCGTGGGCCGAAGGGACGCTGTGGGTGGGGGAGTATCGGGCCCGCAGGATCCATCAGGTCGATCCGCAAACCGGGGCGGTGTTGCGTACGATCGAGTCCAATCGCTTTGTCACTGGCGTGACGTGGGTCGACGGCGAGCTGTGGCACGCCACATGGGAAGGCGACGAGAGTGAGCTGCGGCGGCTGGATCCGCGTACCGGAAAGGTGCTCGACAGCCTGAAGATGCCCGCCGGCACGGGCGTGTCCGGGCTCGAGTCGGACGGTGCCGATGAGTTTTTCTGCGGTGGCGGCAGCAGCGGGAAGGTGAGGGTGGTGCGCCGTCCCAGGCGCCGCTGAGCCAGTGCGTCCGCTAGCAGACGACGCGATCCGGCCTGGGGCCGTTGCGTCCGACGATGCGATGCGGCCTGGGGTCAGCGCGTCCGCTTGCGGACGACCCGATGCCACCAGGTGATGACGCCGGTCACGACCAGCGCCGCGGGAAGCAGGCCGAGCACCGCCCACAACACCTCGATCCCCTGCCCGAACGCTCTGCCGAAGTGCAGCCGAACGATTGCCGCAATGGCATCGTCGACTGACAGCGGGGCTACACCTGCCGCGTCGATGTCATCGGCAAGGGCGTTGAAGGGCCGCGGAAAGGCGAAATAGACGCCCGTCAGGGTCCACAGCAGGACCAGCGGCACCAGCCAGAATCCGAGCGCGCCATGCAGCTCGCGCATCAGGCGGTGCGCGGACACATTCGTCCTCACCGTCATGGCGTGCCACAGATGGCGTTTGCCGGGCCACCACACGATCGCGCCGCTCACCACCAACAAGGTCACGGCGAGCGCACCCAATCCATTGACGAGCAGCCCCGTCTGACCGACTCCGAGATGGTCGTGAAAGGCGGCGAGGGTGGTGACGAAGGGCGGCTCGCAGCCGATCGCATCGGCAAGGTCCTCGCCGGTGTACGGGTCGAAGAGGCGGTCGAGCTGCACGCCGCGGCCAGAGAACAAAATCTCGACCGGCGCATTCAAGGCCCGTGCACTGCGGATCTTGATCTGGCTGGGATCGAATCTGCGGTAACGCTCAAGCGCTTTGGCCGTCAGCTCGGCTGTCGACAGACGGTGCGGGCCCACTTGCACCGACACTTTGGGAGGGCAGAGGGCCTTGTCCAGGTCGCGCCGGAAGACGATGGCGCTGCCGGAGACACAGATCGCCAGGATGTAAAGCGACAGAGCGATTCCGCTCCACAGATGCACCTGGAAGATTGCGCGACGCACAGAGCGCAGTGTAACGCATGGCTTCCGACACGCACGCGGACACTAGCACTGCCAGCACCCGCTGGAGCCATGCGCTCGCGCCGTCGCGATTGCGATCCCTGCGGCTGCCATCCACACAGTGGCGGCAGGGTGCCGGAATGAGGGGAGCGCACCTCGGGTCAGGTACGCAGACCGTGGCAAATGAGAGAAGATATGCGCGTCGCCATTACAACAAGCGACCGGAAGGGGGCTCACGATGATCAGAAACCGCACGCTGCTGTTGAGTGCTGTGGTGCTCGTCTGCGGCATGGCACACGCGGCCACCAAGGCGCCCGCGCCCAAGACCTGCGACCGCGATTGCCTCGAGACGCTCGCGGACAACTACCTCGCCGCGCTGGTCGCGCATGATCCGCACAAGGTGCCGCTGGCCAAGGACATCAAGACCGTCGAGAACGCAAAGCGCATCGCGCCGGGCGAGGGGTTATGGAAGAGCGCTACGGCCGGCCCGACTGACTTCAAGATCCTGGTGCCCGATACCACCTCCCAGGAAGTCGGCGGCATGGTCATGATGCAGTCGGACGGCAAGCCGGCGCAGGTCGGCTTCCGGCTGAAGCTGGTGGACGGCAAGATCGTCGAAGCCGAGCACATGATCGCCGTGCCGCGCGAGGCCTTCATGGCGAATCTGCAGAAGCCGCGGCCGGGCATCCTGATGGATGTGCCTTACGAATACCGCGACTCCCGCGGCCGCCTGGTTCACATGGCCAAGTCTTATTACGACGCGCTCGACAACAACAACGGCTCGCTCGCCCCCTTCGCCCCCGACTGCGAGCGCCACGAGAATGGCATCCGAACCGCCCCCTCCGGCGGTGTTGCCACCGGACCGACCATCCCCGGCGCGCCCGTGCGCCCGCCGAGCCTGGTGGGTCTGCAGGACTGCACCGGCCAGATCAACTCCGGCACCTTTCAATACATCACGGTGATCGACAACCGCCGCGTCGAGGTCGCCGACGAGCAGACCGGCCTTGCGCTGGGCTTCTCGCATTTCCATCACGCGATGACGCAGAAGGAGTTCAAGATCCTCAACGATCCGAATCGCGATGTCATGAAGATGGACTACAAGCCCTTCGACTTGCCGGCGATGCACATCTTCAAGATCTGGGGCGGCCAGATCCACGAGATCGAAGCGATGGGCTTCACCGCGCCCTACAACTCCCCGAGCGGCTGGGAGTGATTCGCGCGTAGCAATCTTGCCGCCGCCGTCCGCCTGCACGGGCGGCGGCAGGCCGGCTGCGCCAGGCTGTGGGGACTGCGCGCCCGGACGTGGCACGTCCATGGGCGAGGCCGTCCCGGCGGGCGTACAATCCTCCCGGTCCCCTGCGCTGCCTGATCTCCATCGCTTGGGAGCGCACCGGACAGTTCGTGCGGCGGTGTCGCGGACGGGAGGCGAGGCGTGAAGTATCTGCCCCTCATATGGGCCGGGTTGTTGCGCAAGAAGAGCCGCACGCTGCTGATGCTTCTGCAGATCGCGAGCGCGTTCCTGCTCTTCGGGCTCCTGCAAGGCCTGAACTCCGGCGTCAAGCAGGCCATCGCCAAGGCGCACGCGGATAGACTGTACGTGACCAGCGGTGTCTCCCTTGGAGATACTCTGCCGATCAGCCTGCTGCCGCGGGTGCGGCAGACTCCCGGCGTCAAGGAGGTGACCCCGCTGACGCAGTTCAACGGACAATATCAACGCCCCGGACAGAACATCCTGATCTCGGGCGTCGATGCGGGATCCATTTTCAAGATCCTCTCCGAGACCACCGTCGACCCTGCGCAGGTCGCGGCGCTGAAAGCCGTTCGCACGGGGGCCATCCTGGGCACCGGGGCTGCCAAGCGCTACGGCCTGAAGGTCGGGGACCGCTTCACGGTGACCGGGCCTCCGCGCAAGGACGGCGCCACCTCCTGGACGTTCGACATCGTAGGCATTTTCAGCGTGCCCGACGATGACCCCGTGCGGGCCTTCGTGAACTATGACTATGTCAACGAGGCCAGATTTGCGGGGCGCGATACGGCGATGGTCTACATCCTCCTCGCGGAAAGCGTCGCCCGTGCCGGTGAGGTTGGCCTCGCGATCGACAATGCCTTTGCGAACTCCTCGCATGAGACACGTACCCAGTCGGAAGGGGACCTGCTGGCCTCGCAGATCCGCCGCGTGGCGGACCTCGACTTCATCGTGCGCGGCATCATCGGAGCGGTGTTCTTCGGTCTGCTGTTCGCGACCAGTGCCCTGATGATGCAGTCGATTCGGGAGCGGACCGCAGAGCTGGCGGTGCTCAAGACCGTCGGCTTCGGCGACGGCCTGGTCATGACACTCATTCTCACCGAGGCGATCGCGTTCTGCCTGTTCTCCGCCGCCATCGGGCTTGGGGTTGCCTCGCTGCTGCTTCCCAAAGCCCGGGCGTTGATCGGCATCGCCACGATGCCGGCCATCGTCCTCATCGCCGGCGCAGGTTTCGCCGTGCTGCTGGCGCTGATCGGCAGCGCGGTCCCCGCCTGGCGGGGCCTGAGGCTGCAGGTCGCCGAAGCTCTCGCAGACCGGTAAGGGGAGGTCACGTGCGCTTTTTTCGGCAGACACTCGCGCTCACCTCCGCAGGGCTCGCAAGCATCAAGCAACGACGGGGGTCATCGCTCGTTACGGTCGTCGGGGTGACGACCGCAGTGGGTGTGCTGGTGTCGCTGCTGGCCGTCGGCAAAGGTGCCGAGATCTTCACCGGCCAGAACTCCGCCAACAGTCGCAGCACCGCGGTGGTTCTCAGTCGCGGTACGACCAACGCGCTGCAGAGCGTGATCAAGCGTGAGGATCTGGCGGTCATCGAAAACGCGCCGGGTGTCAAGCGTACGGATGGCAAGCCGTGGGTGGTGGCGACGACGGTCGTGAGTGTCGATGCCATCAAGAAGGACGGCAAGCGCGCCAACACCTTTCTCGCGGGGTTCTCTCCCGGAGTGTTCGTCGCCCAGTCCTACATAAAGTTCGTCGCCGGCAGGCAATACCGGCCGGGGCTGCACGAGCTGACGGTCCCGGAGCCGATCACGAAGCAGTACAAGAACATGCAGCTCGGGAGCCACCTCAATCTGCGCGGCACCGAGTGGACCATCGTGGGCGTGTTCGCCGGCCTGGACACGATCGGCGACAGCGCGCTGCGAGCCGACGCCGAGACGGTCATGTCCGCATTCGGGCTCAATACCTATCAGATCGCCACCGTCACTCTGACCTCCGATGCTGCGTTCGGGGCGTTCAAGGACTCCCTCATCAACAATCCGGCGGTCGCCCTGGATGTGAAAACCGGGGCTCAGTACAACAAGGACCAATTCGGTCAATTGACCACGCTGGTCGATTTCGTCGCCTACTTCATCGGCGCGGTCATGGGCAGCGGTGCGGTCTTCGGGGCGCTGAACAGCCTCTACGCTTCGGTCGATGCGCGGCGGCGCGAAATTGCGACGCTGCGTGCGATCGGCTTCGGAGGCGGCCCCATCATCATCTCCGTGCTGGTGGAAGGCATCGTTCTCGCACTGCCGGGAGCGCTGCTGGGCGCTCTCATCGCATGGTTCGCGTTCAGTGGCAACGCGGTGGACGTGCAGGGTCTGGTGTTCAAGCTCACCGTGACATCCGCACTCGTCGTCAACGGCGTGATCTGGGCCGTCGCCATCGGCCTGATCGGCGCATCGTTGCCGGCGCTGCGGGCCGCGCAAGTGCCGGTCGCAACGGCCTTGCGCGCGAGCTAGGGCAGGCCGCCGCGATCGGGCGAGGCGAGTCTTCCGGCCCACCCCGGCTATCGGGCAAGGCGAATCGAAGTCGCGGGTGTCTGCCGCCGTGGCGCATGCGTCTGCCGGCGTGGCGAAGCGAAGTTGCGGGCGCCTGCCGGCGCGGCGACTACGCGAGCTCCGCCTCCACGATGGAAGTCCATCCACTTGCCGGAATGACTCGGGTGAGCCGCATGCCGGCGCCTGCGATCACTGCGCTCCATTCCTTGCGCGTGCGCTCGCGCCCGGTGGTCATCACGAGCATCTCGATGTCCAGATCCAGGAGGAAGTTGTTGTGCGCCTCGGGCTGAACCACGCCCTCGAGGATCAACACTTTGGCCGCGGGAGGAGCGCCGGCCTTGATGTTCTTCAGGATGGCGACCGACTCCTCATCGGACCAGTCGTGCAGGACCGTCATCATCAGGTAGGCGTCGCACGAGGGAATCGGGTCCTTGAAAAAGTCTCCGCCGACATAGCTGACGCGCGGATTTCCCTGGCGGCGCGAGTGCTCGATGACCTGCGGCAAGTCGAACAGGACCCCGCGAGCTTGCGGCGCGCGCTCGAGCACGGCGTTCAGCAGGTGTCCGAGGCCGCCGCCGATGTCGCCGATCGT
>DATNEN010000084.1:0-8014 GCA_035552975.1 Steroidobacteraceae bacterium
CCTTCGGTCCTCGGCCCCAACCTGATCAATGTCCTACCTCGCCGCAGCTTCATACTGTCGCTGGTCGCGGATTTCTGAGAGCGGCTGCCGTGGGTGGTAAGTGGTTGAAATGGATGAGGCAGGGGCGTTCCCGGTGCGCCGCCCGGCGGTCCGACGCGCACCGCCGGGTCCCCGGACGCGCCACCCGGCGGCACCGCCGGCTCCCCCCGCCGCGCCGCCCACCGGTCCGGTGACGGCGAGCCGGCGATTGTGCGATTCTCCGCCCTGGGGTCGGGAAACAACACAACGAGGGGAATCATGGACAGCAAAGCAAACCCTGCGCCTTTGGGATTGATCGGCTTTGCGGCGACCACCTGGCTGCTCAGCCTGATCAACGCCGGGATCTTTGGCCAGGAAGCCATGCCGCTGGTGCTGGGGATGGCGTTGGCATTCGGCGGCGGTGCCCAGGTGCTCGCCGGCATTCTTTCGTATCTGCGTGGCAACACCTTTGCTACGGTCGCCTTTCTCAGCTACGGCTCCTTCTGGCTGTCGTTCGTTGCCTACGTCCACGTGTTTGGCGGCGGCGCACCTCCCGGGTTCGTCGCGTGGTACCTGCTCGCGTGGGGTGTATTCACCTTCTATATGTGGATTGCCTCCTTCCGCCACAACACCGCACTGCAGTTGGTATTCCTGACGCTCTGGATAACCTTCTTCCTGCTGGCCACGGGTGACTTCCTCTCGTCGGCCGTGCTGCACAAAGCCGGCGGATATCTGGGGCTGGTGTGTGCGGCACTGGCCGCGTACCTGTCGGCAGCCGAAGTCATCAATGCCGACTACGGCAGAACCGTCCTGCCGATAGGGGCTCGTACCTGACCTCGGCCGCCTCGGTCATGCAGGTCTATGTGGGTGCAGCAACTGCACCCACATTCCGATGAACGTCAGCGTCCACACCAGCAGCGCGATCCAGAACATCGCATGCGGGATGAATTCGAGGAACTTCAGGTCTGCGACTGCCGCATATTCGTGCGTGGCGACCACGTACATCCCCAACGGAAATACTGCAGACCACAGGCCCGAGTCATAGCCACGCGGTCCGCGCTGCATCTCCTTCCAGATGAACAGGATCACCAGCAACGGAATCCAGAACGTGCTGGTCGCCCACAGGAGCACAGTGAAGGGGGCGACGAAGCTCAGCAGGGGAACCAGCGGATGGGCCACCTCGGGCAGCGCCATGAGCTGCGCCCCCGCCAGCGTCGCGATCGCCACTGCGCCCATGTTGATCCACCACGAAGCGCCCATCTCTTCCGGGTACATCGGGCGGAACACCCAGCGGAAGAATATCAGCGCCGACAGCAGCACATACAACATCGACCCCAGCAGATAAAAGGCGAGTGACACAAACACCAGTGCGTCCCGCGCCGCATCGTGAAGCGCCAGCAAGGACCCCAGAACGGACACCGATTCGGTGGCGACCACCAGCAGCAGCCACGCGCCGTTCAGGCCGTGCTCCAGATCCGGTTTGGTGATGCCGACCGTGACGGTGCTGAGGAAGCCGTAGACCAGCACACTCCACAGCGCCAGACTGAACCAGAACAACAGCGGCAACAGGCCGGTCAGCACGCCGAAGGTGTCGAATTGGCTACCCAGCACCCCCGTGGCGGCGACGATGGTGAGGAAAGCGGGTCCGCGATCGTGGGTCGCGAAATCCGCAATCACGTTACGCGGGTAGCGTGCCAGCCGTGCGAGCAGGATGAGCCACAGGAGCCCGTAGGAGACCAGGGCAATCGCGAACAGCGCCCAACCGATGACCCGATAGCTCAGCAGATGGGCTGCCACCGCGATGATGCCGGTTCCCATGACGAGGGCGAAGTAGCCGGGGAAGAAGTCCGTGAGCCAATCCCGACCGGCCTTGCTCGAGGACTCGATAGCCATCGTTTCCTAGCATAGACCGGAGCCCGCCGTTGAACGAGTGGCAATGGCCGTCTGGGTTTGCGGCGCTCGCGTAAGCAGGCCGCGCCCAGTCTCGCTCGCGGGTCGGCGAGCCGGCCGCCGCGCGGCGGCTTGTCCCGGACCGGCGCCCACGTTCTAATGAGGGCTCATCTCCCCCACAGAGAAGCGCCAGTGAGCGACAGATTGAAAGGCAGGACGGTGCTGGTAAGCGCGGCAGCCGCCGGCATCGGCAGGGCCAGCGCGATTCGCATGGCGTCCGAGGGAGCGCGGGTCATTGCAACCGACATCGATACTCGTGGTCTGGACGCGCTGCGTACCGAGGCCGCGGTGGAGATGCGCCGACTGGATGTGACGGATGCGGGCGCTGTGAGGGAACTGGCAAGGGACTTGCCGGAAGTCGACGTGTTGTTCAATTGTGCCGGCATCGTCCCCTCCGGCACGGTATTGGACTGCAGCGAGGAGGACTGGTCGCAGGGATTTTCGGTCAACGTCACCTCCTGTTTCCGCATGATCCGTGCGTTCGTGCCCGGGATGCTCGCCAGGGGGCGCGGCTCGATCATCAACATGGCCTCGATCGTTTCGAGCCTCAAGGGCGCACCCAACAGATTCTGCTACGGCGCGACCAAGGCTGCGGTCATCGGCATCACCAAGTCCGTCGCAGCCGACTTCGTCGGGCGGGGCATCCGTTGCAACGCCATCTGTCCCGGCACCGTGGATACACCGTCTCTGCAGCAGCGCCTGCGGGCGACGGGAAACTATGAGAAGACACTCGCAGAGTTCCGGGCGCGGCAGCCCATGCAACGCCTGGCGCAGGCTGAGGAGATCGCAGGCCTGGTCGCCTTCCTGGCCTCGGATGATTCGAGCTTCATCACCGGCCAGGCCTACCCGGTCGATGGAGGATGGTCCATCTAGCGGGCAAAAGGGGGTTTCATTGAGACATCCGCCCATGGCCACAACGACGGCGCCTGCGCCGGTGGCCTATCAGATCGTGCTGACGGCGCTGCTGAGCCTGAACTTCGGGTTCGTGCTGTTCGATCGCAACGCCTCGAGCTTTCTGATGCCGTTCATCCAGCCGGACCTGCGGATGTCCAACACCCAGGTCGGCGTCCTTTCCAGCGCGCTGTCGCTCACGTGGGCGATCGCTGCGTTCGGCGTCGGGGTCCTGTCCGACCGGACCGGCTCCCGCAAGAGATTGTTGATTCTGGCGACGCTCGCATTCTCCGTGTGCTCGTTCTCCTCCGGTATCGCCTCCAGTTTCGCGGTGTTGCTGGGCACGCGGCTGCTGATGGGTATCGCCGAAGGCGGCATCATGCCGCTCAGCCAGTCTCTGATTGCCGCCGACGTGGATGCGCGCCATCGCGGTTTGGCAATGGGCGTGGCGCAGGGATTCGGCTCCAGCTTCATGGGCTCGTTCGTGGCGCCGGTGGTGCTGGTGGGGTTTGCGCAGGCCTTCGGTTGGCGGCATGCATTCTTCATCGCCGGCGCGCCCGGGCTGATCCTGGCCTTGTTGCTGGCGTGGCTGGTTCGCGCTCCGCCCCCGCCCGTCGAGGCCGCCGCCAGGGCTCGCACTTTCTCGGCGGAATCGTTGCGCGCAGTGCTCACCGACCGCAACGTCGCGTTGTGCGCCGTTCTGTCGGTCCTGCTGGTGTCCTACCTGGTGGTCTGCTGGGCTTTCATGCCCTTGTACCTCACACAGGTTCGGCACTACGACCCCGGCACGATGAAGTGGCTCATGGGCTCGTTGGGGATTTCCGCCACGATTGCCTCCACCGCCATTCCGGCGATCTCCGACCGAATCGGCCGCCGCGGAGTGATGATCGCGATGCCGCTGATCGCCGTCCTGCTTCCGCTGAGCGCGCTCTACTACCAAGGGTCCGCCTGGGCAGTGGCTGCGACTTTCGTGGTCGGGTGGCTGGTGACCGGAGTATTCCCCCTGTTCATGGCAACCATACCCTCCGAGAGCGTCGCGCCCCAGAACATCGCCACGGCTCTGGGGATTTGCATGGGGACCGGCGAGCTGGTCGGAGGAGCGTTGTCTCCCTTTATCGCCGGCGCTGCGGCTGATCGGGTCGGGTTGGCCGCGCCGCTGTGGATCATGTTGGGGCTTGCGGCCGTCGGCGGCCTGGTGGCCCTGGGTATTCGCGAGACGGCTCCCCGCGTAGTGGGTGTGACCGGTGGGGCGGTTGCGGAGGCAGCGCGCCCGAGCGGCTCGATGGGTTAGTCTGTCTGCATCGCCCGATCTGGAGAAAGCCATGCAGGTGCCGAGCGCCCAGGACCGTACCGAAATCTACGAGCTCTATGCCCGCTACAGCTGGGCTTTGGACACGGGCGACACCGACGGCTACGTCGCCTTGTTCACCGAGGATGCCGAAGTCACCGAGGAGACCAGCCGGGGTGATATCGAGTTCCGCAGGGGGCCGGCGGAGATCCGCAAGCTCGTGCTGAAATTCCATCAGCGGCCGGATTTCCCCGGACACCAGCACCAGATGGCTCAGTTCGTCTTCGAGCCGGATCCGCAGCGCAGGCCCGACCATTGGGTCGTGCGCTCCTATGGGTGGGCGACGATCAACCGCCCACCCGCGCCGCCGCATCTGCACTGGTGCGGGCACATTCGCGACGTCGTGGCCAAGGTCGATGGCGTCTGGAAGATCCGCTCCAAAGCGATCATGGGGTGGGCGGGCGAGGTGCTGTCGCGCTTCGCCGCGCGCTAGCTGAGACGACTGAAATACGTCTCCGGCTGACGGATCGTCTTCGAGTCGCAGTCGTGTTGAATCAAGGCCTTATAACGAACAGCTAGGGCTGTCTTTATGATGGGCCGGACCGCATGAGCGTGGGTTCGATGCCTTCAGTTTTGCGCGCGCCTGCACTACGATCGGCGTCGTTTATGGAAGACGAACAAGAAGTGAGCGGGGGGCGCCACGAAGGGCTTCGTGACGGCTCCATTGACTTCACCCGCTACTCCCTGGAGCAACTGAATGAGCTCCAGTTCACCCTCGACAAGGGAACCTTCCCCACCAACTACGCGAACCTTCTGGCCGAGTTGCGGCGGCGCTCGGCCTCACAACTGGGTGCCCCGCTGCAGGAATCGCCCCACGACATGCCGCCCCAGGCCGTCAGGTTCACGACACACGATGGGTTGCGTGGTTGGCTGGAGGCGAAGTCCAGATGGCTACCCCTCTACGGGGAAGGATTCGTCGAGATGCGCTCGCAAGAAATCGTTCTGGCGGGCTGGCAACGCAACTGGCTCGGTGTCGGACAACGAACCGAGCTGTTCATTCCGCTGCGTGACCTCAGCGATGTCATCCAAGGCGATGGGCAGCTCCGCGAGCGCGACTGGGTTCGGTTTCGGTTCCAGACACCGTGGGGACGATTCCGCTTCGTCGAGTTTCAGGCGGGATCGATCGAGCAGGCGAGCGCACTCGTAGAGGCCCTGCCGAAGGTGCGCTCGCATTCCTTCGAACGCTGGACCGAGGTTCGGGAATTCGATGCAAGGCTGAGAGAAGTGGGCCGCTCGTGGATCACTCCCGTCCTGGTGATAGCCAATGTCGTCGTGTTCGCCTCGACCGCGCTGCTCGCCAAGCGTATCGACTTCATGGCTGCGCCACAAACGGTCGATTGGGGGACGAACTTCGCGCCGCTGACCCTCCATGGCCAATGGTGGCGCCTGGTCACGGCACTGTTCCTGCACGGCAACATTGCACATCTGCTCCTCAACATGTGGGCGCTGTGGAACATCGGCAGGCTGACGGAGCGATTGTACGGCAGCTGGGTCTTCGGCTTGCTGTATTTCGCATGCGGCGTGCTGTCGGGACTGGCGAGTATCGTGTGGGATCCGAGTCGGGCGAGTCTGGGTGCCTCGGGCGCGATCTTCGGCATTTTTGCGGCCTTCATCATCTTCTCCGTTCATGCGCGCAGCCGCATAGCGGTGCGGGTGCCCGTTGCGTTGTGGATCAGCACGTTGGTTTTCGCTGCCTACAATCTCGCAGCAGGCTTTTTCACCCCAGGCATCGACAACGCAGCCCACGTCGGCGGCGTGCTCAGCGGGCTCATGCTCGGCACGTGCATGATTCGACCGCTGACGGCCGAGGCTCGTGCGCGCTTTCCTGCCGCTCGGCTGGCAACGGCGTTGTCGCTTACGCTCGTGGCCGTGCTTGCAGCGGTGTGGCAGGCGATCGGCCTCGGCGATCAACTCACCGGCCCCGAGCGTTACCTGCGCTCCCACCAGTGGTACGTCACGGGTGAAACCGAGAATTTGCGCAAGTGGCAAGAGATCGGCCTTCAGGCCGGCTCGGGCCAACTCAGCGATGCGGCACTGGGTGAGCGCTTCGAACAGGAAATCGTGCCATTCTGGGAGGACGCCAGCGCACGACTGAAGAAAGAGGTGCTATCCCTGCCCGCCGACGAGCGCGACTACGGCTCCGAGGCGGCTGAGTATTCCCGACTGCGTCTGGAATGGGCGCGCGCCGTAGTCGCCGCCGTTCGGGGCGAGCAGGCAGCGCTCAACGATATCCGCAAATACGAGCAGGACAGCAACCTCGCGGTGGCACGATCGGAGCGTATCGTGCTGCTGGCGCGCCTGGATCATCGGCCGCGCGCTCTGGCGAGCAGTCCATGGGTCCTCGCTGCGACGAACTGGATCACGGGCCGGAGCTGGAAGTGCGTCGAGGCTCCGCCGCGGGTGCGCAAAGCCCCGGCCTCGGGGGACTCGGCGACGGACGGCCCGGCAGCACGGCGGGCGGCGGGTTGTCGAGCCCAGAGGCTTTTCATGTCCGGGGACTATCAGCGGCTGGATCACTGGATGGAGCAGTCCCGGGAGTCGCTCGGGGATTTGCCCGACGGGGGATCCACTCTCGAGGGGATCGTCCGTGGACTGGTGGACCTGTTCGACTATCACCCGTCGGATGTATTGCAGACACTTGGGCGGACTGCCGACTGGCGGCGGCGTGTTCCCGACTCCGTGTATCCCGAGCTCCTGCAGAGCATGATCTTCGAGTCATGGGCCTGGATGGCGCGCGGCACCGGCTACGCCAAGTCGATCAGTCCGCAGCAATGGGCCGTCTTCGGGGAGCGGAGTGAGATGGCGGCGGTGAGTCTGCGCGAGGTGGTCGCGCGAGCGAACACCAACCCCATCTGGTACCAACTGTCGCTCGACGTGGGCCTGGACGAATCCAAGACGCGTGACGAGTTACGCTCGATCTTCAACCGCGGCGCAGTAGAAGGGCCGGACTACTGGCCTCTGTATACGAGAATGTTGCGGATTCTCATGCCACGCTGGGGGGGAAGTCAGGAAGAGATCAAGCGCTTCATCGACGAAGTCTCATTCCAGCCCAGCGGGGAGCGCAATGTGGTGAAGTATGCGCGCTTGTATTGGAGCTACGCGTCGCTGGAGGACGACGATGTGGCGCTGTTCGGGGCGTCGCTGGCGGACTGGCCCACGATGCGAGCGGGCCTCCTGGAGCTGCAGCGCCGCTATCCGAGGAGCGACTTCATATTGAACGTGGCGGCGAAGTTCGCGTGCATGGCCGGCGATTCCGGTGCGTACGGCGAAGCTCGTCCGAAAATTCAGGGCCACCTCTCCGCAGTGGCGTGGTCTGACAAGGTTTCCCTGCAGCATTGTGACCAGGAGTTCCCGGCCGCGGCGGCGGCGGCACGCGGTCACACGTTCACGCCTGCCAGGCTGCAACCGTTCTGAAAGTCGGTCCTTCATCAACCCTGCCACTCATCCGACTCGTCGGAAAACAGGCTCGAGACGACATCGCGGAGCCACCTGTCGCTGATCACCAGGGAGAACCTCTGCACCGGCAACAGGTTGAGGTCGAAGGATCGGGTCATGGCGAGATATCACTCCCAATGATAATCGATATCGATGGGACGGGATTGAAGATACGCTTGTGGTTGCCTACCGTCACGCGCCAGCGGAACGCTGTGCGCGCAGCGGGCCCGCAGAGTCCATGGCACAGGGGGTTGCGACACAGGCATGAGAACGCAGGTTGCCATCATCGGCGGCGGCCCCTCGGGCCTGCTGCTGTCACAACTGCTGCATCTGCAGGGCATCGAGACGGTCGTGCTGGAGAAGCACACGCGC
>DATNEN010000085.1:0-8508 GCA_035552975.1 Steroidobacteraceae bacterium
CCCAACAGCACCTGCCGTCCGGTGTGGTGGTAGTAGGTCACCAGGTTCCTGGAGGTGTCGTTGAACTGGCTTTCGAACTGATCCGTGAGGTTGACTCCCTCCAGGGTGACCCGGAAGTGAGACGTCAGGTTGTACTGCAGCGACGCGTCCAGATTGAACGTCGAGTTCCAGCCGTCGGCATCCGTACCCACCTCCTGCCCCGGCACCTGGGTGAGATAGCGGCTGCGATACGCGCCGGAGACGCGGATGCTCCACGTGGGATCCTCGTAGTAGAGCGTCATGCCGGCGGTGTCCTTCGACAGTCCCAGCAATTCGTTGGTCACGAACGTCGTCGCGCCGGTCGCGTACCTGACACTCGAGCTCACGTACGTGTAGTTCATGAGCACGCCCATGTTGCTCAGCAGCCCGGGCAGGAAGCGCAACGGTTGCTGGTAGTTGACCTCGACGCCGTTCAGCTCGCCTCCCGGGGTGTTCACCGGAGCGGAGAACGCCCACGTCGCGCTGGGGCTGCAGCCCGGGGTCGAGCCGCAGGCCGCGATCGCCAGGGAATTAGGGACGCCGAACGGATTCCCGTCGAACACCGTGTTCGTGACCTGCGAGACCACCGAGCGCAGGATGTCCTTGCGGAACGGAGCCACCGCGACCAGCGTGCCGGGAGCCGGATACCACTCGAACGACAGATCGTACGCGTTGGTGAGGAACGGCTGCAGATTCGGGTTGCCGGTCTTCACGTTGAACTGGGTCCCCGAGACGGAGACGCTGGTGCTGGCGGCCACATCCGTCAGATTCGGCCGGGACAGATCGCGCGAGTAGGCGAAGCGCGCCAGGAAGTGATCGGTGAGGGACCAGATCACGTTGAGCGCCGGGAGCACATTGTCGTAAGTGTGGTCGGCCGAGATGGGCACCAGCGTCGATGAGTAGCCCAATGAGGATTGGTCGGTCTTGACCACGCGAACACCGAGGTTGCCGCGCAATTCGCGCGACAGCAGCTGCGATTGGAAGTCCATCTGCAGATAGCCGCCGAGATCCTTCTCCTTGACCTGCACATTGTTGCCGAGGTCGCCGGCCGTGCTGACCGCGAACAGCGTACTGTTCGAGTAGATGCCCAAAGCGTTCTGCGCGAGCGCCACACTCGGCGTTGCCCAGGTCGTGGTGCTCCCGGACGGCGGATTGACGCCTGCGGCACTGAGGTAGTTCAGAACCTGTGCGTAGCTTGCGATGGGCACCTTCTGCAGAGCGGCGTACGCGTTGGTCGCGGTCACCGTCTCACCGTTCACCAACCGCATCGAAGTCGCGTTGAAGTCATATTCCTTGTACTGCACGCCGCTCGACAGGCGAATACTGTCACTCGCTTTGAAGTGAGCGTTCAGCTCTGCGTTCTTGAATTTGTTGGTCGTCGTCTGGGGGCGCTCACGCACCTCCGTGAGCAACCAGGGACCGTCGGCACCGACGTTCTCAGCGCCGAAATTCAGGTACGGTACCTTGCCGGAGAAGTCGTAGCTAACCCTCTGGTTGTATTGGTCCCAGCCAAGGGTCGTCTGCACCGGGTTGGCGAAACGCGACTGCGAATAGCCCAGCATTTCATCCAGGCTCCATCGGTCGCTGAGCGTGTTCTGCCCCGCAAGTGTCGCCTGGTTGAAATTCGTGTGCAGGCTGTCGTACCTGTCCTCCACGCGCGTGTCGACGCCGCTGAACGTGCCGGACCTCATGACGCCCTGGCTGTCGATATTCTCGGCCAGGACATTGATGCACCCGACGCTGGTCTGGGAAGCCGGCTTGGTGCAGCTTCCCTGGCCGGAAAGCCCCGGCGCCTCCAGATACCGCTCCTGACGCGACGCCTGATAGTAGGAGTGCAGGACATCGAGCGAGAACAGGTTTGCGTCGTTGGGTTTCCACTGCAACGAGCCGGTGATCCCTAAACGGCTCTCCCCGTCCTGGTAGAAGTCATAGCGCGGAAAGCGCGGATGCAACGCGGAGTCGGCCGTCTGGCACACGCTCGGCAGGGTCGCCGCTGTCCCGGTGCAGGCCGTGCCGAGAACGGACGCGAACCCGTACGGTGACGGTCCCAGGGGGCTCGTGCCGGTCTTGAGCACCTGCGCCTGATCCCAACGCACCGTGCTGTCCCCGGCGTCGAGGTAGTCGCGCTTGCTCCAGGAGAGCGAAGCCAGGGCGCCGAACTTGCCGTCAGCGAACACGTTCGAGATCAGGCCCGAGAGCTGCGGGCCCACCGTGTCCGACAGGTCGTTATAGTTCGCTTTCGCCTGGCCGATGAGGACGAACTTGTTGTAATCCAACGGATGGGCGGTGTGCAGGTCGACGGTGGCGCCAAGGGAGCCCTCGTCGACGGATGCCTCGGAGGTCTTGCGAACCGTGAGGGAGTTGAACAGATCGGACGAGAAGATATTGAAGTCGAACGCGCGAGTGCGATTGACGCCGCCCTCGTTGTCCGGGCCGCCCGTGGTGGTCAACGCTTCCATGCCGTTGATACGCACGCGCGTGAACTGCGGGCCGAGACCACGCACGGTGAGCTGCCTGCCCTCTCCCTGCTCGCGCGTGACGGCGACGCCAGGAATGCGTTGCAGCGACTCGGCCAGGTTCTGATCCGGAAACTTACCGATATCCTCCGCGAGGATGGTGTCGGCCTCGGCGGCCATGTTCTGCTTGAGCTGCAGGGCCTGTTCCAGACTGCTGCGGTAGCCGGTCACCACGACCTCCTGGAGCGACGCCGACGAGTCGTCTTGCGCAGCGGCGGCGGCCAGCCGCGTCGATCCGTCAGCGCCCGTGGTGTTGTTTTGAGACTGCGCGTAGACGACGCCGGCGTGGATCGTACCCAGCGCCAGGACAGCGCGCACCGCGCCGTATGCGAGGCTGCTGGCGCCCCTGAATCGATGGCTCGTGTTCATTATCCCCCTCCATCACGCCCGGCCGGTGGATGCTACCGGTAACACTCGAGGTCGCTATTTTTCGCAGAAACCGGCCTGAGAAAGCATATGACACCGGTTGCAGAAACGTTAGCAATATCTCTGCGAGCCCGCAAGACCCGGCAACCGGGCGTGACGCGGCCCGTGGCAGCGCGGCGGGATCGAGCACAACGCGCACCACCGCGCGTAGTTGAGCGTTGTTGATCGTATGCGAGCGCAAGTGAGCGCTACGGATCGGTCGCCAGGCGTGGCCCAGCAGCCACAACCGTTTGTCTCGCGCGCGACAAAAATCTCGTGCATCAGTGGTTTGAGAGAGTCGACGAGCCAGCCGGCGCGACCGGCGATGCCTCGTCTGCGCGTCGGCGCTGGAGCACGCCTACGGGGTTCCAGTCATCGCCGCCGCGCAGAAAAACCTCCGGAGAGAATGTCTGCGCCTGCTGCGTGGTCAGCTGCACCGCGTGCGGCTCTCGTTGCGCGTGATCCGCGCCCGGCCCGCTCGACTGATATTCGGCGAGGAACGCCGTAGGGAGATAGTGGGTCTCCTCAGGATGCCACTCGCGCCAACCCGCGGGAACGATCTGGGCATCCATCCACGTGTTGGCGAAGACCACGCTCGCGTAGGCACGCCAGGGTCGGCCCAGATAGACGTTCGCAACTCCCGGCGCGGCCTCCAACCGGCAGTCGTGGAAGAGGAAGCCCGAGTCCTGTGCGCTGGAGCTGCGGCTCTGGGCAGTGATAAAGCCAATGGAATGCGGCGTGCTGCGGATAACGCAATGATCGAACACGCTCTTGCCGTCGCCGAAGATGAAATCGACGTTGCCCGCGATGACACAGTGACTGAAATACTGGCGCGCGGCAGGACAGGCGCCGGCCGTGGCGGCGCACTCCGGAGTGCCCGCATACAGCGTGTCCTGGTTGCCCAGCACGCGCACGTTGTCGAAGATGGCGCGGTCGGCACGCACCAGCAGGGCGACGGCCTGCGAGCCCTGCGGCAACTGCGGATGACTGGCATTGAAGTCGTTCTCGAAAGAGAGGTTCTCGGCAAGGAAGTCGGGGGCAAGCACATTCACGGTCGCCGATTGCAGCGTTCCCCCTGCCGTGCCGGCGCTCCTGTCGGCCACCACTACCGTTCGGGAGGCGTCCTGGTACGGGCTGCGCAGCACGATGTTGGGCTTCCTGATGGTCAGGACTTCGTGATAGGTCCCCGGGGCGACCGAGATGACCGCTCCGCCGGATGGGGCCACATCGATGGCGCGCTGGATGGAGTAGTAGTCGCCGGTCCCGTCCGCAGCGACGTACAGAGTGTTGTCCCTGGGTGGGACCTCCACCGTGAGCCGGGGCGCCGCTCGCAACGCTGGAAAGGCGACGAAACGTGTTGCGCAGGCCAACGGCGTGCCTGCATGACTGGCCGCCGCTCGCTCCGAGGTGACGCCTGGCCCTTGCGGAACCAGATTGCCGACGGCCGGTCCGAGGGTAACGTCGGCATGCTCGGCGAGCACGTGCGACTCGCTCAGGCCCTCGGCAAACACGCCATCCAGTCGCACCCCAAGCTCATGCTGCGCATCCAGTCCCGCGAAGATGTACTCCCCCGGAGTGAGGATGTGCACGTCGTGCAGGGTGATGTCGCGGTACTCCGGGAGCAGCTCTCCGGAGAAGTTCGTGTAATGCGGCGTGAGCACGATCGGATTGGTGACGTTGCGGATGCAGATGTTCTCATACCTGACATCGTGTACCAGTCCGCCGCGGCTCGGATCGGACTTGATGCGAATGCCGTTCTGAGCCCCGTCGATGGTCAGATTCCTCACCAGCACGTGGCTGACGCCACCGCCGGTGCCGCTGCCGATGGACATGCCGTGTCCGGCGTAGAAGTGATCGTCCAGAACGGAAATGTGTGCGGCGGCGGCGCCGGGCCGCGACCCGATGGCGACGCTGTCGTCGCCTGCATGGATGTAGCAATGCCGGATCGTGACATTGGTAGAGGAAACCGGATCGATGCCATCGGTGTTGCGGGCAGTCTCCGGGGTCATGATGTTCACGCTCCAGGCAGTGAACCCGTCGGAGTTGTGCACCACGACATGGTGGGCGGGCGAATCGCGCAGGGTGATCCGGTAGAGGGTGAAGTTGCGGACCGCGTCGAGCTCGATCAGTCCGGGCACCTTCTGATATCGGTCCAGCACTTTGGCCGTATGCGCCAGTTGCCACCAGGTCGCATTCGTCCCGAGGATCCTGGCTCCACCGCGACCATCGATGGATCCATCGCCCATGATGCCGCTATCGCGGACACCGCGGCCGTTGAGCAGCGGCTTGCAGCCCTGGCCGCGCTCGCCAAGAACGCCGCAGCTGCCGGGAGTGATGTCGTACACCCGCGGATCGACCGACGCGGCCAGCGAGGTGTTGGCACGGACGACCAGCGTCACGCCCGAGCGGAGCGTCAGTGGACCTGCGAGAAAGATCTGCTTGCTGCCCTCGCCTTGCAGGACGACGGCCTGACCCTGCGGGCAGCGATCCATGGCTCGCTGGATACGATCGGTGTCCAGATCGTGCTCGGCCTGCACCGGGACATCGCCGTCCACGGCGGCCAGACGTGCAGGTAGAACCACGCAGGCGCGGGGAATATGCGGCTCAACGACACGGCGCGTATCCTGCGCACGCGCCGCGGAGGCACCTGCCATGACCAGTATCGCCACCAACGCGACATGACAGAAGAGACGCACGAGCGAATCCTCCCCGGCGCTCACAGCCGATAGGTCTGCTTCGGCAATTTGTAGGCGAGGTCGACGGCGAGCTCCGCGGCCTGGTCCTCTTCCAGGCGGTGCTCAGCGACCAGGCGGGCTAGAAAAGCGCAGTCGATCCGCCGTGCCACATCGTGACGCGCCGGAATCGACAGCAGCGCGCGAGTGTCATCGTTGAATCCTACGGTGTTGTAGAACCCTGCTGTCTCAGTGGTCTGCTCGCGGAAGCGGCGCAGGCCCTCCGGGCTGTCGTGGAACCACCAGGCGGGACCCAGCTTCAGTATCGGGTAGTGGCCGGCCAGGGGCGCGAGCTCCCGGCTGTAGGCCGACTCATCCAGGGTGAACACGATCACCGACAACCGCGGATGGTTGCCGAAGCGATCCAACAAAGGCTTCAGCGCGCGCACATAGTCGGTCGGCTGCGGAATATCCGCTCCCTTGTCCCGGCCGTGGCTCTCGAAGAGCGGGCGGTTGTGATTGCGAAAGGCTCCCGGATGGATCTGCATCACCAGCCCATCCTCGACACTCATCTTTGCCATCTCCGTGAGCATCTGCGCACGAAACAACTCAGCCTGTGCCGGAGTGAAGCGTCCCGAGACGATGTCCGCGAATAGAGCTTGCACGTCCCTTTCGGAGAGGTCCGCGGTGGCCGCGCTCGGATGGCCGTGATCGGTGGCCGTCGTGCCGAGGGAGGCGAACGCAGCGCGGCGATCCCTGTGTGCCTGCAGGTAGCCGTGCCACGAGTAGACGTCGCGCCCGGTCATGCTCCCGAACTGCTGCAGGGCGTCCTTGAACGACTCGTGCTCGGGATCCACGACAGGATCCGGGCGATAGGTGCTGATGACGCGGCCTCGCCAGCCGCTGCTGCGAATCGCCTCGTGAGCCGCGAGCGTATCGGTGGGGCTTTCGGTGGTCGCCAGCACTTCGATGTTGAATCGCTCGAACAGCGCACGTGGACGGAACGGCGCCGTCTGCAGCGCTGCGCCGATCGAATCGAAATACAGGTCAGCCGTCGCCGCTTCCAGGCGCACTTCCAGACCGAACACTTGCGCGAACACCTGGTCGAGCCAGAGCGCCGAAGGTGTGCCGCGAAACAACTGATAGTGGCTCGCGAACTGCCGCCAGGCAGTTCGCGGCTCGAACGCGGGCGCACCGCGGCGGGAGCTGACACCCAACTGGTCCAGGAGCACGCCCTGGCTGAAGAGCATGCGGTAAAGGTAATGATCCGGTGCGAGCAGCAGATCCACCGCGTCCCCGAACGGCTCGTCATACGCGAACCACGCCGGATCGGTGTGGCCGTGGGGGCTGACGATCGGCAGATCACGCACGTGCGCGTGCAACGAGCGCGCCACAGCACGAACCGCGGGCTGCGCGGGAAACAGACGATCGGGATCGAGTCGCAGCGGGCGTGACATGGAGCGATTATAGGTAACCGGTGTCAGCATCCGCAATGACGGTCACCACAGGCCCGACAGCAAGGCTCTTCAGGAGCGCCGCGACGGCGCGCCGGGCGGCGGGGCCGTCGATTGGCGCTCGACCAGGTCCGGGGTGAATTCCGACGGCGGCGGCACCGCCTTCGCCGTCTCCTTCTCCTTCGCTTTCGCGAACAGCTTCTCCGCGGCTGCCCTGCCCATCTCGCGCACCGGCAGGCGCACGGAGGTCATGGCCGGCCACATGCGTGTGGCGATCGGAGCGTCGTCGAAGCCGATGAGCGAGAGGTCATCCGGGATTCGTATGCCGAGTTCGTGCGCGGCGCCGTAGACGCCGCTCGCCATCTCGTCGTTGCCGGCAAAGATCGCCGTCGGCCGATCCGGCCTGCGCAACAGCTCGCGGCCGCGAGCCAATCCCGACTCATACGTATAGGCGCCCGGAAGAACGAGGTCCGGTGCCAGCTCCAGGCCGTACTCGGCCAACCCGCCGATGAAACCTTCGCGTCGCTCATGGGCCGAGCGAAACATGGGAGGTCCGGAGATATAGGCGATGCGCCGATGTCCGAGCTCCGCAAGGCGACGGGCGGCCGCGGCGGCGCCGCGAGCATCATGCGTCAGTACCACGCGCTGCGCCTTGTCGTTCGCAGCCGCGCACGTGATGCGCACGTATGGGCAGTCTGCGCTCTCGAGCAGTTTCGCGAGCCGCTCGTCGTCCGAGACGGACGGGATCAGCACGACCCCAAACAACCGCAGCCGCTCCACGAAGGAGCGCATGTCATCGAGAAACTTCGGACTGCGGCGGTCGCAGGGCCGGATCACCAACTCGTAACCGCGATCGGCGAGGGCGTCCAGGATGCCCAGATGGATGTTCTCCACATACTGGGAATTGGGGTTGTCGTGGATCAGGCCGACGAGGAACGAGCGGCGGAATGCCAGGCCGCGAGCTTGCGGATCGGGCTGATAGCCGTGCTCGGCGATGACCGCTTCGACGCGTGCCCGGGTCTTTTTGTTGACGTACGGGGCTTTGTTGATCACCCGGGAAACGGTCTTCTTCGACACCCCGGCGAGATGTGCGATGTCGGTGATCGTGAGCCGGGCACGGGCCTGCGCGCGCGCGGAATCCTCTCGTGCCGAGCTCTTGGCGCGACTGGATTGAGTGGGCGTTTTCAAGCGGCTGCTCATCGGGCTTTCTTCTGTGCGCGCACGCGGCGGAGGGGCCGGAACTAGTGTAGCAGACCAATGGCAGACACCGGGCGCGGAACCTCTTGCCCCAGTTCTGGAAGCACAATCAGGCGTCACACATCGTGATTTGCACAATTTCTGATACCGGTTACCATGATAGCCATGCAGACTCCGCCGGACAAACCCGACGTGCTTCAGGTGCACCCCCTCGATGAGGTGCTGGTGGCCCTGCGCGATCTGCAG
>DATNEN010000086.1:0-9078 GCA_035552975.1 Steroidobacteraceae bacterium
CTCGTACGAGAATATTTGACCGGATCCTGGGTTGGTTCGGCTGACGCGAGGCAAAGCACACATGGCTAGGTTGGTCTTGAGCCTGGATGGCCAGGTGATGGCGGAATACAACATGAACAAGGAGCGGTACACCATCGGCCGGCTCCCGGACAATGACATCCGCATCGACAACGCGGCCGTGAGCGGTCATCACTCGCTCATCATCAATATCCTGAACGACTCGTTCCTCGAGGACCTGAACAGCACCAACGGCACCTACGTCAACGGCAAGCTCATCAAGAAGCATGCACTGCAGCACGGGGACGTGATCACGGTCGGGCATCATCAGCTGCGCTTTGTCGAGGATGACGAGCAGCAGGACGAGTTCGAGAAGACGATGGTGATCCAGCCCTCCTCGCGCCCGGTCGAGAAGGTCCGCGCGGCGAGCGAAGCGGCGGAAAAGGCCTCCCCCTCCCTGTCGGCGACCGGCAAGAGCCGGGCGCTGGATCCGGCGGCCCTCAACGGGACGGCGGTGAAGAAGGCGAAGTTGCAGGTGCTCTCGGGGGCGTTTGCCGGCCGGGAGCTGGAGCTCAACAAGGCACTGACGACGCTGGGGCGGCCCGGCGTGCAGGTGGCCGCGATCACGCGCCGGTCGGAAGGCTACTTCATCGTCCACGTCGACAGCGGCAAGAGCGACGATTTCCCGTTGGTCAACGGCTCGCCCATCGGCGGCCAGGCCCAGCGGCTGAGCGACAACGACGTCATTCAGCTGGCGGGCGTGAAGATGGGGTTCTTCATCAACTAGATCGCTCCGCGGTGCGCGCCCCGGAGCGATCCGGCGGCGCGCTCGTGTGTGCTACCGCAGGTCCGGCGGTGCGCTACCGCAACTCCAACGGCACCCGCTGGCTGACTCCGCAAAGCAACTCGTAAGGGATCGTGCCGGCGTGGCGGGCGACTTCCTCCACCGGCAGGTCATCTCCCCACAGCACGACCGGCGTCCCTACATGCACCAGCCCGCCTGCGGGCGGGCGCTGCAGATCCGTGACGTCTACGGCAATCATGTCCATCGACACACGCCCGATGAGCGGCGCGCGCTGGCCGCCGATCAGGACTGGCGTGCCGCTCGGCAGACTGCGTGCGAGTCCGTCCCCGTACCCCGCGGCGACGATGGCGACCCGCGAATCCCGGGCCGCCTGCCATGTGCCGCCGTACCCGACGCTTTCCCCGCGGGGCACGTGCCTCACCGCGATTACCGAGGTCTCCAGGCTCATCGCGGGCAACAGCTCGAGCTGTCGGGCGGTGCGGTCGGCAAAGGGCGAGGCGCCGTAGAGCGCCAGCCCCGGACGCACCCAGTCGCATCCCAGCGGGACGTTACCGAAGAGACCGGCCGAATTGGCAATGCTCACGGCATAGTCCAGTCCCCGCGTCGCCTCCTTGAAGCGGGTCAGTTGGGCACGCGTGACGCGATCGTCCCGGTCGTCCGCGCGTGCCAGATGCGTCAGCAGGCGTATCTCCAGAGGAGCCGGCTGCAAGCGCTGCACGCGCTCGAGCGCGGCGGCGAACTCCTCCGGACGAAAGCCGAGGCGATTCATTCCCGTGTCGATTTTCATCCACAGGATGAAGCGATGGCTACCGGTGAACTCCTCCAGCAGCTCCACCTGCAAAGGGTCATGCACGACGAGCTCAAAGCCATGGCGCGCCGCTTCGAGCACGTGCTCGGACGCAAACACACCCTCGAGCAGGACGATCGGTTGGGTAATACCGGCGGCGCGTAGCGCCAACCCTTCCTCCAGCCGGGCGACGGCGAAGGCATCGGATTCCGCAAGAGCGAGCGCCGCCGGCACGAGGCCGTGGCCGTATGCATTGGCCTTGACCACCGCCATCACCCGCGCGCCACGTGCCCGTTCGCGAATCGTCCGAAGATTGTGCCGCAGCGCTCCCGCGTCGATGACGGCCCTGATGAGTCGATTCACCGCGCGTTTACCGCCATGCTGCGTTCGCAGTGCGCCAGGTGTAGCGCGCCGGCGCGCGGCCGGATACGCCGCAGGCGCTCATCGCAGAACGCCGTCCGCGTACGAGTCCGGCGCGTAGTTGGCGAAGCGAGTGAACTGGCCCTGGAAGGTCAACCTGAACCCGCCAATTTCGCCGTTGCGGTGCTTGGCAAGCTCAATCTCCGCGATGCCCTTCTTTGCTACGTTTTCCTTGTCGTAGACCTCTTCGCGAAAAATCAACAGAATCATGTCCGCATCTTGCTCAATGCTCCCCGAGTTATGACTTACAATCCCGTCAGCGATCCAACATGCTGGGCCCGGGACTGTCAGATCAAAAACTTCTTCGACGCCTGCTGGCTCCACGGACACGATCCGATCCCAAAACAGATCGCTCGCGGCGGCATTCTGCAGGTACTTATCGCCCAGGTGACTTGCGTACTGAGCCAGTGAGGCGCGTGAGGGACAATGGTCGAGATTGACGTGCGTACGGCCGCATAGCGCCGCTAATTTCGGCCGGGAAATCCCTTGCTCCCGCATTAGCTCCGCTAGTCGCCAGATCATCTCCTCGGGCATGGTATCGACATTGGTGTTCGCTACTATGCCGCATAGCGCTGCTCGCAATGCAGCAGCTGGTCCGACTCGAGGGCCAAAAGCTCCGACTGCATCCAGGAACCTGGTTTGCTTCTCGACCCCGTGCACCCAAACCATGTAGATCCGCTCTTTGTACCCAGACGTGACGCTTTGTATGCGTGCAACGATTCCCACCCGCAGCAGGAGTGCGGCAACATCATCGGCTAGTCCACGACTGCAGGTTGAAAGGTGCAGGCCATGACCGCCGCGCCTTCCAGGCTTGCGCGGCGAGATTGTTCCATCCGTCGCCCACAGATGGCGCAGAAAGAGACCGATCTGCCTGTTGGAAAGCTGGAAGACCGCGGCCGGCACCCGCTTATCGCGCGAACGTTGACCATATATCCCGAGATCCCGGAGCCAGCGGTTGGCTCCGGCAGGTGCCCAGCGATTGCCGTTGCCCGACAGCAGCAGCTGATGCCAATTGCCGCGGCCTGGATAGCGGGTCACACGCAGACCGAATTCCGTCTCTGCAGCGCGACGCACCAGCTCGCTGCACTCCTCAGAGGCGGTCGTGTACCGCATGGGCTGATGCTTCGGGTAGCTGCCATCGCCAATCATGTGCGCCAGAAAAGCCACGCGATCGTCCGGCCAGACCTCAGCATCCTGCGGCTCAGGCATTCCTCTCGTGATTGCGAGGCGGTCTGCGGGGCGCAGATCGCTCACTCGCTGCCATCCGGAGGGCGTATACAGCCGATGCTTCCCGGTCGCGCGGATTTTTCGCCCGCTCGCGAGACTGACTTCGAACACGGGCTTCTGACCGACACTCCAGACCGCGTCGGACTTGGCACGCGCCAGGCGACCATCCGGTTTCATTGAGACGACGGTCGGCGCCTGGCCGACCAAGTCCCGGATCGGCGTGCGCCTTCCATCGGCGAGACACACCAGGGTGTCACCAGTTACGCATTCACGCAGATCCGACATCTGCGGCTTCTTCCCCTCGCGCTGCTCGACGGCCCGATTCAGCTGAGAGAGCGCAATCACAGGGACAGCTAGCTCTTTCGCAAGAACCTTGAGTCCGCGTGAAATCTCACCAATCTCCGTGGCCCGATTCTCCTTCGTCCCCGGCACCTGCATGAGCTGCAGATAGTCGACAACGACAAGCCCCAAGCCGTGTTCACGCTTGACCCGTCGCGCCCGGGCACGCAGTTCGGTTGGCGTCAACGCCGGTGTTTCGTCGATAAAGATCTTGGCTTCGGAGAGCTGGCTCGTTGCGCTTGTGATGCGCACCCAGTCGTCGTCGGAAATGCGCCCGCTGCGTAGATTCCCGAGCGGTACTCCCCCAATCGAGGATAGCATTCGCGTGATCAGTTGTTCCGCGGGCATTTCCATGCTGAAGATAGCGACGGGCGCGCGCGGCTCATGATGTACGGCTGCGTACTCTGCCATATTCACGGCAAGGGTCGTCTTACCCATCGACGGGCGCCCTGCTACGATTACAAGGTCCCCTGGGCGCAAGCCCCCCGTCATCTTGTCGAACTCCGTGAACCCGGTGGCCAGGCCGCGGAGCTTGTCCGGGTTCGAGTGTGCGTCATCGATCTGATCGATGACCTGCGGCAGAAGCGTGCGCACGGACACGGCGCCGCCGCCTCGCGTACTGCCTTCCGCAATTTCGAAGACCCGTTGCTCAGCTTTGTCGACCAGCTCGCGTGCCGTCTGGCCGTCGTTGTTGAAGACGGCAGAGGCGATTTCCGTTCCTGCGCTAATCAACTGTCGCAGGAGCGAGCGTTCGCGCACGATCTCGGCGTACGAGCGAACGTTGGCCGCAGTGGGCGTTTCACGGGCGACCGTGCCGAGGTACGCGACGCCTCCGGCCGCCTCGAGATTGCCGTTGCGTTCCAGCTGTTCCGTGACGGTGACGACGTCCGTGGGCTTGCCGTTGGCGGCCAGTGCCCCGATCGCTTCGAAGATCAGCCGGTGATCGTTACGATAGAAGTCGGTATCCCGGACGACGTCAGCGACGTGGTCCCAAGCGGTCGGATCCAGGAGCAGGCCGCCCAGGACGGCCTGCTCCGCTTCGATGGAATGCGGCGGCACCGGTGCGTCCGCGGACGTGATCGCTCCGGAGCGTGCTTTGGCGGGACTTGGCATCCCCCTAGCTTACTGCGGCGGACTACTCTTCGGCGACGATCGTCACGGGCAGCTGCACGTCGACGTCCGCATGCAGATGCAGATTGACGACGTGCTCGCCGACGGTGCGCAACGGGCCGTTGGGCATGCGCACTTCGCTGCGCTCGACGTTGAAGCCCGCCTTCTGGCAGGCCTCGGCGACGTCGGCGGTGCCGATGGAGCCGAACAACTTGCCTTCCGTCCCGGCCTTGGCCTGGATGGTCAGCTTGAAGTCCTTCATCGCCTCGGCGCGCTCGTTGGCGGACACCAGGTGCTCGCGGGCGGCCTTTTCCAGCTCCACGCGGCGCGCCTCGAACCTGGCGACGTTGTCGGCGGTGGCGAGGGTCGCCTTGCCCTGGGGCAGCAGGAAGTTGCGGCCGTAGCCGGAGCGGACCTTTACGCGGTCGCCGATGTTGCCGAGATTGGCAACCTTCTGCAGAAGAATGACGTCCATCGGTGGCGCCTCAATGCTGGTCCGTGTACGGCAACAGGGCGAGGAAGCGTGCGCGCTTGATCGCGACGGCGAGCTGGCGCTGATAGAACGACTTCGTGCCTGTGATGCGGCTCGGAACGATCTTGCCCGTCTCGGTGATGTAGCCCTTGAGCGTGGCGAGATCCTTGTAATCGATGTACTTCACGCCCTCGGCTGTGAAGCGGCAGAACTTCTTGCGACGGGAGAAGCGGCCGCCGCCGCCGCCACCACCGCCGGAGTTACCTTGTCTCATGGCCATGATTTGAGTTTCCTGTGCGCTATGCGTTTGGTATGACGGTGTGCGTCGCAGGCGACGCGTCAGGCGCTATCGCCGACCGGGCCGTCGTCGTCATCCGATGAGGGGGGTGCGTCGTCACGCGAGCGCTCGCGCCGGCGGCCGCCGCCGTCGCCTCCCTCTTCATCCTCGGCGCGCGCCATCGGCGAGGGCTCGGTCACCGCCTCATCCATGTTGACCACCAGATGACGCAATACCGCGTCGCTGAACCGGAAGGCTCCGGTCAGCTCCCCGAGCGTCTTCTGATCGCACTCGATGTTCATCAGAACATAGTGCGCCTTGTGAACCTTGGCGACCGGATAGGTGAGCTGGCGCCGGCCCCAGTCCTCGAGACGGTGCAGACGGCCTTCGCCCCCGGCGATCATGCCCTTGTAGCGCTCGATCATCGCGGGCACCTGCTCGCTCTGATCGGGATGGACCAGGAATACGATCTCGTAGTGCCTCATGTCTTCCTCCTTACGGATTTCAGTGAGCCGCCCATCGCGAGGCTTGCGGGGTGCGGCAAGGAGACGGCGCTTCGGGTCTGGCCCGCAGTGCCGCCCCGCTGGGGCAGAGCTGTCCTGCCTCGGGGGGCGCGAAGGATACACAATTGTGGGGAGATTTTCAGGACACTTTCAGAATCAAGGGTTTACCGTCCGCTGGCGCACCACCTCATAAAGGAGCATCCCGGCGGCGACCGACACATTCAGGCTTTCGACCGCCCCGAGGCTGGGCAGCCTCACGATCCAGTCGCACGTTTGTCGCGTGAGCGGACGTAGCCCTGCCCCTTCGGCACCCAGCACCAGGACGATTCCGACTTTCAGGTCCACTTCGTGAGCCACGCGGGGAGCCTGCGCGTCGGCGCCGACGATCCAGAGTCCAGCGTCCTTGAGCAGTTTCAGGGTGCGCACGAGGTTGGTGACTGCGACCACGGGTGTCGTCTCCGCCGCGCCGGCGGCCACTTTGCGCACCGTGGGAGTCAGTTGGGCCGCACGGTCTTTGGGCACTACGACCGCCAGCGCTCCGCATGCATCGGCTGTACGCAGACACGCGCCGAGATTGTGCGGGTCCTGCACGCCGTCCAGGGCAAGCAACAAGGGTGGCACCGTGTTCGCCGGTGATGAGAGCGCCTCGAGCACGTTGTCCTCGGTCCACGCAGGCATGGGTACAACTTCAGCCACAACGCCCTGGTGCGCGACATCGCCCAACATCTGCTTCAGCACATGTGCATCGACACGCTGCACCGGCCGGTTGTGCCGGCGCGCCAGCTCCTCGATCCGGCGAACGCGCGGATCGTCGCGCCGTTCCGACAAACGGACCGAAACCACGCGCTCGGGATGACGCTCGAGCATCACGCGCACCGCATGCAGGCCGTAGACAGTCTCGGCGGTTTTCACGCGTCTTCCGCCAACTCCAGATCGATGAGGCCCTCAATAGGGTTCACTGCCGTAACGACCACCCTGACGTGACTGCCGATACGCAAGCGCCGCTTGGTCCGCCGTCCTACCCAGGAGTGCCCGTCATCGTCCATCAGATACTCATCGTCCTGCAGCCGGTCGATGTGCAGCAGGCCATCGACCGACACGTCGAGGATATGCACGAAGCAACCGAACTCCACCACGGTCGTGATGAGGCCCTGGAAGGTTTGCCCGATGCGCTCCCTCAGGTACGCGCATTTGAGATAGGTACCGACGAAGCGATCCGCCTCGTCGGCCCGTTTCTCCAGTTTGGAAGTGCTCTCCCCCAACACACTGAGCGCTTCGGGCTCGTACCGCACGCTCGCCGGGCCGGGAACACCCAGCAGCGCCCGCAAAGTCCGATGCACCACGAGATCCGGATATCGCCGGATCGGCGAGGTGAAGTGCGCGTAATGAGTGAGGGCCAGGCCGAAGTGGCCGATGTTCGTTGGCTGATACACCGCCTGCTGCAGCGCGCGCACGATCAGCGATTCGACGAACGGCCGCTCGGCCGTCTGACCGAGGCGGCGGGTGATGGCCTGCAGGTCGCGAGGCGCGACTTTTTCGGGAATCTGCGCGTCGATGCCGAGTGCCGACAACATGGAGACCAGGCGGTCGAGCTTGATCTCCTCGGGCTGTCCATGAACGCGATAGAGCGTCGGAACAGGGGCCTTGGCCAGCTCCTGCGCCACGGCGACGTTCGCCATGATCATGCATTCTTCGATCAGGCGGTGAGCGTCGTTGCGCGCCCGCAGCTCGATCATGCGAACGCGCTCGGCTGAGTCGATGACGAATTCGGCCTCTGCCGCGTCGAAGTCCAGCGCTCCACGTCGGTTGCGCGCTTTATAGAGGGCTCTGTAGATGTCCACCAGCACGAGCAGTGGATCGACCAGCGGGCCGAGCTCCGTCCTCGCAGCGGGTTTTCCCTCGAACAGCGCTGCGTTCGCCAGCGTGTATGTCAAGCGCGCTGCTGAACGCATCACCGCAGGATAGAAGCGCGCCGATTTCAGCGCCCCCTGCTTCGAGATGATCATATCCGCGGCGAAGCACAGACGATCGACGTGGGGCGCCAATGAGCACAGGTGATCCGAGAGGGCTGTCGGCAACATGGGCACGACACGGGTCGGAAAGTAGACGGACGTGCCTCGCTCGCGCGCCTCAGCGTCGACCACGGCACCCGGGCGGACGTAGTGGCTCACGTCGGCGATCGCAACGATCAGACGAAAGCCGCTCGGATGTGTCTCGCCGTAAACCGCGTCATCGAAGTCCCGCGCGTCTTCCCCGTCGATCGTCACGAGTGGCAGCGTGCGCAGATCCTCTCGCTTGTCCGCTTCCGCAGGGTCGACCCGATCACCCCAAGCCTGCGCTTCGCGCAAGGCCGCGGATGAAAACTCATGCGGCAAATCGAACCGAGCAATCGCCGTCTCTGTTGCGAGCTCGACGGGACGGTCAGGGTCCAAGCGTTTCTCAACGCGCCCCTGTGCTGCCTGCACCTGGGTGGCGTGCCGTATGATTCGAGCAATGACCCAGTCGCCAGCTCGCGCTCCATTCAGATCTGCGTGAGCCACCGCGCATCGCAGCTGCAGGCGGCGGTCTGCAGAGTTCACCCATGCGCTGCGCCCCTGCACTTCCACCGTGGCAAGGAACGCGCTGACGCCTCGGCTTACTATCTCTTCTACTGTGCCCAGCCATCGGTCAGTCGAGTCGCGCGCCACACGCACGCGCAGCCGATCCCCGTGCATGACGCCACGCATTTGATTCGGGGGCAGGAACACGCTGTCCCTCATTCCGTCGACGCGCACGAACCCGTATCCGGCCCGATTCGCGCTGACTGTGCCCTCTACGATGCTGCCGGTCTTCGGCGCGGGCCCCGTGGCAGGGCCACCTTTTGAGCCACCCTTGTGCCGCGCTGCTGTGGTTCGCGCTTCTGCCCTCGCCGTACCCGCCCCCTGCAAGCGGCCATGATGCGAATCGGCTCGATGGGGAGTCTTGCCCGTCTTGCCCCGAGGGCGGTCATTGCGGTCGCGGCGCCCGAACTTGGTTCTGCGTGCGCTCAATTGACAGCTCCCGACCCGGTGCGTAGATTTCGCCGCCTTCTATCGCCTTCCCCTTGCCCTGCCCGGGTGGCGGAATTGGTAGACGCACTAGTTTCAGGTACTAGCGGGTAAC
>DATNEN010000087.1:0-16708 GCA_035552975.1 Steroidobacteraceae bacterium
GTGATATCGCCGTCACTCTTCTTGAATGTCCGGTCGGGCTGCAGATGGGCGCTGTCGCTTTGCAGGTCTCCCGCATAGCCGGCCGTCACCAGTGGAGCGGTGAGGAACTGACCGGAGCCGCCGCTTGGCATGAAGTCGCACAGCAGCCGGTAACAGCCGGCCTTGGGAAGGGTCGTATCGATGGTCCACGTGCCCTCCGGATGCATGACCGGATGGATGTGCTCGAAGAATTCCAGATCCTCGCTGACGATGAACAGATGAAAGCGCTTGGTGTGCACGACTTCGAATTCCCTGACCACCTCGCCTGTCCCAGGCCGCAGGAACGTGAAGAAGAGCGTGAGCTTCTCGCCGGGCCGCGCATCCGCGGGCTCCGTGCGGAACAGCAGCCGGAAGTCGCGCGTGTCGTACGGCTTGGTCTGAATGAGGACCATGCCGCATATCGGACAAGTGCCTGCCGCGGCCGCGGTGTAGGAGGGATGCATGGGACATACCCAGGCTATTTCCTCATCCGGCGGATCCTGCAGCGAGCTCGCCTGCTGAGCACGCGCGACGGCGCCGAACACAGCCGGCCCGGCCAGGGCGCCGGCAAGCAGCTCGCGGAGCAATTGGCGGCGATTCAGATCACTCAACGGTGCGGGCTCGTAGATGACTCAACGATGCGGGCTCGTGGCGTTGCCTTCGTAAACTCCCTTGGCCGGGATTTCGCTCGCGTACGGACCGGTGTATTTCGCAACGTGCAGCCCGGTGCGATTGTCGGCCCAGTACATCAGGCCGTCCTTGAAGATGGGATAGGTCCTGGCGATCCCCTGCGGAACCGGCAGCGCGTAGCCGACTTCGCGCGGCGTCATGGGGTTGGAGATATCGATGACGCGCAGACCGTGGCCGTACCACGTCGTGAACACCAGGTCCTTGAAGACAGTGGGATTGTGATTCTGCTGCGCGATCGGCCGGCGTTTCGTGACGCCGTCCGGCTCGGTGATCGCCTGCTGCAGGCAATTATCGAGCAGATTGTCGGGAATCGCGAAGGCGCCGACCATGGCCGGGAAGGCTTCCTGTTCGACGGAGACCATCCGGGCATAGTTCAGCGGGCAGCCGAAGTTCTCATCGCTGATCCACACGAACGCTGGCCGTCCCTGGGTGTTGCCGCGCACCTTGGCCGGGCGATCCGGAACCAGCACGGCGCTGTGGGTACCGGTCGGTACGGCGTCAAAGGGAGGATAGACGTCCAATCGTGAGCGCGACTCCAGGGCCAGATAGCGTTCGACCTTCACCTCGGGCGCTGCGCTGGAAGCCAGGAAGGCCTTCAGGCCAGGGTCGTCGTCGACGACCATGTGCACGCAATCGTTGGCCAGCTCGGGAAGCCTGGCGGCATCGATCGGGCCGCCGCTGCTCACGATCGTGGTGTGCAGATGGCAGCCCGCCTTGCCATCGGCCAGGTCCGCGTCGGTGTGATGGGCGATGGCCTCGGTGTTGAGCACATAGAAGCCCGCAGTAGTGCCGGCCACGTAGCCGCGCTCGCCGTCGTTGGAGACCGAGATCGAGTGCAGCTTGTTCTGCTCGGAGGTATTGAAGTTTCCGGGCCGCCCCGCAAGGCTCTTGTCGACCGAATAGTCGATGAAGCGCCCATCGGAGTACAGGCCCGTGGCATCGGGCTTCTCGTTGAGCCTCGGCCCTCCGGCATCCTGCAGGGTGAAGGTCGCATCGATGCGCGGATGCTCGAGGATCTCCCCGGTATTCTCATCCGTGACCGCCATGACATACAGGTCCGCCACCAGCAGGCCCGGATGGTTGGGATCGGGCACTGCCGGTGTCCAGATCGTCATGTACACCAGAATGCGATTCGGATTGGCCGGGTCGTGCCACAGGTAGAACTCGTGCGACTGCCCACCGAAGTCGTAGAGCCCCCTCACCGACTTCACCAGGCAGGTGCCCGGGTCGATGTCGTAGACCATCTGGCGGCCGATGGACTGGGTGCCGCCGTTGCGCACCATGATCTGGCGGTCCTGCCCGCTGCGGGTGGTATAGACGAGCGAGCGCAGCTCACGGTCGTCGAAGCCCTGGTCCCCTTCAGCCATGGCCGGGATCTCACCGACCTGCGTGGGCGCATCTTTCACCGGATCACGCGCGATCTTGAAGATGTTGATGGCGTGCTTGTGTCCGAGGCCGTTCTGGTGGCCGACGAAAATGCAGTCGCCGGCAATTCCCAGCCCGCGCGCATCGCCCATCGCATCCAGGTCCCCGCCCGTCCATCCTGAGGTCGTAGGGTCCTTCACCGAAGGCACCGTCAGTGTCCAGTGGAGCGGCGTGATGTTGCGAAACAGATGCAGTTTCTTCTCCAGCAGTGCCGCGCCCTTGCGCGCATCGGCCTCGGAAGAGCGCGGATCGATCTTGCCGTCCTTGCCGATGCGCCGGGAAGGCATCTGACCGGTCGGCGTCGGGAAGGTCGAGGGCTGGCAACCGGCCGGATCGCCCGAGTAATCGATGCAGCTCTGCGTGGAGCTCTTGTGTTGTGCTCGCGCCGGCAGGCTTGGAAATGCGCAGGCCGCAGCAACCAACAATCCGCAGGCGATAGAGGTGTAGACCGTTTTCACTGTCACTCCGCTGGAAGTGCTTGTCGAGGCGAGTATAGATAATGAGCGCACGGCAAGGACATGCACGAAAACGATGCGCGTGCTCCACGCTTCGGCCGCGCGGCGCCCGCATCCTCTCACCAGGGCTGAGTCGTACCGTCGTGCTGCAGGAACCGCCCGCTGTCGGCGATCGTGAGCCTGTCGATGACCTTGATCATGTCGGCCACCACGATCGTCGTGGGCAGCATCCCCGGGTATTCCAGGTCGGCCTGCTTTTCCACGCGCACGGCGCCCGGGTTGAACATGACGACCGTCACCCCCTCCTTACGGACGGTCGCGGAGATCGTGATCATCAGCTTGTTGAGCGCAGCCTTGCTGACGCGATACCAGAACAGGCCGCAGCACAACGGCTTGCCGGTGATCATGCCGTTGGAGGAGCTGATGGCGATGACCTTCTTCTGGCGGCTCGCCTTGACGTTCGCAAAGAGCTCCTGCGTCACCAGCCCGGGTCCTGCCACGTTGGTGCGCATGAACGTGTCGAACTCCTCGAAGTTGAGGGTGCCGAAGTTCTGACCCTTGGTGTCAGCGCCCGGTCCGCGCCAGGCGCCGTCCTTGCCGCCCAGGATGACGACCCCGGCGTTGTTGATCAGCACATCGATCGGCATGCCGTTCAGCTTGACGGCGAGGGCGTGGACGGAATCGCGTTGGGTCACGTCCATCTTCTCGGCACGGACCTTCGGGTACTTGGCGATCAGCTCCTGCAGGACCTCCGGGGTGGTGTCGCGCCGATGGGTGGCGATGACGGTCCACCCCTTGGCGGCGTACTCCTTCGCGAATTCGAGGCCGATCCCGGAGTTCGCGCCGGTGATCAGCACCGTGTCAGCGCGCACGGGCGCGGCCGATCCGATGGCAACGCCCGCCAGCAGCATACCGAGGAGGACTCGAAGGGCGAAGGATGTACGCATGGCGGCTCCCGTCGGAATTTCAGGTTGGCGCCCCCATGATAGCGGCGCCCGAGCAGGTCGTAGTTGGGCTCGTTCAGGTCGAGCGCGCCGGCGGCGGCGCTGACGGGCCGGAATTTCCGCTCCGGCCGGGGTCCAAGTGCACCCGAGCGGCGGTCTCTTTGTTGCGAGCGGGGCGTATGCTCTGGGGAACCGCAACGACCACGAGGCGGATACGCGCGACCCGTGGTCAGGTGGACAATACGGGCCCAGGGGGCCCAAGAGCAAAGGTGTAACGATGGTCGGATGCAACTTTTCATTGCGGGCGAGCCTGCTCGCACTGGCGCTGGTGGCGATGTCGGGTGCTGCCTGTGCGGATACCGTGCTGATCACCGGCGCCAACTCCGGCATCGGCCTGGAGTTCGCCAAGGAATACGCCGCCAAGGGCTGGACGGTGATTGCGACCCACCGCCGCTCCACGACCCCGGAAACCCTTGCGGCGCTGCAAGCGGAGCACAAGAACGTGCGCATCGAGCGGCTCGACGTCACCAATCTAGACAACGTCAACGAGCTGGCGGCGAAGCTGAAAGACGTGCCGATCGACGTGCTGATCAACAACGCCGGCGTCTACAACGATCGCAGCAAGTGCAAGGGCGACGATGAGGCCTGCCCGGGGGACTGGAACGTCGAGAGCTTCGGCAACATGAAATACTCGTTGCTCGACACCATGATGGCCGTCAACATCAAGGGCCCGCTGATGGTCTCCCAGGCGTTCTATCCCAACCTCAAGGCGAGCCACCAGAAGAAGCTGATCGCGATCAGCTCCAGCAACGGCACGCTGACCGGGGAGAAGCAGCCGCGGCCGGGCGCCATCTTCTACCGGATGACCAAGGCGGCGTTGAACCGCGAGATGCAGATCGTGGCAGCCTCGACGCGCAAGGACGGCGTCACGGTGATCATGTTCAACCCGGGCCCGACGCTGACCGAGCACCAGGAGTATCTGGACGGGAAGTTTCCGGGAATGCTCAAGACCTCCTTCACCGTCGAGAACATGGTCAAGACGATCGACAAGGTGACGATCGCGGATACCGGGCGTTTCCTGCGCTACGACGGCCAGACCGAGCCCTGGTAAGCGAGGAGGTTCGATCATGAAGGCACCCATACTGGCACTGTCGGTTTTGTCGCTCGGGCTGGCCGCGTGCGCCAGCACACCGGCACCGCATTCGCGCGCGCAGGATCTCGCGGGTATCGACGCATTCAACCAGCGGTACCTGAAGGCCATCAACGATGGCGACGCCAACACGCTCATTGCGATGACCGTCGACGACCACATCATGATGATGCCCAACCAGCCGATCGTGTCCGGCAAGGCGCGGCTGGATGCCGGCAGCCGGCGCATGGCCGAGCAATTCAATGTCCACGAGACGTGGCAGCCGCTGGAGACGGTCATCGACGGCAGGCTGGCGTATCAGCGTGGCACCTTCAGCACCACCATCACGCCCAAGGCGGGCGGCCCGGCGCGCACCACCGACGGCAAGTTTCTACGCATCTATCGACGCCAGCAGGATGGCTCCTGGACGATGGTGATCGACTCCTTCAGCGGCGATAAGCCGCCGGAAACTCACTAGTTCGCGTGCGCGCCCGGCGCCGGCCGCAGCGATCTGTTATATATCGGGCCGATCCATGCCTTGGGGGAGAGGTATGCGCCTGCGCGTCCGGTGTTCGCTGCTGTTGAGATCGATGCTGGCCGCCGCCGTTGCGGCGAATGCGCCCGCGGTCCGGGCGCAGGCGTTTGCGGAGGTCGCGGCGGCGCTGGTCGACTACTCCAAGGCGGAGGTGTCGCCGGGCAAGTCCTGTGAGGCCATGGGCGGCTACCGGGCCAAGGACATCGTGACCATTCGCGCCGCACAGATCCCTGCCACGCAGTCCGTCCCCGGGCACTGTCGGGTGACCGGCACGCTGGCACCCGAGATCGCTTTCGAGGTGAGCCTGCCGGCGCGGTGGAACGGCCGCTTCTACATGATCGGCAATGGCGGATTGGCGGGGGAGTCGCTCGAAGACCCGTTCCGCACTTCCCAGCGCGACCGGGCGCTGCAGCTGGGGTTCGCATTTGCGCAGACCAACACTGGACACGATGCGCGCAAGGAGCCCGGCGGCACGTTCGTCCTGAGCAATCCGCAGAAAGCCATGGACTACGCCTACTGGGCGGTCCATGTGACGGCCAGTACGGCGAAGACGCTCACGGCACAGTACTACGCCAAGCCGATCAGCCGCTCTTATTGGAACTCGTGCTCCAACGGGGGGCGCCAGGGCCTGATCGAGGCGCAGCGCTATCCGCAGGATTTCGACGGGCTGGTGGTGAATGCCCCCTGGGTCGACCAGACCGGCTATACCGTGGGCTCCCTGTGGAACCAACGGGCGGTGAGCGAGGCCCACCTCACACCGGCGAAGCTCGAATTGCTCGCCAAGCACGTGATGGGGAAGTGCGATGCCGTCGACGGCCTCGAGGACGGGTTGATCGACGATCCGCGCAAGTGCTCGTTCGACGCGCGCCGCGACGTGCCGCTGTGCGAGGCCGGAACGGATACCGCTGCGTGTCTGACGCCCGCGCAGGCCGATGCGGTGATGAAGGTCTACAGCGGCCCGCAGAGTCACGGGCGAACCCTGTTCCCCGGCTACATGCCCGGCAGCGAGGCCATCGTTCGCTCCGCCGTTGGGAATGCGCCGCCGGCCAGTGCCTGGATGAATTTCATCGTCGCGGCCCAACCGGAGCGTGCGCCTGCGGATTTCAACCTGGCGGAGAACACGATGCGCTACCTCGTGTTCACGCCGCCCCGGCCCAACTATGACTACCACAAGTTTGATTTCGATCGCGACACTCATCTGCTGGACCATTGGGGCAAGCAGGTGAACGCCACCGACACCGACCTCGCGAAGTTCCGTAACCGCGGCGGCAAGCTGCTGATGACCTACGGGTGGGCGGACCAGGTGCTCCAGCCGCTGATGGGTGTCGGTTACTACGAGCGCGCCGTGGCCCGCAACGGTTCCGGAACGCGCGACTTCTTCCGGCTGTTCATGGTACCGGGCATGAATCACTGCAGCGGCGGGATCGGCACCGACCAGTTCGATCCGATGACGGCGATGATCGACTGGGTGGAGAAAGGCAAGGCCCCGGACGTGCTGCAGGCGGCGCACGTGCAGGATAAGAAAGTCGTGCGCACTCGTCCGCTGTGCCCTTATCCCCAGGTCGCGCGCTACCAGGGGCGGGGCAGCATCGACGTGGCTGCGAATTTCCGCTGCGTGGCGCCGTAGACCCGCGTAGCGGCGCAGGCTCGCGGGCGGCGCCCGCCTCATCGCGGATGACTGAATCCTGGACGTCGGCGACGGGCAGCACCTCGACGCCCTCCGGCAGGGCGGGCTCCGTGTTGAGCTCGATGATTTTCGCCGGCGCCGTGGTGTAGCGGCCGATCTGCGGCAGCGGCCTGCCGATGCCGGTGTCCATAATATTGCATCCGAGGTCCTGATGAATACCCGCGCGATTGCCGAGCAGTTCGTCCGAGCGCGCCGGCGTGCCGCAGCGCTGGCCGCATTTCCGGGGGAGATCCCGCCGACACTGGAGGAGGCCTACGAGATTCAGGACCGCGCGATCGACTCATGGGACGACGGTGTCGTGGGCTGGAAGGTGGGACGAATCGATGCTCGCTGGTCGCAACGGCTCGGGGAGGGCCGGCTCGTGGGACCGATCTTCAGCGGCGGGGTCCGCAATGCGGCGGCGACCGCTGCAGCGCGTGACACGCGCGCGTCTGCGGCCAGCGACGTCGTTGAGTTCCCCGTGTTCGAGGGAGGCTTTGCCGCGGTCGAGGCAGAGTTCGTCTTTCGTCTGTCGGCCGACGCGCCGCCGGCGAAGCAGACTTGGAGCGCGGCAGAGGCAGCGGAGCTCGCTGCAGCGCTGCACGTAGGCATCGAGACTGCGGGCAGTCCGCTCGCATCCATCAACGCTTTGGGGCCGCTCGTGGTGGTCTGCGATTTCGGCAACAACGCCGGCCTGCTGCTCGGGCCTGAGATCTCCGCGTGGCGCGAGCGGCCGCTGGCCTCTCTCACCTGTGAGACGTTCATCGAGGGCGTCTCTGTGGGCCGCGGCGGAGCGTTGTCCTTGCCGGGTGGACCGTTCGCCGCGCTGGCCTTTGCGCTGCAGCGCTGCGCGCGGCGTGGGCGGCCGCTCGTGGCGGGGGATCTGGTCTCTACCGGGGCGACCACGGGCATCCATGACATCCGCAGTGGCCAGCGGGCGCGCGTCCGGTTCGACGGCATCGCGGAACTCGCCTGCCGCGCCGTGCCGGCGATGGCAGGCGGCGCGGCATCGACCCGATCGGTCTGACACCGGTTACCGAACAGCCGGCGGGTGGCGTATCATTCGCTGCGATGAACGGATCTGACGCTGCGATGAATGGATCTGATCGAGGAGGCGCCCCATGCAGATGAACACCCTTCAGGCCACGCACCCTGACATGGTGGTTGGCCTCGATGCGGGCGCGTTGCGCCGCCACTATCTCCTGGCGGACCTGTTCGTCGCCGGGGAGTGTCGTCTGCACTACAGCCATGTTGAACGGCTCATTGTCGGCGGTGCTACACCGACCGCGAAAGCCATCGAGCTGCAGCACGGGCGCGAGGCCGGAGCGGCGGCGCTCCTCGAGCGTCGCGAGCTCGGAATCATCAACATCGGGGCTGCCGGCAAAGCCACGGTCGACGGACGCACCTTCGAGATGAAACTTCGCGACGGCCTGTACGTCGGCAAGGGGAGCGCGACTGTGGCTCTGGAGTCCAGCGATCCGGCGACGCCGGCCAAATTCTATCTCGTCAGCGCGCCGGCACATGCGCGCTTCGAGACGGTGAAAATCGCGATCGACCAGACGAAGCCGATGCAGCTGGGCTCTCTGGAGACCTCCAATCAACGCACCATCTATCAGTACATCCATCCGGATGTGTGCAAGTCCTCGCAGCTGCTGCTCGGCCTCACTGCGCTCGAGCCGGGCAGCGTGTGGAACACCATGCCTTGCCATCTGCACGAGCGCCGCTCGGAGGTGTACTTCTACTTCGACATGAAGCCCGAGGACCGCGTGTTCCATTTCATGGGCCGCCCGTCGGAGACGCGCCACATGGTCGTCGCCAACGAGCAGGCCGTGATCTCGCCCCCCTGGTCCATCCACATGGGGGCCGGTACCAGCCGCTACACGTTCATCTGGGCGATGGCCGGGGAAAATCAGGACTACCGCGATATGGACCCGGTTCCCACCTCGTCGTTGCGATGAGCGCACCCCCCTTTTCCCTGGCCGGACGGGTTGCGCTCGTCACTGGAGCGAACGCGGGAATCGGCCTGGGTATCGCCGTTGCGCTCGCGGCGGCCGGTGCCGATATTGCAGCGGTCGGCCGCAGCGCCCCCGAGGAAACCGGTGAGCGCGTGCGTGCGGCGGGCCGCCGGTTCGTTGTGATCCAGGCGGACCTCGGCTCCGCGCAGCGCAGCCAGGAGATCGTTCAGGAAGCCACCGCGAAGCTCGGTGCCGTGGATATTCTCGTCAACAACGCCGGCATCATTCGCAGGAGCGAGGCGTTGGATTTCTCCGAGGCCGACTGGGACGCGGTCCTCAATGTGAATCTCAAGACGGTGTTCTTCCTGGCGCAAGCTGCGGCCCGCGGCATGCTCGTGCGCGGGCGCGGCAAGATCATCAACATCGCCTCCATGCTCTCCTTCCAGGGCGGAATCCGTGTGGCTTCGTACACGGCGAGCAAGAGCGGCGTGCTCGGTATCACGCGCTTGCTGGCCAACGAGTGGGCTGCCAAAGGGATCAACGTGAATGCGATTGCGCCCGGATATATTGTCACACGCAACACCGCCGCTCTTCGGGACGACGAGGTTCGCAATCGGGAGATTCTGAGCCGCATTCCCGCCGGCCGCTGGGGCGTACCGCAGGATCTGGGCGGAGCCGCGGTGTTTCTGGCGTCATCGGCTTCGGACTACGTACACGGCGCGGTGCTGCCCGTCGACGGGGGTTGGTTGGCGCGGTAGTTCGCGATTCTCGCCGCCCTAGGTTCCCTGCTGCAGGAAGGGCACTTGGGCGAACAGACGCCGTTCGCCGCCCCGCGGATCATCGACGAGCCGGGCGGGATTGTCGAACACCATCGACTGGCGGCGCGCCAGCTCGTAGGGCTCCCACTTCGGGAGCGTCCGGTTGTTGGGGTCGCCATTGCGGGCGAACGCCAGAAACGCCTCGCTCATCTTGTCCGCCATGCTGTGCGCGTCGGGGGCGGTACCGGTGATGGAGCCCTGTTTGTCGAGATTGTCGAACACGAGAGGGATGTCCAGGGTGTGGGGTGCGCCCCATTTGCCGCCCTCGTGCGGGGACTTCCAGTCGAGCTGGTAGACGTAGGCGGGCGAGCCCTGGGCGGCGCGCAGCTCCGCTTCGACGATTGCAGGGCGCCACGAACGACTCGCAGTCGTCGCCGCGAAGAACACATCGCTTGGCGAGAGCTGTGGATAAAGCCGCCGATACTCGGCAACGACCTTCTCCGGAGCGATGTCGGCGCGCATCTGCGCGGCGAGGTGTTGGGGAAGCTCCTCCCAACTGAGGGTGAACGCTTCCGGATGGGATCCGCCGATGAGGAGCCGCGTCTCATCGTGCGTGTTGCCGATGATCAGCGGAACGTGTGCCGCAAGCGGTGGAGCATCGGGATAGAAGGGGTGGCGGCTCAGCGACCGCTCATCCATCACCGGCCCGAAATACAACGCTCCTTCTCCGATGATCGGATCGACAGTATCAAGAGCGTCCACGAGGCGTTCGGTGGGCACCTCTCTCAGCGGGGCTGCGTTGTTCTCGGGGAGGTGCAGAGCGGCCAGGAGGGCACGCGCACGTTGCGTGGCGTGCAGCGGTCCTGAGGCGGTGACCTGTTCGCCGCTCATGGTCGCCGCCCGGTGGAAGAGTCCTTGCGCGGCCGGCGTGGCCAGGAGAGTCGCGATCTTCGCGCCGCCGCCGGATTGTCCGAAGAGCATCACCCGCGCAGGGTCTCCGCCGAACTCGGCAATGTTCTGCCGCACCCACTGGAGCGCGAGGATCAGATCGAGCATCCCCGCATTTCCGGAGTCGCCCAGGTCCGGGCCGCCGAGGCGCGCCAGGTACGAGTACCCGAAGGCATTCAGTCGATGATTGACGGTGACGACGACCACATCGCCGCGCTGGCACAGCCGCGTGCCATCGTATAGAGGGCTCGAGCCAGATCCATGCGAGTACGCGCCGCCGTGAATGTACAGCAGGACTGGCCGCGAGCCTCGGTCGCGTAGGCCTGGTGTCCAGAGGTTCAGAAACAGGCAGTCCTCGCTGGCGAGCTCCTGCATTTTCCCGCTCTGCGGACACGCCGGACCGTAAGCGGTGGCGTCGCGAATGGAAGTCCAAGGCTGTGGCGGAAGAGGGGCCATAAAGCGGCGGGCAGTCGTGTCCGCGCCATAGCGCACGCCCTTGAAGACACTGACGCCCGCTTCGCTGATGCCTCGCACGGCGCCGGCGTTGGTGTGCGCGACGACGGATCGCGATCCGGACGCCGCGAAGGCAGTAGAGGTGACTGCGGAAGTGGCGGCCATTCCGACACAGGCTCCCGATTTCTTCAGGAAACGGCGCCGCTCGGTGTCCACATCGGCCATGGGGAATCCCTTGCATGCTTCAATGACCCGAATGATACCCTCGCTCCGATCCCCTTTCCGCTTTGCAGGAGCCCGCCGATGACCACGGTCGCCGATCAATTCGCGGAGACGCTTGCGCTGGCGGGAGTGAAGAGGGTGTACGGCATCGTGGGCGACAGTCTCAACGGGATCACGGATGCCTTGCGACGGCAGCGCAAGATCGAATGGATTCACGTCCGGCACGAGGAGGTGGCGGCGTTCGCCGCGGGTGCAGAGGCGCATCTCACGGGGAGCCTCGCCATGTGCGCCGGGAGCTGCGGGCCGGGCAACCTGCACCTGATCAACGGGCTGTTCGATTGCCACCGTTCGCGCGTGCCGGTGCTGGCCATCGCCGCTCACATCCCTTCGGGGGAAATCGGCTCGAGCTATTTTCAGGAGACGCATCCGGAGTCACTGTTCCGCGAGTGCAGCCATTACTGCGAGCTGGTCTCTGGGGCGAACGACATGCCTCGGACCCTCGAAGTCGCGATTCGCGAAGCGCACTCCAAGCGCGGAGTCTCGGTAGTCGTGATACCGGGAGATGTAGCGCTGCGGCCGGCCGAGGGCGGCGCTCTCGGGACAACGGCCACTCTGCTGCCTCCTGCGCCCGTAACGGTGCCGGCAGAGCAGGATCTCGATCGGCTCGCGGCGATGTTGAACGGTGACGTCCGCGTCACGCTGCTGTGCGGTTCGGGATGTCAGGGAGCGCACCGTCAGCTGTTGGCGCTCGGCGAACGCCTGCAGGCACCGATGGTGCACACCATGCGGGGCAAGGAGTACGTGGAAGGCAATAACCCTTACGACATCGGCATGACGGGCCTGATCGGGTTTTCCTCGGGCTACTACGCCATGCGGGACTGCGACGTGCTGCTCATGCTGGGCACCGACTTTCCTTACCGGCAATTCTATCCCGACGCCGGCCAGGCGCGGATCGTGCAGGTCGACATCCGGCCGGAGAACATCGGGCGCCGCGCCGCGGTGCACCTGGGGGTCGTCGGGGAAATCAGCGCCACCCTCGACGCGTTGCTACCGCGCTTGGACCGCAAGCGCAACAGTGCTCACCTGCAGCAAGCGCAGGAACACTACTCCAGGGCGCGAGCGGATCTGGACGAGTTGGCGCACGGCAAGCCGGGCAGCGGCCTCATCCACCCCCAACAGATCGCACAGGCACTCAGTGATCACGCGTCGGCGGACGCAATCTTCACTTGCGACGTGGGCCTGCCGACGGTATGGGCCGCCCGCTATCTGCGCATGAACGGCAAACGCAGGCTCCTGGGCTCCTTCTGGCACGGCTCGATGGCCAATGCGATGGCCCAGTCCGTTGGGGCGCAGACGGCATTCCCCCACCGTCAGGTCGTGTCCCTCTCGGGCGATGGCGGCTTCTCCATGCTGATGGGAGACCTGCTCACCCTGAGTCAATATTCCCTTCCCGTGAAAGTCGTGGTCTTCAACAACGGTGCCCTGGGCTTCATCGAGATCGAGCAGAAGTCCTCGGGCTTCATCAGCACCGGCACGGCGCTGAGCAACCCGAACTTCGCAGCCGTGGCGAACGCCGCCGGTATACGCGGGATCCGACTGGAGGATCCGGGCGAAGTGGAAGAGGGGATCGCCGCGGCCATGGCCCACGAGGGCCCGGTGTTGATCGATGCGGTCGTGAATCGCATGGAGCTCGCGATGCCGCCCTCGATCACGGTCGAAATGGCCAAGGGTTTCTCACTCTATATGGTCAAGGCGATCCTCAGCGGTCGCGGCAGCGAAGTGATCGATCTGGCCAAAACGAATTTGTGGCGCTGATCGTCCGCCGCGTCGAGGTGGAGCTCGAGCTGCACCGCCTCGCTCGAAAGCGGGTGTCTCCAAACGTTCACGCTCGCGGAGTAGGCTGCGTTGCGGCACAGCGGGTGAGGCGCTGCCTGCGATTGGAGAGCACGATGCCCCCAAGGCGAATGTTTGTAATTGTGGCGCTGGCCGGTCTCGGTGCGGCAGGCACTTGGGCCTGGCAGCATACAGCTCAGCAGAGCCGGATGGAGGCGGCCTCCGCACGGGAGCAGCCTCGTTCGCCACCTCCCGCTCCGAGCGCGCCGGTCAGTGAAATGGCGCCCGCGCCCGCGCCGACGCCGGAAACCGTGAAGGCCGCCGACCCAGCACCCCAGTACGATCAGCAGGCGACTGCTGTGAGTCCTCCTCCCACCGACGTCGATACGCCAGAGCCGGCTGAGCGAAAGTTCTCCTGGGGCACGCACTCATCTCCCGAGGAGCACTGAAGCTCTCCCGGATGCGCTCATGGCTCACGTACCGCAAGTCGTCGCGCCATTACTGGCGCAGGCCGGCTATCTGCTCAAAGCGCGGCGTCCGCGGGATGCCGTGCCCGTGCTGCGCGAGGTGACACGGTGGCTACCCCGGAATGCTGCCGTGCTTCACGACCTGGGGCTGGCGTGCCTGGAAAGCGGTCAACTCGGCGATGCCATCCTCGCACTGCGCAGCTGTGTGGCCATCGATCCGAGCTTCTCCGACTCGCATTTGCGTCTGGGCATCGCCCATGAGATGAGCGGCGAGCACCAGGCAGCGCTCTCAGCCTACCATCGCGCTGCAGAGATGCCCGCTACGAATGCCGAGGCGAGCTATCGGGCTGCACATCTGCTGGACAGCTTGGGGCACATGGCTCGCGCGGCGCAGATGTTTCGTCGCGCTGCGGCTTCGGCTGGCGTGCAATCCACGGGTCGAATCGCGATGGCCAGAGCATTGCTCACCGAGAACCGGGACCCGGAAGCGCAAACGATCCTGCGCCAACTGCTTGCGGTGGAGCGCGACAACGCGATGGCACTCGATCTGCTGGGCAACATTCTGGCAGACGCGGGGCGCTTCGAGGAGGCGCGCCGCTGCTTCGAGCGCGCAATCGAAACAGCCCCCGGGCTGGCAGGAAGCTACTACGACCTGGTCCGGTGCAGGCGTCTCGAGGCCCAGGATCTTGGCTGCGTCGCGCGGATGCGCGCGGTCCTCGCCTCGCCCGACCTGGAGCTGGCGCAGAGAATCCGAGTCCATCTGGCCTTGGGCAAAGCGGCCGATGATCTCGGGGACTACGAAGAAGCGATGCGGCAGTTCGATGCGGCGGAGACATTGCGCAACGCCATGGTTCGATTTGATCTCACCCGCTTCGAGCGGCGGGTGGATCGGCTCATGGCGAGTGTCACTCGGGAAGCGATTGCCAGCGCAGCAACCATGGCCAGCGATGTGGCGGCACCCATCCTCATCGTAGGCCTCCCGCGCTCCGGAACCACGCTCATCGAGCAGATCCTCTCCGCACATCCGAGTGTTCGCGCCGGCGGTGAGCTACCGTTCTGGAACGAGCGTGGCGGGGCGTGGGAGAGAGCGGATTCAGCGGAGGCGCAAACGGCGGTGCTCGCCAGGGGCGCGGCCGATTATCGAGCCGTCCTGCGGCACTTCGCACGCGGTGCCGCGCGCGTGACCGACAAGATGCCGCTGAACTTCCAGTGGGTCGGATTGGTTCACCTCGCGTTGCCACGCGCCACGATCATTCACTGTCGTCGAAACCTGCTCGACACGGCGCTTTCCATCCATCAGACCCATTTCAATCCCCACCTGTGGCTCCCAACCGGAGGTGCGGCCCTGGTGGGCTACATTCGCGCGTACGAACGCTTGTGCGCGCACTGGCGCAGTGTCATGCCGGCGGAGCGCTTCATCGAGATCGACTATGAGGTGCTGGTCCAGGAACCGGAGCCGGCGATTCGACGTATGGTCGCCGCATGCGCACTGGAGTGGCATTCGGCCTGCCTGGCTCCGCAGAGCAATACGCGCATCGTGAAGACTGCCAGTAAATGGCAGGCGCGCCAGCCGATCTACCGCGACGCGATTGCACGTTGGCGCAGATACGAGCCATGGTTGGGAGAGCTGAGTGCGTTGCGCGCGTGAGCACGCGACGGGCCGGGTCCGGCCATCATGTTAGACACATCTCGTAACAATCGGCGTCGGGTGATGCGACGTTGGTCCCGCAGCGCGCAGGAATGAGTTTTGCGCACGGCGCTGCAGCTCCCGTCACGATGCAGCTGATGCCGATGTCTTCATGCCAATGTCACCGCTTCGAAACATCTTCCGACAAAACTCCACCCTGATGCGGAACGCGCGAACGGTTCCGCATCGTGAGTTCACACGGTCGCATTGGGAGGAGTTTCTATGGCGTCAAGTTCCTCGAGCCTGGTGGCGTGCACGGTAGCGGCGTTGATCGCTGCAGCGAGTGCCGCCGCAATCGCCGGTCCTTCGACGGAGTTCCCGACCTACACGGTCGGGCCGCAGTCGAACGGTTCTTACGTGATGTCAACCGGACAGATCGTCACGCCGGCCGGTACGCAGATCAATCTCACCGGCAATCTCAGCGGTACGCATTCGCCGGTGCGCGCGAAGCAGATCGCGCTGAATCCGGTGAATCACAACTACGCGGCGGTGCTGCTGATGGGCGCATCGTCTGCGGTCGATGTGATCGACCTGGCCACCGGCCAGATCACCCAGCAGTACATTCCCTTCAAGGACAAGAGCGGCTCCTTCACGGGCATCACCTACAGCCCCGACGGCGCGCACTTGCTCTTCAGCCAGGACAACAGCTTTCTGGCCATCGCCAATGTCGACCCCGCCACCGATACGCTCACCGACAATGCGCACGTGCAGCTGGCGGCGTCCAACGCGGCCATCAACTGCAACGGCGTCACGCTGGGCCTGCCGTCCGATCCGGTGACCGGCCTGTGCGGGCAGTTCTATACCGGCGGTACGGCCAACCCGGCCGGCGTGGCGGTCTCCTGGGACAACAAGACGGCCTACGTTCTGCTCAACCAGAACAATACCGTGCAGGCGGTCGATCTGACCAACGTCGCGACCAACGGCGCGGCGGCCGTCAAGGGTGCGCCGGTGCCGGTCGGCAATGCCCCCCACAGCATCGTCTACGACGGCAAGTACGCCTACATCACCAACGAGGGCGGCCGCGTTGCGACCTCTGCGGACTTCACCAACAGCTCCTCCGGCACCCCGATCGTCGCCAGCAAGGTGTCGGGCAAGGCCGTCACGGGCACCATCTCCGTGCTCGACACGACCACCGGACAAGTGGTCGAATCCATCGAGACCGGCGGCCTGCACCCGACGGGGATGACGATCTCCGGTGGATTCCTGTTCGTCGCCAACACGAGCAGCGAAAACATCGGCGTGATCGACCTGCGCACGAATCGCCTGGTGCGCACGATCGGCGTCGCACTGCCAATTTCCAGCGGCGATCGCGACGAGCAGGGCGATCAGGACCAGCAGGGTAACGGCAGCTGGTTCGGCCGCGACCATCGCCGCGGCGCGTTCGGCGCGCAGCCCACCAGCGTGGCGGTGGTCGGTTCCGTCGCCTACGTCTCTCTGTACACTGCCAACGCGATCGCTGTCGTGGATCTGAGCGGCGGCGCATCGGATGCCATCCTCGGCTACATCCCGACCGCCTCCGCGCC
>DATNEN010000088.1:0-4927 GCA_035552975.1 Steroidobacteraceae bacterium
AGGGTGCCGCTCTGTGGCAGCACGCGGCGCGTGACGATTTGGGTCAGCCCGGGACGCCGGGAATCGAACAGGACCGTGCCGGTCACCGGATCGAAGACCAGGAGCAGGCCCGGGCGCGCCGCTTCCATGAGCAGGGAGCCCTCCACCATGCGCACGCTGTCGGGCGGCAGCCCGCCGAGCTCGGGCTTCTCCCAGGTGATCAGGCCGCGCTCGATATCGACCCCCGCGAGCGCGCCATCGGTCGAGACGAGCAGCGCGCCCGCCGGCGTCACCTGCTGCCAGCGGACGTCCCCCTTCAGCTTGAGCGTCCACGCCGCGGTCGCGCCGGAGGCGACGGCCAGGGGGCGCGCGGGAGCCGCGGCGGCCTGCGCCTGAGCGATCGCGTGGACCACGATGATCAGCGCGGGCACGAGCAGCGTACGACCAGCGGACACGACGGTCATGGCGATCCCCCTGTGAGGCGGTGGAAGGGCGGCCCCCATATCCCCCCACCTCACGCTGGAGCGCAAGTGCGGGCAACACACCGTGTGTGCCCGGATTTGACACATGTATCGCTGGGGTCGTCAGTTACGCGCGGAGTGGGTGGATCGAGCGGGCACGGCCACACGATTGGTTACGCGGCCGCGGCCGTCGGAGCTTAGTGCCCGAGGAGAGAGTCGAACTCTCACGGGGTTGCCCCCGGGGGATTTTGAGTCCCCTGCGTCTGCCATTCCGCCACTCGGGCGTGATCGCCGGGCCTCAACTTAGCGCGGGCGCGGACCCCGTAGAAGGGGCTTTGGGCCAGCTCGGTCGAGGTCTAGCTTGCGGGATTATCTTGCAAAGCAAGTCGGGTCCAGAGTTAGGCACACACGGAGGCCGGTTTGCGTCCGACCATTTCGTTGCTGACTATCTTGGCCGCCGCTACCGTGAGTACCCGGGCGGACGCGCAGGCCCCGGACACCCTTGCTCGGCCGGTCACTCGTGCAGGGCAGGATGTCGAGGCGCAGGTGCTGCTTCGGCTTGAGGACGATTGGGCTCTCGGGTTGACCCGCCGTGATGCCGCTCTGTTTCGGCGCTTGCTGGCAAACGGATTCGTTTACAGCGAAGACGATCGGACGGTCGGTCGCGACGAGGTGTTGCGGGATATCGTGGCGGGACCAGACACGGTCGAGACGGCGCACAACGAGGATATGAAGGTCCATCGCTTCGGCACGACGGCCGTCGTCACGGGATGGTTGCTGGTCGGCGGCCACGGGCCCAACGGGCCGTTCAGTCACCGATACCGGTTCACCGATACCTGGGTTCGGCGGGAAGGGCGTTGGCAGATCGTCGCCGCACACGACTACCTAGTGCCGGCAAGGTAGTTGCCAAGGCTTCGTCCTCATGAACGAGCACGTCACTCTCATGCACCCGAACGCGCGTGACTCGACCGCTCGCGCGATCTCGTCGGGGTTCCCGCTCGATCTGCTCGGCCAGTCTGCCGGACGCCTCCGCGTCTTGGCCCTGCTGTACGCGTTCGTCTTCTTCATGGCCGGAATCCTTCCGGCGCTGCTGATCCCGGGCGATCGGGCCCGATTTCTCGGAAGCTTCGTGCAATGGGGTCCTGGTGTGATCGGGATCGTGGTAGCGCTGATCGTCGCGCTGGTGATCCGTAGCGACCGCCTTCCCCTTTCCACGGTGATGAACCTCGGCCTGGCATTCGAGATCGCCAGTAGCTACGCCATCGCCGCGGCCGAATTTGGCGATCCGATGGGTATCGAGATGCACGCCGGCTTCATGGGACTCTCGTGGGTGGCCGTATGGGTCGTGCTATTCACGGTCGTCGTGCCAACCGCGCCGCGCCGGGCGTTGCTGGCCGCTCTGGCCTCGGTCAGCTCGGTCCCCGTGATCATCGGGGTCATGATCGCGACTGGCATCACCTCGTTCAGGATTGACCCAGCACAATTCTTCCTCGGGCTCGTGTTCCCCTACCTCCTCGTGGTGGGGATGGCCTATGTGGGTGCCCGTGTGGTCTACCACCTGGGCACCGAGGTCAAGCGCGCACGCGAGCTGGGGAGCTACCGCTTGGAGGAGAAGCTCGGAGAGGGAGGGATGGGGGAGATCTGGCGAGCCCGGCATCGCATGCTGGCAAGGCCTGCCGCCATCAAGCTGATCCGGCCCTCCTTCGCCGGAGATGCGCGGGGCGGAGTGTCGGCAGAAGCCATCGGCCGATTTGAGCGCGAAGCTCAGGTGATCGCCCGCCTCCGTTCACCCCATACGGTGGAGCTCTTCGATTTCGGGGTAGCCGACGATGGCGCCTTCTACTACGTGATGGAGCTGCTCGACGGCCTCGATGCCGACGCGCTGCTCCGGCGCTTCGGGCCAACACCGCCCGAACGGGCGATCTACCTGCTGCGCCAGGTTTGTCACTCGCTGTCAGAAGCGCAGTCATGCGGCCTGGTTCATCGCGACATCAAACCCGCGAACATTTTCCTCTGCCGGTACGGCGAGGAGTACGACTTCGTGAAGGTGCTGGATTTCGGCATCGTACGGGCCGCGCGCGACTCCGGGGACTCGAGCCTGGTGCACACGCGGGAGAACGCGGTTCGTGGTACACCGGCGTTCATTGCCCCAGAGCAGGCGATGGGAACGGATTTGGACGGGCGCGCCGACATCTATGCCACCGGCTGCGTGGCCTACTGGCTCCTGACCGGGCAACTCGTGTTCACCGCCGAGACCCCCATGGGACTCCTCATGCAGCATGCCCAGACACCGCCTACGCCTCCGTCGGCCCGGACGGAGCAAGCGATTCCCAGGGCGCTCGATGACCTTGTGTTATCCTGTCTGGCAAAGGACCCTGCGAAGCGGCCGCAGTCCGCGAGAGAACTGTCGCTTCGGCTGGCCGAGGTGGAGGGCGCGAGCGCCTGGACCCAAGACCGAGCGCGGGAATGGTGGACGTCCCACCAGCTGGCACTGCCGTAGGTGGCGGGCGGCGGGCGTTCGCCTCGTGACCGCAGTCGTCATTCAGCCCTCATAGAAACGGCGCGGCTAGCGGCGCTCCTTCCTGTCCCCCAACCACAGTAAGCCATCGATGATGAGTTGATCCTGAATCGGGTTATTCAGGGTCTGTGACAACGTCTTGTTGGCGGTGCCGTACTTGTGCTCGTAGTCAATATCATTGTGACCCATATTGAGGTAGAGCATCTTGTAGTGCTTGTTGGTCCACACCACGGGATAGTACCCACTGTGCCAGATCTCGTGGGGTTTTGGCCCGGTGCCCAGCGGAAAGCTGGTCGAGTCTATCGACAGCAGAATGTCGATGTCGGGGTTCTGCCGCAGATCTTTCTCCCATCGGTACCACTCACTGGGCGAAGACGCAAAAGTCTCGGGCAGATGGGACGTCGCCGGATGCTTGCGGTCTTCGACGCGGAGCACGGCCGACGTCGGTCTCCAGGTGTTGCTGACGTATGATCCCGCGCCGAGAAATGTGGTGTGATACCAGTCCCAGTTGGCCGGGTACGCTGAAGGGGTCAAAGCAAAACCGGCAAAATGAAAGCCCATCCAGGCTCCGCCGTGCTCCATGTACGTCTGAAACGCCGCTCGCTCTGCAGGTTCTTCCGGACGCGTATCCAGAAACACCACGACCTCATATCGAGAAAGAAAGTCTGAATTCAGGTTGTGCCAATTGGATGTGGTGTCATAGCTGAAATTGTATTGCGCCGCCTTTTCCGGAAACCATCGCTCGGCTTCCCGGAGAAAGCTGATATGGGCCTGGTCCTCCTTGCCGGTAAAGAACGCGATCACTCGAAACGCCGGCTTGCCCCTACTCTTCCGCACGATGGCCCTCGCCGGCGCCCCTTCGTGCCCTCGGACCTTGAGCGGTAGCACGATCAGCTCGTAGTCACCTGCCTGCACCGGGCGGAGGTCCAGCCCCTCCACAATGGGAATCCCGCGTCCCAGCAGAATCTGGTGCGTCCGCGGCGCCGGAGCGCCGAATTGCTCTGCGGAGATGTAGTCCACGCCGACCAGCCGGACGCCAGCGTCCGCGAGGAGCTGCGCCGCGTCGGGGGCGATGTACGCGAAGTCCTTATGGAACTCGGGGTCGTTCATCCAGCCGCGCAGCGTGCTCCGCGTCCGGAACAGCACGCGTTTCGCGCCCCGCCAGTCGTGCCGTTTCAGTTCGCCCGCGTCGATCGCTCGTACGCTGTCGGGGATGTCGATCACCCGCGCGGCGCCGATCAGCGGGTCCAGCGGCACCTGGTCGATTGGTGCGCCGTTGGCGACGAAATGCATCGGGGCGTCGATGTGCGTCCCGCTGTGCGCGCCGAGTGAGTAGACCGACAGCGTCAGGATATCGCCCTTCCGCATGTCTTTGAGAAAATCGAACTTCATGGGCGCGTCGCCCTGGTACACCGGGGTCCTCGCCGGATCGAGCGTCGCCGTCACATCGATCCACCCCTCGCCGCTCAGCTCAGGCAGACGCCCCGTTTCCTGGTCGCGCGGGGCACACGCCACGACGAGGCTGACCGAAAGCGTCAACCCCAAGCACGGGACAACCGCAGCATGTTTGCGCACCGCGTTCCTTCCTTACGTTATGCGCCAGAGGGCGCCGATGTCGGAACCAGCCAGTTTACAAGATACGCCGTAATCGGCTTCTGGCGCCGGTTCTCGAAACGGAGCCGGTGTGATAGCTTGGCCGTCGGTCCCATGACCTCGCCATGCTCGAGCATCCCCGGAGCCGCGCTCGCACTGCTCATGCTCGCCGGCTGCAGCGCGTCCCCTGCGCCGCGAGCGCCAACGCCTGCCCTATTGAGCGACGCAGTCGAGCCCCAGGCGGTGCTGCGCGCCATGACCACGGTCGCCGACTGGCAGCTGGCGAACCCATCGGCGCACCAGCCGTACGAGTGGCAGCAGGCGCCATTCTGGGCTGGTCTCTACGAGTTGGCCTTGCGGTCGAGCAGTCGCCAGA
>DATNEN010000089.1:0-2394 GCA_035552975.1 Steroidobacteraceae bacterium
ACCTCCAACCTCTCGGTTACCGCGACGGTATCCGCGAACTGCACCATCTCGACTTCGCCGGTGGCCTTCGGTGCCTATGACCCGATCGTGACGAACGCGACGAACCCGCTCGACGGCACGGGCACCGTAACGGTGACCTGCACGAACGGGTCGGCTGTGGCGATCACTCTGGACCAGGGTGCCAACGCGGCCAGCGGATCGACGGACGCGGCGCCCCTGCGCCAGATGAAGGATTCGGGCACGGACGTCCTGGCCTACTCGCTGTATCAGGATAGCAACCGCACGACAGTGTGGGGCAATACGGTGGGTACCAGCGCTCCGGACACGGGTAACGGCGCTGCGCAGGCCCTCACCGTGTACGGCTCCGTTGCTGCCGGGCAGAACGTGCCAGCTGCGAACTACAGCGATACGGTCGTTGCCACGGTCACGTTCTGAAGTCGCAGACTCGAGCAATGAATCGACACTCATTGGGCCAGGCCGTTCCCGGCCTGGCCTTTTCTTTCTGCGGCGCCTCGCTGTCTCACGCAGGCTCCTTCAGCGTCAATCCCGTACGCGTCACCTTGTCTCCCAGCCAGGCCGTAGCCGCCATCACCGTCAGTAACCACGGCAGCGAGGCCAGCGTGATCCAGCTCGAGACCTCGCGCTGGACTCAACAGGATGGCAAGGATGCGCTCACGCCGAGCAACGAGATTCTGGCGACGCCGCCGATCTTCACGCTGTCGCCGGGCGGCTCGCAGATCGTGCGGGTCGGGTTGCGCCGTGCGCCGGATCCGCAGCATGAGCTCACTTATCGCCTCGTCCTCCGGGAGGTGCCGCCGCCGCAGCCGATCTCTCAGGGATTGCGCGTTGCGCTTGCGATCAGCATGCCCGTATTCGTCGTCTCCACGCATCCGTCGTTTTCAAACCTCGCATGGCGGGCGTTGCGGCTCGCGGATGGACGCATTCAATTGCAGGCGACGAATACCGGCAGCGCGCACGTGCAGATTGGAGCGATCGACCTATCGTCTCCCAGCAGCACATCGCCTGTCGTCCATCAGAGCGTTGCGACGTACGTGTTGCCTGGAAACACGCACAGCTGGACGTTCAAGGGCGCGGCCGGTGTGGAGGCCGGTTCGATCCTGCAGTTGCGTGCGACGACGGACAGCGGAGACTTGCAGGCCAAGGTTGCAGTCGGTGGCTAGGCTGTGCGGGGCGCGCGATCCGCTTCTCCTCGCAGGCGCCGGAATCTCGCTTGCCTCGCCTGGTGCGCGCTATTGACGCTGAGCCTGCGCGCTCATGCAGGCTCAACCCCGACATCCTCACAGAATGGTCCATCGGAGCTCTGGCTCGCCGTCGTCTTGAACGGACAACAGGTGAGCCAGGCGGCCCTCATGCTGCGCGATCGCGGCGGGCAGCTCTACGTGAGCCGGTCGGACCTGAGAAACTGGAGATTGCGGCTTCCAACCGCACCGTTGCTGAGTCACGATGGAGAGGATTATCTGCCGCTCGAAGCCTTTACGGGACTTCAGTACCGGCTGGATGAGCCCTCGCAGGCATTGATCATGAGCGCCCCGCCGCGCGCCTTCATACCCGTTGCGATTCGCGGAACACGAGCGGCGTTCGCGACGCCCCCGCCATCCCCCCTCGGTGCTTTTCTCAACTACGAGCTCACTGCGACCCGATCCGGTGCCGAGCTGACGCAGAGCGCGCTCCTCGAGCCGTCCGTGTTCGGCCGCTGGGGAAGCTGGCAGTCGGATTTCCTGGAGAGCCACGCGAATGGACACGCGCGCACGGTGCGTTTGGGCAGCACCTGGACGCGGGATCAGCCCGAGAGTGCGACGACTCTGCGGATCGGTGACTCGATCACGGGCGCGAGCAGCCTCTGGGGCGGCGCTGCGCGCTTCGCCGGCGTGCAATGGGGCACCGACTTCGCGACGCAGCCCGGACTCATCACGTTCCCGCTGCCGACCATTGCCGGGGCGACGGCTTTGCCCTCGACTGTCAATCTATACGTGAACGGCGCGCTGCGCATGAGCACGAACGTGCCGATGGGCCCGTTCCAGCTCCGAGACGCGCCGGCCATCACCGGCGATGGCCAGATTCAAGTAGTCGTCCGCGATCTTCTCGGCCGCGAGCAGGTGATCACTCAGTCCTTTTACGCGAGCCCGGCGTTGCTGCGTCGGGGGCTGCAGGATTTCTCTTACGAAATCGGCGCCGTACGGGAGAACTATGGGTTGGCGAGTGATGATTATGAGCACGCGCTTGTCGTCGGTACTGACCGGGTGGGATTGACTGACAGCCTTACGGCGGAAGTGCATGGCGAGGTGCTGCGGGAGCAGCAGACGTTGGGCGTTGGAGGGGCCTGGCTCATTCCGTCGATCGGTGTCGCGAGCGCCGCTGTCGCGGGCAGCCATT
>DATNEN010000090.1:0-15129 GCA_035552975.1 Steroidobacteraceae bacterium
GGGCGCCACCCCTTGCGATAGAGCGTCTGGGGCGAGTCCATCTGGATGCTCCATTCCTCCCGTGCTCCCGCACCGGAGACCACCACCTGCAGGAAGCAGTGAGGGTTGGTCCATTGGAACTCGCGCACGGTGCCGTGCAGCGTGACTTGCCGCCTGCCGTCAAACATCGAGTATGTGTGGTGGGCGATCGCCGCCGTCGCAGCCAGAGCAAGGGCGGCCAGAATGCCTGCCCGGCGCAGCGATCGCGCCCGTGCGCTCGCCAAAAACGGTGCTGCCATGGGTCCCCCGGGAAGCTCCCGACCCTCTGTCATGAGCTAAAACAGATTTCACGGCCGTTTCCCGCCATCCCACGTCGGCTTCATCATGCAAACCTCACAACTGCCGCGGGCGGCCTGGGGTAAGTTCCCTTGGCAGCGATGCCAGGCGAGCCGGGGCGTTATGACACAGACAGTTTCGACTCTCGATCCGCGAGTCTCCCGGGAGCTGCGCGGGCGGTTGCGCGGCACCCTCGTGCTGCCCGAAGACCCTTCCTATACGGTTGCCCGCCGCGTCTGGAACGCCGCCATCGATCGCTACCCCTCGGGGATTGCCGTCTGCGCAGATGCGGAAGATGTGGTGCTCGCCCTGCGCTTGGCCTCCGACCACGGTATGCGCGTCACGGTGCGGGGAGGTGGCCACAATGTCGCGGGGAGGTCGGTAGCGGACGGTGCGCTGATGATCGACCTGGCGCGGATGCGAGGAGTCACCGTCAACGGCGCCGATAGGATTGCAACCGTGCAGGGCGGGGCGCTGTGGCACGACGTTGATCTCGAGACGGCGAAATCCGGGCTTGCCACGACCGGGGGTCTCGTTTCGAGCACCGGCGTCGGGGGGTTCACCCTCGGAGGCGGGGCAGGGTGGCTCATGCGCCGCCACGGCCTTGCCATAGACAACCTCCAGGCGCTGTCGCTCGTGCTGGCAGATGGGCGTTTCGTGAGGGCCAGCGAGGAGGAGCACCCTGATCTGTTCTGGGGACTGCGCGGCGGCGGCGGCGGCCTGGGCGTCGCTACCGGCTTCGAGTTTCGGCTCAACTCTCTCACGCAGGTCTATGCGGGAGTGCTCATCCGCCCGGCGAGCGAGGCCGAGACCGCGCTGCGGGTATTCCGCGACTTCGCTGCTCAGGCACCGGATGAGTTCTGCGGCATGACCGTACTGGCCAACGCGCCGCCGCTGCCCTTCCTGGATGCCGCGTGGCACGGGCGTCCTGTTGCGATCTTCGCGCTCTGTTGGTGTGGCGAGATGGGCGCAGCGCCGCAGGCGCTGGAGCCGCTGCGCAAGTTCGGCAACCCCCTTGCCGATCATCTCGGACCGATGCCGTACGTTCAGTGGCAGCATCTGCAGGATGCGTCGGCCCCGCTGGGCCGCTGTCAGTACTGGAAAACCTCGAGCTATGAAGCTCTGCCCGATGCAGTCATTACACAGCTCGCCGAGGTGGCCACTCACCTGCCCACGCCGCAGACTGAGATCCACATCCAACACATGGGCGGCGCCGTCTCGCGAGTGCCGGCCGGCGAGTGCGCTTTCAGCCAGAGAGAAGCCGGATTTTTCGTCAACCTGATCGGGGTGACTCCGTGGCCGCAGGAGGTACCCGCCTTGCGCGAGCGCATCCGAGCCATCTCGCGGGGCATTGCTCCGGAGGCTCTGCGGAAGGTGCTGCCCAACTTCACCGGTCAGGACGATGGAGATGTATTGGCGCAGGTGGGCGCAGACACCGCAGCGCGCCTTGCCGCCTTGCGTGCGCGTTACGATCCTACCGGCCGGTTCGTGGTCCGCTGAGCGACACGCCGCTCCGCATTGCCGGCGAGTCGCCACAGGACCGCTTGCGCTTCGTTGGCGGCATCCTCCTGCCGCATCTGCATACCCTTGCGAGTCTCGGCCTCCAACTCGGTGGGCGAGAGCTGCGCCCGCAGAGTGTCATGCGCCCTCTGCTGGTGCACCTGCCAGAAACTGAAAATGGGCACTTCGGTTCGCTCGCGAATCGCGCGAGCCGCGCCGAGTAGCCGCGCTGCATGGGCCCAGTCGCCTGTCCGGCTGGCAAGGTAGGCACACCCCTCGATCGAACCGGCCGTGCCGCGCATGTTGCCGACCGTCAAACTGAGCTCCATGGCCTTGAGCCAGTGGCTCGCAGCGGCGCTGGCGTTTCCGAGCGTGAATAGAGTCAACCCGAGGTAGACCTCGATAAAGTGCTGCTGGTGCAGGTCGGCACCACCGACATCGCGCACTGCGAGCAGCTCATGCAGGGCCGCCTGCGCGTCACCGAGTGCCAGGCCGATCCAGGCGCGAGCCAAGCCCGCAAGGCCGGCCAGCGATGCGTCTGTGTGTTGCTGCGCGTAGCGCTCGGCGATTTCGGAATGACTCCGCGCTTGCTCCGGACGGCCCTGCTCGGCGAGGGACATCGCGTAGTAGCCGTTCGCGTAAGCCTCGGTCCATGCATCCCCGTGGAGCGCGGCGATCCGCGCGGCCTCCAGCAGCAGGCCCGTATTGCCGCAGGCAGAGTGAACTTCGAGCAGACCATACGTCAGGAGCGCCCTTCCCCGCTCGGGTGTGTCGGTCGGTGGGCAGCGAGCGAACACGGTACGGCACCAGCGTCGCACGATCATGTAGGTGCCGTGGGCTTTCGCGTAGATGCACAGCACTCCCAGCAGGTCCAGCGCTTGCTTCGCGCCGTTGTCCATACGTAGCGAAGTGTCGATGGCCGCTGAGATGTTGCCGAGCTCCTGAGTCAACTGCTCGACGCGCTCGCGCATCCGTCCCGCAAGAATGTCAGAAGACGCGTTGCGACAGATCTGCAGCATCGCCTGCACGTGCGCGCTGCGAGCGGCCGTTTCCTGACCGGCAGATCTAAGACGCGCGAGCGCGTAGTCGCGCACAGTCTCGAGCAACCGGTAGCGCGGCGGCGATGTGCCTGGCACGGCACTCACGAGCGAGTGATGCACCAGACTTCCCAGGAGGTCTATCGCGCGCTCCGCGTCGTGCCCGAGCGCGGCCGCCACGCTTACAGCAGCTTCTACAGTCCATGTCTGCACGAACACGGAGCACCAATTGAGGAACTGCTCCTCCTCGGCGGACAAGAGCCCATAGCTCCATTCCAGGAGTGCCTGCAGGCTGCGGTGTCGCAGATCGCGGCCGGCCGTGTCGCCGCCGAGAAAGCGGAAGCGCTGTACGAGGCGCTCGTGAACCTGCTCTGCCGACAGCAGCGAGAAGCGCGCGGCCGCCAGCTCGAGCGCCAGAGGCATTCCGTCGAGTCGAATGCAGATCTCGGCAATGGTTTTCGCGTTGGCCTGGCAGAGCTCGAATTCCGGTTGAACGGCACGAATGCGCCTTACCATCATGTCGACTGCGGCGAACTGTACGATCGCCGCGCTCTGCAGATTCTCCTCTGCGGACGGCAACTCCAGAGGCGGCAAGCGCACGAGTTGCTCGCCGGAGAAGTTGAGAGGCAGCTGCGAAGTGGCCAGCACCTTCAGAGCGGCTGTCGAGCGCAGCAGCTGAAATACCCGTGCCCCGAGGGGGGCTGCCACTCGCTCGCAGTTGTCCAGCAGCAGCAGTGCCCTACGGTCGCGGAACAAGGCCGAGAGCTTGTCGAGGATCTCCGGGACTGCCGTGGCAGCGAGCCCGAGCATTTCCCCCAGCGTACACAGCCACTCGTCGGCCCCTTCGAGGGGGGCCAGGTCGAAGAACCAGACACCGTCGGGAAAATCGGGGACAGCGCGGCGCGCCGCTTCCAGAGCGTACTGGGTCTTGCCCATGCCGCCGGGCCCCACGACCGTGACCGCTCGGTTGCCGGCCAGGATCTCAGCCAGGGACGCCAGTTGAGTTTCTCGGCCCACCAGTGCATCGATGCGCGCCGGCAGGCGTACTGTCGAGGGCGGTCCGAAGCCGGCATGGGAGGCGCTCGCCTCGCTTGCCGGCACATCGACGGGGCCTACGTATCGATATCCCGCGCCGTGTACAGTTTGAATGTAGCGGGGCTCCGCGCTCTCATCGCCGAACGCCCGGCGGGCCAGTGCAATGGTCCGGTTGAGCGTGGAGGGAGTGACATAACGATGCCCCCACACCGCGTCCAGCAACTCGTTGCGAGTGACCAGCGAGCCGGCTTTCGCCAGCAACTCGCCGATCACCGCGAACACACGTGGCTCGAGCGCGAGCTCCTGCCCGTTGCGGAGGAAACGGCGATTGCCGACCTCGACGCGGAATTCGCCGCAGGTGTAGATGGTCACGCGCATCCTCGACGCAACGCGTCAGCACGTGCCCGGATTCTACACTTCCGCGGCAACCGTTTCCCTTGAGCTGCCGGCTTGCGACTCTGCTCCCGTGCGTCGCGTCCCCTCTGTGGCCGGCACAGAAGGGGACGCGCTGCGTGGGCGCAATGTCAGGGCGTGAATCGCGTTCCGGTGATCGTCCCCGTGATGGTGACCTGCTTGGTCGTCTCATCGAACTCGTGGCCGAGCGTGGGAGTCGCGATGTATTGCGAGAGCGTAAAGGTTCCGGTGAACGCGTTGGCGCGCGGATTCAGAAAGATCCGCTCCTTGATGATGGCAGGACCGACGTACGCCCCATCGCTGTAGGCCAGCGCGATGTGATTGAGCGCATACGAGAACGGGCCCGTCTGCACCCAGGCTCCCTGACAGAAGTCGCCGTCTGCGGGCAACCGCATGCCGGAGTTCATCAGCTCGGTGCCGTCGCTGTGCCAGGCCGTGGTCCCGAAGTCCACCAGCGTACCGTCCGGCAAGGGGGGTGGGTTGGTGTTCGTCGGGGTGCTCTTGGCAACCATCTCGAATTTCCACAGGCCCACGATGGCGGGGTCTCTGTCGAAATCCACCCGCAGGAACTGGCCGAAGTCATCCGGGTGGTAGACGGCAGGAACGAAGCCGGGGGGGCTGGGATTGCCTGCCACATTGGAAATCGAGCATCCCGCGTGCGCCAGTCCGCTGATTCCCAGGCTGGCCACGGCCAGGCCGAGCGTTGTTTGGAACAGAGCTTTGTTGCGCCGTAATGTCGTCGTCTGCATGAGCGTTTCTCCCGTGGTTGCGAGTGATCACTGTTGTGCGGCTGCGGAGAGAAACAATAGGGCTGGGGCGCCCCCGCAGGGGTGCAGAAGATGTGAGGCTTTGATGAGGGATCGTCGGCGCCGGGCGGTGCCACGACAGAATGCGGCTCCCCAGCCGCTAGATAAAGGCGCCCTCGGGCGAATCGCCCAACATAACGCCCCCGAGGCGCTCGACCACGCCGTCATTGAATCCCAGATGCTCGTTGATCACGATCGCATCGCGGAGAAGCGAGCCCAGCGGCATCCCCTCGTAGACTGCGGGCGCGCCGACCGTGTCGAACATGAGCTGGGCGACTTCGCGCGCGGTGCGGTGCGCATGAATGCGCGCCAGCCCCATGTCACGACGTGCTTGAAGCGACCCGTGACCTTCACGAAGACACTCATCCCAATAGCGATTCACGCTCTCGTACACTGCCGCGCGTGCGGCGCCGTAGAGCATTTGAGCCCGCGCAAGTGCGAATTTGGCGACGTCCCTTCCCGCCGATGCCTCCGGCATTCACGCGCGGCAGATTGCGCATCAAGGTGGGGGGTGCCGGCAGGCTGATCACCTTCTCGCGCGACAACTCCACTGTCACCTCGATCGCCCGCCGCATCAGGCCCAAGGGAGTTCCGGCCATCGGAATGAACACGGTGGCCGAGCCGGCATCGGCGAACAGCGGGCCGTCGAACTTCGCCGGTCCTGCGAGGCTGAACGCGTGACGCTCGGGGATGAACAGATCCTTGACCTTGTAGTGATGGCTGCCACTGCCGAGGAGGCCGTTCGAATACCAAGTATCTTCGACCTCGAAGGAAGCCGCGGGCGCCAGGATGTAGATCATCCCGGTGGGAGTGGCTCCTGCGGACTCGACGATGAGGCAGCCTCCGACCATCACATCCGCGTGCGTGCATCCTGAGGCAAAGCCCCATCGCCCGGTCACGCGATATCCGCCTGGCACGCGCACAGCGCGTCCGTTGGGCGGTGCCTGGCCGGCCGTCGCATAGTCGATGGAGGGGTAGAGCTCGCGCGCCGCACTCTCCTCCAGGAAGGCGCAGAAATAGCCGCTGTCGGAGCCGATCTTGACCGCCCACGCAACGGAAGGGTCGGCGTAAGAGAGCGTCTCGATGAGCTCCACCTGTCGGGGGAGCGGCATCTCCGGTCCGCCCCAGCTGGCGGGAAACATGATGCGGAAGACCCCGGCGGCGCGCAGTTTCGCGACGAGGTCGGCGGGTAGGCGGCGCAGCTTCGCCGTCTCTGGGGTCCTCGAGTGAATTTCCGGTACCAGGGCCCGGACATTGGCGAGGATCTCTTCGCTCGTCATCGGCTCGTTCACGTGCGACGTCCCAACAGCAGTTGGGCACGGAACATAGCGCATTTCGCCTGCGGCGATAACTTGCCTGGCCGCGGCGTGCCTAGGAGCGGACAGCCCTGGACTGTGCGGGGCCGCGATGTCGCAGAGCCCACGCGCACAGTGCGATCAGGCTGCCGCCGGGGACGAGCAGCGCGATAGCCGTGTACACCCCGATCTCGCGGTTCGATGCCCCGAGAGCAGCGAGAGATTTGCGCAAGCGGCTCAACGAGTCCTCGAGTCGAGCTTCGTCGCCGCGGCCTTGCGCCAGTCGGCGTTGATGGGCTTCGCCAGGAGGTAGCGGTCGCCGAGCCATTTGATGGCGCGCTGGCGCGCTTCGCTGTAGTCCACTATCGGGGCCGCTGCCCGCTCCGCTGTCGTTGTCTGCTTCACGATTTCGTCCTCCCGTGCTGGGGATTACGTCATCCCGTCGACGGTTGAGAGTGTGCGGCCGGTCAAGGGCGTAGCACATCCCGAAACGGTGGGTGTGAGGCTTCACTCCTCGGATGCGCCGGCTCTACCTCCAAAGAGGCACTGCGCGCGCGCAGGTCGCGGGCGTAAGTTGGAAGCCGATTTCGCAAGGAGGGATCGATATGTTGCTCCAACACGCAGGACTGCGCACATTGTGGCCCGTGATGCTGTTCCTTCCCTGGGTGCTCGTCGGGGTCGCCTTCCTGGTGAAGGCCATTCACGGCAGAAAGGAAAGCCGGTCGTTGAGGCCGCACGGCCGCGCCGGCTGACGCTCCCGTGACGAGCGCCACTGACGGGCTCATTGCAGGAACTCCCGGATCGCGGTGGCGATGTCCCCGGCATGGGTCTCGAGTGCGAAATGACCGGTGTCGAAGAAGCGCACTACGGCTTGCGGGATGTCGCGCTTGAAGGCTTCAGCGCCCGCCGGCAGAAAGAACGGATCGTTCTTTCCCCAGGTGGCCAGCAGCGGTGGCCGATGGGTGCGGAAGTAGCTCTGAAACTGCGGGTACAAGGCCACGTTGCTCTTGTAGTCGCCGAACAGATCGAGCTGGACCTCCGCCACACCTGCGCGACTCAAGTAGAAGTTATCCAGCGAGTAGCCGTCCGGAGAGACGGCGGTCGGATCGGACACGCCATGCGTGTACTGCCAGACCGTGGTATCGGGAGCCAGAAACTGTCGCAGGGCATCGCGATTCGCCTGCGAGTTGTTTTCCCAGTAGGCGCGGATTGGATTCCAGCCTTCGCTGAGGCCCTCCACGTAGGCGTTGCCGTTCTGCGTGATGATGGCAGTGATCCGCTCCGGGTGTTTGAGGGCTAATCGAAAGCCGGTGGGTGCGCCATAGTCGAACACGTAGAGCGCATAGCGATCGAAACCGATCGCCGCGGTGAAGCGGTCGATGGTGTCCGCGATTCGATCGAAGGTGAGCCCGCGGCCGGGGGAGTCGGACAGGCCGAATCCGGGCAGGTCCGGCGCCACCAGATGAAACCGGTCGGCCAGCAGCGGTATCAGATCGCGAAACATGTGGCTCGAGGTGGGGAAGCCGTGCAGCAGCAGCAGCTTCTGCGCGCCCACCGGCCCGGCCTCGCGATAGAAGATCTTCGCGCCGTCGACGGCGAGGGAGCGATATCGGATGGAGGTCATGGGAGACTCCTTTGGCTGAGCGTGAATGAACATTCGCTGAGGTTATGAGTGACGCATGACGGGATCCGGCTGCAGATACAGCAGCAAGGCGATGCATACCGCGGCGCATGTGGAAACTCCCGTCGCAGCGGAGCGCCTCATTGCCAACCTCCAGCCCGGGGTAGTAACCTCTCAGAAATTGATTTGAAGGTTACAGCCTTGATAGTAACCTGTCAAATAATATTTATATGGTTACTTAAGAGATCGCACGTAGGTTATGCAGCAGATCCCCGCGGTCGTGATCGCCGATGCCCCCGCCCTGGACTTTTTGAATTCCGTGGCCACGCCGGTCGATGTCCCCGTCGAATGGCTGGATGATGGGGCTGGGCTCGTGAGCTGGTTGAAGCAAGCCGGGCTCGTCCCCGCACAGGGGCTCGAGCAGATGTGCGCGCGCGCCCTGCCGAGAGAGCTGGACGATGTAGCTGAGCGGGCGCGCAGCCTGCGCGAGTGGTTTCGCGGCTTCGTACAGAAGCATCGCGGACGCTCCCTGACTCGCGAGGACTTGAACGAGTTGGAGCCGCTCAATCGGCTGCTCGAGCGCGATGAGTCTTTTCATCAGATCGTGCCGGCCAGCGCGCATGCAGGCAGCCCCTTCGAGCTGCAAGCCGCGCGCCGCTGGCGCTCGCCCGAAGCGCTGTTGTTTCCGATCGCGGAGATACTGGCGCAGTTTGTCTGCTCGGAAGACTTCACCTACGTAAAGGCCTGCGAGGGTCCGGCGTGTACGCTGCTGTTTGCCGATCACACCCGCGGGCACGCACGCCGGTGGTGCAGCATGGCCATTTGTGGGAATCGCGCGAAGCAGGCGGCTCACCGGCAGAGGCTCAAGGCCGGCCGCTGACCGACGCGCTCACCGCAGCAGCGCAAGCGCCGCAGGCGAGGACCCACACGCGGCTGCGGCGGCTGTGCGCCGACGATGCGGCTTTCCTGCTGGAGCTGCTCAATCAACCCAGCTGGCTCGAATTCATCGGCGACCGCAATGTGCGCACCCCGACGCAAGCTCGCGACTACGTGGGCCAACGCATCGATGCGCAATTCGGTCGTTACGGCTACGGCATGTGGGGTGTCGAGCTGCGCGAGCAGGCGCGGCCGCCGACGCACGATCCGCGCCAGCCCGCAATGAGCCAACGGATCGGATTGCGCTACTCCAGAGATCTGGGCGCGCCCGAGCGGTGACTTGGCCGCGAGGCGCGGGCGCGCTCTTCAGGATTGTTCAGATGCGTTCTCTGGCGCCGACCCCCCACCGATATTAGGATCAATCGGTTAGCTCCGATGCTGGTATCGATCCGCAACGCGGCCACGCGAGTCGCCCAACCTCGCCGATCCAGTACAAGCATTTCGCGCCGCGCGCGGGGGTATTCGAACAATGCGTAGTCAGATCATCGCAGCGCTCTGCGCCGCATCGCTTGCGACCGTGGCAAGCCTGTTGGCACCGACGGCGGCGGTCGGCGCCTCATACCGGGGCGTCGATGCCAAGCGCCTGCTGACAGCCGACTCTCCGGCAAACGCCGGCGAGTGGATGTCGTACGGCCGTGATTACAGCGAGCAGCGTTTCAGCCCGCTCACCCAGATCAACGCCGACAACATCAAGCGGCTGGGCCTGGCCTGGTACGCCGATCTCAGCGAGCGCGGGGGCAGCTACGAGACGACCCCGATCGAGGTGGATGGGCGGCTCTTTATCACCAGCCCCTGGAGCAAGGTCTACGCATTCGATGCCAGGAGCGGCCAGGAGCTGTGGAAATACGACCCGAAGGTTCCGGGCGAGTACGCGGTGAAGCTCTGTTGTGGCATCGTGAATCGCGGTGTCGCCGTATGGAAGGGCAAGGTCATCTGGGGAACCCTCGACGGGCGCCTGATCGCCGTCGACGCGGGGACGGGCAAGAAAGTCTGGGAAGTCCAGGCTACCGATCCGGCGAAAACCCTGTCCATCACCGGCGCGCCCCGCATTGCCGACGGCCGCATTTTCATCGGCGAGGCGGGCTCTGAGTTCGAGCAACGCGGTTACATGGCTGCCTACAGCGCCGAGAACGGCAAGGAGTTGTGGCGCTGGTGGTCCGTTCCCGGCGATCCCTCCAAGCCGTTCGAGCAGCCCGAGTTGCAGTGGGCCGCCAAAACCTGGACCGGCGAATGGTGGAAGGCCGGCGGCGGCGGCACTCCGTGGGACGGCATCATCTACGACCCGCCGACCGGGCTGGTCTTCATCGGTACGGGCAACGGCGCACCCTGGCCTGCGGAAATCCGCTCACCCGGCGGCGGCGACAACCTGTTCACCTCGTCCGTCGTCGCGCTGGATGCGAAGACCGGCAAGTACAAGTGGCATTACCAGGAGACCCCGAGCGACAGCTTCGACTTCGACAGCACCAGCGGCTTCATGACCGCGGATCTCGTGATCGACGGCAGGAAGCGGCACGTGCTGATGCACGCCCCGAAGAACGGCATGTTCTATGTGCTCGATGCCTTCACCGGCAAGCTGCTCGCCGCCAAGCCTTACGTGCCGACAGTCAACTGGATGACGGGGCTCGATAAGAATGGCAAGCCGATCCTCAACCCGGAAGCCAACTATGGCAAGACCGGAAGGGGCTTCAACATAGTGCCGTCCGCGGGCGGGGCGCACAGCTGGCACCCGATGGCTTTCGACCCGCAGACCGGGTACGCCTACATACCAACCAACTACAGCAGCTTCCCGCTCGTGGCCGAGGCTGGCGCGAAGATGGGCAACCAGCTGCTCTCGATCAACGTTGCCAAGCATCCCCAGGATCCCCCGCCGAAGCTCGCAGGCGCGGGGAACTACCTGCTGGCCTGGGATCCGGTCAACATGAAGCCGGTGTGGGAGCAGCGTCAGGGCGGTGCGCGCGCCGGCGTGCTCACCACCGCGGGCAATCTGGTGTTCCAGGGCTACACGACATTTCCTCCGGGACCGCATGCCGATCCGCCGAATTTCTCGGCATTTCGCGCCGACACGGGCGAGCGGTTGTGGAAGGCGGAGACCCAGGCGGGCATCGTCGGCGGTGCCGTCAGCTACACCGTCGATGGCGAGCAGTACATCGCCGTCGTGGCCGGCACATCCGCTCGCGGTGGCTATTGGGCGCCGACGTACGCGCGGGTGTTGGTTTACAAGCTGGACGGCAAGCTGCAGCTGCCGCCGGCGGCACCCTACACTCCGCCGCCGCTCAATCCGCCGCCTGAGTTCGGCGACCGCGGCCAGCTGGAGGTCGGTGAGCATCAGTACACTTCGCATTGCGCGAGCTGCCACGGAGCCGCCGACACCTTGAGGGTGAGCAGCCTGTTCCCGGATCTGCGCTACGCGGGAGCACTCTGGGGGGCGGAGGCGTTCAAGGCGATCGTGATCGGCGGCGCCCTGCAGAACAACGGCATGGTGTCTTTCGGCAAAGTGCTGACCCCGCAGGATGCCGAAGCGATTCGCGCCTATGTCGTGCACCTGGCGAATGAAGCGAAGAATGAGCCGCCGGCCCCCGGCCGATTCGGCGCCGGCCCCGGCGGTGGGGCTGGAGCGGGCGCACCGGGATCTGCAGCGGCCGCACCGGCCCCGGGCGCCTCGGGGTCCGGCTCAAAAGCGGTGCCTGCGGCGCCTCCTGCGCTTCATCAGTAGAGCCGTAGCGGCAGGGTGGCGGATAACGCCCGGCTTGGGGCGGCCCGCCGCAAATCCCGCCACACTTGTAACTCCCAGCCCCTCGAGCCGGGGAGCTAAGGTCCTCCCGTCGCCGCTGATGGCGCATACCACGAAGGAGAGGACCAATGATGAAGCACACGGCAGGCACGCGACAGCAATGGCTGGCGGCGCGCCTCGGACTGCTCGAGGCGGAGAAAGATCTCACGCGACGCAGCGACGAGCTGGCAAAGCTCCGGCAGCAGCTGCCGGCAGTGCGTATCGACAAGACGTACCGCCTGGAGACCGATGCAGGGAGCGCCTCGCTGGCGGATCTCTTCCGGGGACGTTCGCAGCTGCTCGTCTATCACTTCATGTTTGGCCCCGACTACAAGGCCGGGTGTCCGTCCTGCTCGATGATTGCCGACGGCTTCAATGGCTTTGCCGTCCACCTGGCCCATCACGACGTGATGCTCTGGGCGGTCTCGCGCGCACCCCTGGCGAAGCTGCAGGAGTACCAGCGCCGGATGGGCTGGACGTTTCCGTGGGCGTCCTCCTTCGCCAGCGACTTCAACTCCGACTTCAATGTGTGGTTTACGGAGGCTGAGGAGCGCGCGGGGAGCGTCGAATACAACTACAGGCGCGAGCCGGCGATCGAAGGTCGCTCGAACCAGGGGCCGACATCGAGATTCGCGGCGACCTGCGGAGTCGACACGGCCACGTTCCTGCGCGACCGGCCCGGAATGAGTGCCTTCGTGCTCGAGGATGGCGTGATCTATCACACCTATTCCACGTACGGGCGCGGTCTGGACGGCTTGTGGGGAGCGTACCAGTGGCTCGACCACGCACCGGCCGGGCGCAACGAGAAGGATGTTGCCGGTCCCTGGTGGCGCCGCCACGACGAGTACGGCAAGGAGTGAGTCTAATGGCCTCGCACGTGGAGACGTCAGCGCCTATCGCAGCCGCTCGTCACGTCGATGTAGCGTCGCAGCGCGCTTTCCTTGGCAGCTCCGCATTGCTGTTCGCAGCCGGCACGGCGGTGACGATTCTGTGGTCCGGATCGATGTCACAGATGGGCGAGATGTCCATGCCAGGCGACTGGACGATGTCGATGATGTGGATGCGAATGCCGGGACAGGCATGGTCCGAGGCCGCGGCGTCATTCCTTGGCATGTGGGTCGTGATGATGGCGACGATGATGTTGCCTTCCCTGGTGCCGATGTTGGGGCGCTACCGACAGGCTGTCGGCCGGACTGCGCGCCTGGGCCGGCTGACAGCACTGGCGGGGCTGGGGTATTTCCTGGTGTGGAGCGTCATCGGAATTGCCGTGTTCCCCGTGGGTGTCGCGCTCGCCACGACGGAGATGCAGCAGCCGGCGCTTGCGCGTGCGGTTCCGGCGGTCACCGGCGTGGCCGTCGTGATTCTCGGAGCGCTCCAGTTCACCACCTGGAAGGCACGGTTGCTCGCCTGCTGCCGACAGGCACCCGCATGCTGTGCGCTACGTGCCGATGTGGGTACCGCCTGGCAACACGGGCTGTGGCTCGGGCTCAAGTGCAGCGGGTGTTGCGCAAACCTGATGGCGATCCCGCTGATCATCGGACTGATGGATCTGCGCGCCATGGCCGTCGCGACGCTCGCCATCACCGTCGAACGGCTCGCCCCGGCCCCTGTCGCCGCGCGAGCCGTAGGAGTCGTGATGGTCGGGTTTGGGTTGGGGCTGGTCGCGCGAGCTAGTGGATGATCTTCTGATCCCGTCGGGCGGGGCGGGTGCCTCAGACACCCGCCCCGCTGCGCTTCAGGTGTGCGCGTCGATGAACGCATCCAGCTGTCCCTTGTTCAGGCTCCCGACGCGAGTCGCGACAGGGTGTCCGTCCTTGAACAACATCAGAGTAGGAATGCCCCGCACGCCATAGCGCGTCGGCGTCGCAGGGTTCTCGTCGACGTTCAGTTTGACCACCGTCACCCGGTCGGCGTACTCCGCCGCCGATTTCTCCACCAGCGGACCGATGACTCTGCACGGTCCACACCATTCGGCCCAGTAATCCACCAGCACCGGCTTGGACGATTGCAGTACCTCCGCCGGAAAGGTCGCATCGCTCACGGTCCTCGTCGTCTCGCTCATGGGGCGCAGCCCTCCTTTTCGTAGAGCAATTTATTGTTCTCGAAAGACAGGTTAAAGTGGCAACGATGGGATTCATTATTCCGAATAGTGAATAATCGAGATGGACAAGCTTCAGGCCATGGCCCTGTTCGTCCGCGTCGTCGAAACAGGGGGTATCGCGCGCGCGGCGGAGAGCCTCCGCATTCCGAAGGCGACAGCCACCACACTGATACAAAAACTCGAGACCTCACTAGGCGTGAAGCTGCTCAACCGCACCACGCGGCGCGTCAGCGTCACGCCGGACGGTTCCGCCTACTACAGCAGCGCGGTCGCCATCCTGTCGGAGGTTCGGGACGCTGAAGAAGCACTGTCCCAGCGCTCGACGGCGCCTAGCGGAAGGATACGCGTCGACGTCCCGACGCTGCTTGCACGCTCAGTGATCGTTCCGGCCCTGCCGCGCTTCTTCGCCCAGTACCCGCAGATCGAGCTGGCGCTCGCCTGTAACGAGAGGCATTTCGACCTCGTGGCCGAGGGAATCGATTGCGCGTTGTGGATCGGGGAGATCGGCGCGGACGCCCTGGTCGCAAAGCGTGTGGGCTTCATCTACTTTGCCACCTGTGCGGCTCCGAGTTATATCGCGGCACACGGCCTCCCGATGCACCCGCGCGAGCTCGCGCAACACCGGTGTATCAATCACTTCTCGCCGCGCACCGGAGAGACGGTCGAGTGGGTCTTCTCCAAGGCTCAGGAGCGCGTGCAAGCCGTGTTTCCGGGTCATCTCGCGCTCGAGGACGAGAACAGTTACGTCAGCGCCGCCGAAGCCGGCCTCGGGATCGCGCAGATGCCGGCATTTGCAGTGAAAGAGGCGATGGAGCGCGGCGCGCTCGATCTGGTGCTCGGGGACTGGTTCCCGGAGCCTTCGCCCCTGCACGTGGTGTATCCGCAGAGCCGGCATCTCTCGCGCAAGGTGCGCGTGTTCGTCGACTGGCTGGCTGCGCTGATCGCCGATCACGACGGCATTCAGCTGCGATCCACGCTGCCGCACAGCGGGACGCTAGCCGGGAAATGAGCCTGTCAGGCCGAATCGCCACCGGCGAGCCCATGGTCCTGTAGAACGGGCAGCTGCGCGGCGATCCAGGCCTGGGGCGCGCAGCCGGCGAGCGCGCGCCACTCGCGGGTCAGGCTCGGCAAAGTCGCCGGTCAACTCGCGGTCTGGGCCGCTTCCTGGGCGAGGAACTGGTGCTGGTAGAGCTGTGCGTACAGTCCCGGCACGGCACTGAGTCGATCGTGAGTGCCCCGTTGCACGATGCGGCCCTCCTGCACGACCAGAATCTGATCGGCCTTGAGTACGGTGGAGAG
>DATNEN010000091.1:0-11125 GCA_035552975.1 Steroidobacteraceae bacterium
TTCGATCCAGTGGTTGTACAGATGCGCGATGTCGAATCTCAGGTTGCCGTTGTCGGAGTCGGTATTGCCACGCGCCAGCGCGTATCCCAGCTGGCTGCGCGAGGCCCACTCCGACTCGGCATGTGCCGCGACACTGACTGTCGCTACGCAGACCGCGCCCAGGATCACCCTCAAGGTAGTTCTCGTCATCTCTCCCCGGTCCCCTATGCGTGCCAATCAAAAGCCGCGCACCTTACCGGACGATGACGCGCACGGAAACCCGGCGTCGGGGATCAGCGACGGTGACAGCGCTGCCGGGGGCGATTCCGCAACAATTGCTTGCAATCCTTGATAACGCCCGATGGGGGTGCCCCGCATGCGGGGCACGGGAGAGGCCGCGAGGCCGAACCCTGGTCCGACTGGGAGCGCGCAGCGCGCGCGATTCAGGCGGCCCCGGAGGGGCGAGGCGCGTGAGCGCCGAGTAAATCCGTGCCCGCGGCCGCACATGAGGTATCATGCGACCGTCCTTATTGGGGGCGACCGGTTTCGACGTGGGTTGCAAACCATCAGGGGCGTACCGAGGCGCAGTGCCCTCGTAAATCTCGCTGCAATCTCATAGTTGCCAACGACGACAACTACGCTCTAGCTGCCTAACCGCAGCTGACCTCTGAAGCAGCTCGTGCCTGTGCGACTGAATCAGGGGACGCGTTCACAGGATCGCGCTGCGGCGTGCGACAGGCCGCGGCGTTAAGAGTCACTGTCCGCTGGCGTGGCGTCTTCCCTGCCCTTCGGGTAGCGACGCGCGAGAAACAATGAATGGGCTACGTACGTAGATCCGGATGTCTAGCGCTTGCGGACGGGGGTTCGATTCCCCCCGCCTCCACCATCCAGTTCCAGGAGTATCCCGGTGGCCGGCCGGGAACCCTGACCTTTCTGAAAACCCACGCACAGACGCGGTGAATGCGCGCGTCGCCGAGCCTCGGGTAGCGGCGTGCGTCGGTCAGGCTCACGGTGACGCACGCTTGCATTGCAACGCCCAAGCATGGCGCAAGCGAACCTGCCGGCGACGCAACAAACATTCCGCGCACACTTCTTTACGTAGCGCGCTTCGCAAGCGCTACGTGCGAGCGCGAAGCATCCGCGTTGCGGTTCCGTACGGGCGTGGAACAACAACCCCGGTCGGACCATTAAGAGCATCAACGCCAAAACTGACGAGATCAGCCAATGAAGTCAGAGGATTCGGAGGGAACCAGCGAATCTCGCGCACGCGGCGAGCGCGATGAAGAGCAGGCTCTCACGGGCCGGACGCTGACTTCGATCGACGAGCTGCGGGGTGCGGTCGATTCGTGCCGACGCTGCACACTGTGGAAGGCCGCTACGCACGGCGTCCCCGGCGAGGGTCCGGCGCCTGCGGCACTGATGTTCGTCGGCGAGGCACCCGGAGATTCGGAGGATCTGCAGGGCCATCCGTTCGTGGGTCCCGCCGGCGCCGTGCTCACGCGCGCGTTGCACGACGCGGGCCTCGAGAGACACACGGTCTACGTCAGCAACTCCGTCAAGCACTTCAAGTTCGAGCCTCGCGGCAAGCGGCGCCTGCACATCAAGCCGAGCGCAACCGAGATCGAGGCCTGCCACTGGTGGCTGGATGAGGAGTTGCGGCTCGTCTCGCCCAAGCTCGTGATCGCACTCGGGGGCACGGCCGCCCGCGCCCTGCTGGGACATCCCGTGACGGTGTCGCAGGTGCGCGCGGCACCGATGCGCCTGAATGCCTCGACGCACATCTGGGTGACCATCCATCCGTCTTTCCTGCTGCGCATTCCCGATGACGCACAGCGGCGTGCCGAGTACAACCGCTTCGTCCAGGAGCTGCGCGAGGCGAGCGCGTGGATCAGCCGGACGACGAGCCATCCAGAGAAGTGAGCACGCCGTAGAGATCCGGACGCCGATCGCGGAACACGAACCAATTGTTGCGCAGCTGCGCAATCTCCTCCAGGTCGAAGGTGGCCGTCAGCACGGCATCCCCCTCCTCGGGAGCCTCGACCAGCTTCGCTCCCGTGGCATCGGCAATGAACGATGAGCCGTAGAAGCGGATATAAAGCCCCTGGGGATCCTGCAACGAGCGCTCCAAGCCATAGCGATTGGCAGCCACCAGAGGAGTGAGGTTGGCGGCCGCGTGGCCCTGTTGGGTGCGCTGCCAATGCTCCCGGGAGTTCACCGCCAGCGCCGGAGGCGGCTCGGTGCCGATCGCCGTCGGAAAGAGGAACAGCTCCGCGCCCAGCAACGCCATGGAGCGCGCGGTCTCCGGAAACCACTGGTCCCAGCAGATGCCGACGCCGATTCGGCCGAAGCGCGTCGGCCAGACCTTGAACCCCGTATCCCCGGGGCTGAAATAGTTCTTCTCCTGGTAGCCGGGTCCGTTGGGGATATGCGACTTGCGATAGGTCCCGAGGTGGCTGCCGTCGGCATCCAGGATGGCGATCGAGTTGAAGAAGGCAGGCCCCGCATGCTCGAAGAAGCTGATGGGGAGCACGACGGACAGCTCACGCGCGATGGCACTGAAGTGCCGCACGGCGCGGTTCTCAGAGACGCTGCGAGCGAGGTTCAGGTGCCGTACGTCCTGCTCGATGCAGAAGTAAGGCGTCTCGAACAGCTCCGGCAGCAGGATGATCTGCGCTCCCCGAGAGGCGGCGGCGCGCACCAGCTGCTCGGCGTTGGCGATGTTGGCGTCCGCATCCCAGCCGCAGGCCATCTGCAGCGCCGCGACGGTCACCGGCCGCGGCCCACGCTTGAAGTGCTCAGGGTCCCTGGACATCGAACACCTTGCCGGGGTTGAGAATCCCGCGCGGGTCCAGGGCTTTCTTCAGCGCCCGCATCACCGCAATCTCCGCCGGACTGCGCGAGATTCCCAGATGCGACTTGCGCTCCAGTCCGATGCCGTGCTCCGCCGAGATTGCGCCGCCGAACTCGCGCAGAGGCTCGTACACACACCGCTCGACCTCATCGAAGGTCTGCTCATGCCGATCCCCCGCGCAGACCGCCACGTGCAGGTTGCCATCGGCGATGTGGCCGAACACCCACATGCGGATTCCCGGCACGGCGCGCTCGAGTCCGGTACGGATCTTCTGCAGATACGCCGGCATTTCCGGGATCGGCACGCTGATGTCGAAGTTGTGGGTCGGCCCGTCGCGGCGCGTCTGGAAGACGTCCTCCCGCGGCGCCCACATCGCGCGCCGTTCCGTGTCGGACTTGGCGATCACGGCATCGACGATCGCCCCCTCTTCCAGCGCACGTGCAAGCGCCTGCTCCAGGCGCTCGTCGTCAGAGGCCTGGTCCGCGCCGAGCGATTCGATCAACGCATACACCCCGTGGCCGTGGGGCAGCAGGGCTGCGTTCGCGGCGGGCGGGCGCGTGGTCAGTTCGTAGTACTCGGGCCACATCGCTTCGAACGCGCTCAACTGCCCGCCCAGCCCGCTGTCGACGATTCCCAGCAGCCGGATCAGGGATTCGAAGTCGGGGCAGGCCACGAACGCCGTGCCGTGACTCTGAGGAGCGGGGACTAGACGCAGATCGGCACGGGTGACGAGCCCAAGAGTCCCTTCCGTGCCGATGAAGAGCTGCTTGAGGTCGTACCCCGAGTTGTTCTTGAGCATGCGATTCAAGGATGAGAGCACCGTGCCGTCCGCCAGCACCGCTTCGATACCCAGCACGAGATTGCGCATCATCCCGTAGCGCACCACCCGCATGCCGCCGGCGTTCGTCGAGATGTTGCCGCCAATCGTGGCCGTGGCGCGGCCGCCGAGATCCAGCGGGAACATCAGGCCCGCGCGCTCGGCCTCCTCCTGAGTTCGTTGCAGCGTGACGCCCGCCTGCACGCGCATCGTACGTCCGGCGGCGTCGAGGTTCTCGATGCGAGTCAGCGCTTCCATCGACAGAATGATGTCCGACTCTCGTGCGCTCGTTCCGTAGACCAGACCGGTCAGTCCTCCATGCGGGATCACCACTTGATTGCGGCTGTAACACAGACGCATCACTTCCGACACCTGCGCGGTGCTGTTCGGGCGCACCAGGAGTTGCGAGCGGATGTCGCCCGCGAACGGATCGTACTTGCGCTCGCGGAGCTTCTCTCCCATGACGAGCCCCTGCTCGCCCACTATGGCGCGCAGGTCCGCAACCCACTGAGCCTCAAGCATGCTTCGTGTCTCCAGCGCGTAGATAGCCCGTGCCGTCCGCTCCCCGGTGCGCCAGACTCGCCTGAACCTGCTCGGTAATGCGCATCGCGGTCTCCAGAGCCTCCCGGCCCGCCTCGCCGCTGACCACGGGTGGGCGGCCTGTCCGGATGCATTCCAGAAACGACTCGATCTCCGCCTTGAGGGCATCTCCGGGCTCCAGACTCTGCTCCTCGATGGACACGGGAAGCTGGCCGGCACTCTGCCCCGCGGGCCGCTTGCGGATCAATGTCAGGATCTTCTGCTGCAGATCCAGTGACAGATAGGCATCGTCCTCGAAGATGCGCATCTTGCGTTCGGTCTTGAAGCTGACGCGGCTGGCGGTGGCGTTCGCAACACAGCCGTTGGCGAAGCGGATACGCGCGTTGGCAATGTCGATCTCGTCGGAGAACACCGGCGTGCCCACCGCATCGATGGTCGTGATGGGCGCGCCCACGATGGTCTGCACGATATCGATGTCGTGGATCATCAGATCGAGCACCACGTTCACGTCGGTCCCGCGCTCCTTGTAGGGAGCCAGCCGGTGACACTCGATGAAGCGGGGGCTGCGCAGATGCGGCTCGGCGGCCAGGATTGCGGAATTGAAGCGCTCCAGGTGCCCCACCTGAAGCACGCGCCCTTGCCGCGCCGCGAGCTCGATCAGCTCGCGCGCCTCCGGCGCGGTCTCCGTGATCGGCTTCTCCACGAGCACGTGGGCTCCGGCACTCAGGAAGTCGCGCGCAATAGCAAAGTGCCCTGGCGTGGGGGTCACGACACTCACAGCGTCCACCGCCCCGAGCAACTCGTGGTAGTCACCGACGCTGCGTGCTGCGACTTCGGTCGCGACGCTGTCGCGGACCTCCTGTCGGGAGTCGACGACGGCGACCAGCTCGCAGCCGGGAATCTGCGCATACTTCTGTGCGTGGAAGCGACCCAGATAGCCGACTCCGACGACTGCTGCTCTGATTTTCTTCATGGCGGCGCTATTATGCCCGCCTGCGAGGTCCGCGCTGGGTGCGCGCTGAGGAGAACCTGTCTGCTGGAACCGCTGGCACGCGCCCGTCGCTCATTGGCTGCGCAGTCAAGCGCACGCCGTGAGCTGACCTACTTCGGTCTCGCCCTCGTGGTCGGACTCCTCGTGGTCCCCGTCCTCACCTGGCTCGTCGGCAGCCGCGTGCTCGGCCCGTACAGCCGCGGGACTGAGCTTCACAACACCCCGTTCGCCCTGATCGCCGATTTCTTCGCCGGGCTGGCGCACGGTTATGTCGTTTTCTGGATCGTGGCTCTCGGGCCGGCGGTGTTGCTGGTGCTGATCCGCCTGTTCCTGGCGCTCTGGCGCCGCTCCCCCAGGCCCGCCAACGGACACGGAGTGTGACGCAGTTCTCACCGTCCTGAGCGTAAGCGTGACATAGTTCTCGCGGTCGATCCGACCAGAACTCGAATAAGAACAAGCGAGAAGATAGGGATGAAGAACCCCGAGCGACCCGCCTGGGGCCCGTCGCGACGCGCCCCTCAGGCCTCTGAACACGCGCCGACCGAACCTCAGCCCCCAACTCCGGTCCCTTCCGAGGCGCCGCGGCGGGCTAAGGGTTCGAGCCGTGGCTACAACCCGTATGACACGGTGAACACGCGCCTCCCGGACGTGTGGCACGGCAAGCCCAAGCGCTCCTGAGGCTGTAAGGCTCCGGTAAGCCTCGAAAGCCCGCGCCCGAGGCGCTCTGGGGCCCCAGGCGCGGTCGGCGATCATTGGGGCTGCAGGACAGCGGGAGGGCTCATGAGCGTCCCATGCGCCCCATCGTCATCGGGTGGGCCAGTACATCCATACGGTAATGCCGAACATCGCGAGCGTGGCGGCATAGGCATGGAAACGCCACCGGCTGCGCTTGATGTCCCCCAGCAGGGACCCGGCCGAGGCGGCAGAAAACAATGTAAAAACCGCCACGGCCTTCAGGAGCGTCGCCTGCTCCGGTGCAAACCGCGATTCCGCGGCGGTCAGGAACAACGTCGTGATCCAGGTCAGGATGAGTCCGGAAGCCAGTGCAACGGCCGAGCCCGTGAGGATCGCCAGGAGCGCAGTGAGCGGCCGCATGATTTATTTCGTCGGGTAATCGTGAACGGATTCGGTATTCGCACTTGCTAAAGGTGAACTGCACCCTCTAGCCTTGACTCCAAAGTGTACCGAACCTGCGAGCTGCGACACGATGTCTAAGAACCTGCGCCGGTCCTCCGGCTGGATAGCCACCTCCGTGCTGACGATCCTGGTGCTCGCGCTGGCGGGCTCAGTGCAGGCGCCGGCGAGTCCTTCGATCCTTCCTGCCGGGGCGATCGCCCCGAGCGACGCGCAACGCGCGACTGCGCGCAAGGTCGGCAGGATCCTGGAGGAGGCGCACTACAGCCGGATGCCGATCGATGACAAGTTGTCCGAGCAGGTATTCCAGCGCTACCTGGACTTCCTCGACAGCCAGCGCAGCTACTTCCTCGCCAGCGACATCGCGGACTTCCAGAAGTACCGCCTGCAGTTCGATGACATGATCCACACCGGGGAGATCGATCCGGCGTTCGTCATTTTCGCGCGCTTCCAGCAGCGCAACCACGAGCGGGTCAAGTACGCGCTCAGCCTCCTGAAGAACCAGCCCGACTGGACGCTGAACGAGAGCTTCGACTTCGACCGCCAGCACGCCGCCTGGCCCAGCACCGAGGCGGAGATGAACGAGCTGTGGAGGAAGCGCGTGAAGAACGAGGCGCTCTCCCTGATGCTCACCAGCAAGACCTGGCCGGAAGTCGCCGACACCCTGACCAAGCGCTACGACCGTATCCTGAAGCGTCTCGACCAGATCACCTCGGAAGATGTGTTCGAGAACCTGATGAACGCGTACGCGCGCACCTTCGACCCGCACTCCAGCTACTTCTCGCCGCACAATTCCGAGGAGTACCGCATCCAGATGAGCCTCAACTACGAGGGCATCGGGGCCTCCCTGGAACAGGTCGACGATTACGTGACCATCCAGAAAGTCATCGAGGGCGGCCCTGCCGCGGTCGCCGGCACGCTCAACCCCAAGGACCGGATCACGGGCGTGGCGCAGGGCAAGGACGGCTCCGTGACCGATGTCGTCGGCTGGCGCCTGGACGATGTGGTGCAGCTCATCCGCGGCAAGGCCGGAACCACCGTGCGTCTGCAGGTGTTGCCGGCCGGTGCGGCGCCGGGCTCGGCTGAGAAGATGCTGCCGTTCGTGCGCAACAAGGTCACCCTGGAGAACCAGGCCGCGCACAAGGAGCTGAAGTCCGTCGTGCGCAACGGACGCACTCTCAAGATCGGCGTCATCACCGTGCCCGGTTTCTACCAGGACATCGCTGCGCAGAGCGCCGGTGACCAGAATTACCGCAGCACCACCCGCGATGTGTTGCGGCTCGTCAACGAGCTGAAGGCGCAGAACATCGACGGACTGGTCCTGGACCTGCGTGGCGACGGCGGCGGCTATCTGCCGGAAGCCACCGCTCTGACGGGGTTGTTCATCGATCATGGTCCGGTCGTGCAGCTCAAGGACACCACCGGCCGCCTGGAGGTCCTCGACGATCCGGAGCCGGCGGCGGCCTACGACGGCCCCCTGGCCGTGCTGGTGGACCGCTTCAGCGCCTCGGCGTCCGAGATCTTCGCCGGGGCAATCCAGGACTATCACCGCGGCTTGATCCTGGGACAACGCACGTTCGGCAAGGGAACCGTGCAGAACCTCGTGCCGCTGGACCGGTGGTCGCAGCGTCCCACGAGCGGCCAGCTCACCGTCACGATCGGCAAGTTCTACCGGGTTACCGGTGAGAGCACGCAGCATCATGGCGTCGAACCGGACGTCACGCTCCCCTCGCTCATCGACATGAAGGAAGTCGGAGAGAGCGCGCTGGAGGCCGCCTTGCCTTGGGACCGCATCGCTGGCGTCCCCTTCCAGGCGAGCTCCAACGCCGCGATCCCCATTCCGATCGCAACGCTCGCCTCGGACGAAGACGTTCGCGCGCAGCGCGATCCGGACTACCGCTGGCTGGTGTCCGACATTGCCCAGGTCGACCAGGAGCGCGAGCAGAAGTCCGTATCCCTGAACCTGAAGACGCGCCAGGAAGAGCGTACCCGCGAGGACAAGGAGCGCCTGGACCTGGAGAACAGCCGCCGCGCCGCCAAGAACCTGCCGCCGCTGAAGAGCGTCGAGGATCTCGACAAGGCCGACAAGGACACCAAGGACGCCGACGGTCCGGACCAGGTCGTGCTCAGCCAGGCGACGCAGATCATGGCGGACATGGTGCTGGGGGCGCACGGGCAGCCGGCGCAGAAGACCGCGCGCCGGGGCTGAGTGGCCGTTCGCCTAGCGCAAAAGTATTCTGAAAAGGTCCCAGGTATCGTCGGCCAGCACGTTGGGAACACGTGCGGCATCGCCCCCCACGCCGCCGGCAGCGAGCACATCCCCTTCCGATAGCGCGATCGAATCCGCCGTCGGAGTTGTATCCGGAGCGTTGCGATAGCGCGCGACCTGCTTGAGGCGATCCGAGCGCGCCTTGATCTCCTGCGCGATATTGTTGCGCGACTCGATCAAAGCGTAGGCGTTCTCGACCTGCGCCATCAGAGCGACGCATTCGCGCGGCGTGCCGTATTCATCGGCAACCTCACGCCGGGCAGTGGCCTCTTTCGCGAGCTGCACGAGATGGGTGCTCGCGAGCCGGATGCACAACACTTCCGCCAGGGCGACCGCCGCCAGGTTGATGGCGCGTCGCGCCTCCAATGACAGTCCGGCAAACTCGGGGATGGTCTCGTTCTCGAGCGCCCGTACGGCCTCGCCTGCCGCGGCCAGAGCCTCCTGCGCATGCGCACCGGCGGCGATGCCGGCGGTGATCCGATGCTCGAGGGCTCGACGCTTGAAGTAGTGCCAGAACCTCTTCAGGCGCGCCCGCTCCGCCTGCATGCTCGTCAGATCGCTCGCGACCTGCTCGGCGTGCACGCGCGCCTCGTTGAGCTGCGAGTCCAAAGCCTGACGCTGGGCAAACTGCCGGCGGTTGTGCTCGGCGACGTGTTGGCGCCGCTCGCGCTCGTCCTGCTGGCGCGAGAGATCCTGGACGAACTGCTCGATGATCTCGCGACCCGTTTGCCACAGGCGGCGCAGTTGATAGAACACGAGGGCGGGATAAGCGGACTCCGGAACGCCCAGGCGCGCCTCCAGCGCGCCCAGCATCTCCTGCACGCGCTGCGTGGCGCCTTCCTGCTGCTTGATGCGGTCCTTGAGACGGTAGATCTCTTCCTGCAGCTCGCCGTAGGCCTTCTTCAGCTCGGCGCGATTGCGGAACAGGGCGAGAACGCGCCCATCCTCTTCGGGAGGCGCTTCCTTACGAAAGGGTAGTTTGACGAATCCGAGCTGTCGCAGCGACTTCATGAGCCATTGAGCCAGAGATGGGGCGGAAGCCCGCGATCTGCTCTCACTTGGCCGCGACGACCCTCGTGGCGGATGAGAAGCGATGCCCGCGCTCCACACAGTATTCCAGCCACTTGTTTAACATCACATTGCGAGCCCAGCGCTGATCCAGTTCACGCTCCGCCTGGATGCGCAGCGCCTTCAGGACAGGCTGGCCGTGGGTGCCGGCCCACTCCTGGGCTTCGGCGAGATGGGCATCGTGGTAAATCCGCACACGCATGTCCGGATATTGCACAGTTTCCGCATCCTGCTGAAACAGGTACGTGAGATTCACCGTGCTCGTGTACGGAGTGCGCTCCGTCACGCTGAGAACGAGATCACAGTCGCCGGCAACGCTGGAACGGTGAGTTCCCTCGAGCGTGCGCAAGTCGCTCACGAGGCCCGGCACGCGCGTCATCCCGGGAGGATGGGCCAGCCATTTCATGCGCACGTAGTTGCTCTCGTACAGCCCCATCAAGGCGACGAAGGTGCGCGGCCGCGCCCGCCACGAGACGAGCGCCAGAGAGTCGTTGAGTTCAGCTTCAGTGAGCATCTGGCCCGACTATAACCCACACTGTCCGACACGCAAGCCATTCGTGTGCGGTTTTTTTGCTGACCACGGCAACTGCGAACCAACGCACGAAACGTGCCAGATAGAGCCGGAAACGCAAAATTCAAGGGCGCAGGCGGCGCTCGATTCCGGTGGTGTTGAGGATGCGGCTGGCGATCTCCTCGATCGAGCACTCCGTCGTGTCGAGGGATGGAATGGCGTAGCGCGTGAACAGCGCCTGTGCGGCGCGCGTCTCGTACTGCACCTGCTGCCGCGAGGAGTAGCGGCTCTCGGGCCGCCGCTCGTTACGGATCTGCTGCAATCTCTCCGGCGCGATCGTCAAGGCATAAAGCTTGCGACGGAAGGCCTGCAGGCGCTCGGGGATCTTGCCGGCCTCCAGATCCTCTTCCGTCAGCGGATAATTCGCCGCAAATACGCCGTATTGCAACGCCATGTACAGGCACGTCGGAGTCTTTCCGGAGCGCGACACGCCCACCAGGATCACATCGGCGTGCTCGTAGTCGTGGCCGACGCCGTCATCGTTCGCAAGAGCGAAGTTGGTCGCATTGATGCGCGCGGTGTAGGCGGCGAGATCCGCCATGCCGTGCGCACGCCCGGCGCGATGTGTCGAGCGGGTGTTGAGCTCGCGTTCCAGGGGACCGACGAACGCGGCGAAGAAGTCCAGAAACAGCCCGTTGGCCGTCATCACGATGTCGCGCAACTCGTCCTGCACCAGGGTGCTGAAGATGATCGGGCGAACGCCCTCTTCCTCGCTCGCGCGATTGATGCGGCGCACGGCCTCGTGCGCCTTGTCAACGCTCGACACAAATGGCAAAGTCACAGGGCGGAATTGCAGACCCTCGAACTGTGTCATGAGGCTGTGACCCATCGTCTCCGCAGTCACCCCTGTCTGGTCCGACACGAAGAAAACGGTTCGACGGCTCACTGCGCCCTTCAGTCCTGCG
>DATNEN010000092.1:0-2289 GCA_035552975.1 Steroidobacteraceae bacterium
CGACTACGGGCTGAGCGAGAATCCGCAGCAGTTCAAGGCGCTTTACGCCTACTCGCCTTATCACAACGTCAAGCAGGGGGTCTGTTATCCGCCGGCTCTGGTGACTACCGCGGATCACGACGACCGCGTCGCTCCGTGGCATAGCTACAAGTTCGCCGCGGCTCTGCAGGCGGCGCAAGGCTGCCCCAACCCCGTCCTGATCCGGGTCGAGACCCGCGCCGGGCATGGTGCGGGAAAGCCGCTGTGGATGCAGATCGAGGACTACGCCGACCAGTGGGCGTTCGCGGCCAATGCGCTCGGAATGGCTATTCCGACAGGCGGTTAGCAGGCGGGACGTGCCCGGCGCCGGGCTGCAAGCACGTGTGATATGTGTCGCAAAGTCGTGCGTGGATGCGCCGGATCACTTAACACCAGGCAAGCGAGTTTGGAACAATACGAGCCCCTATGCGCTTCCGTCTCAAGGCGTTCGCCATACACATCGGTGCCAGTGCGTGCGCGCTTGCGGTTCTGCTGGGCATTCTGTATCTGGGCTGGTATCGCTGGCCCGGCTGGTATGTCACGAACTTCCTGCATGTGATGAGCATCCTGGTCGGCGTCGATGTCACCATGGGCCCCCTCTTCACTCTACTGATCGCCAACCCCCGCAAACCACGCCGTGATCTGGCCAGGGATGTTGGAGTGATCGTGACGCTCCAGGTGGTGGCTCTGGCCTACGGCATCGTCACGCTGTGGGGCGGGCGCCCGCTGTATTACGCCTATTCGCAGAGGGAAATGGAAACGGTCGCGGCTTCGCAGGTGCCCGCGAGCGAGGCCGAGTTGGCTCGGCAGCGGAATCCGGATTTCGCGCCGCACTGGTACAGACTGCCGCGTTTGGTCTATGCGTCGCTCCCGGCCGGGGCGCCGCCGACGGCGAGCGGGCTCGACGTGACACAGATGCCGCGTTACTTCAAGTCCCTTTCACAGGGAGGCAGCGCGCTGCGCGCCGACCTGAAGAAGGTCGACGACCAGTTCATCTTCACGCCGGCGGAGAAACGGCTCCTCAAGGAGCGGATGGTGCAGCGAGGCCTGGCCGCCGATCAGCCCGATACGCTGTTCATGATCGGGCGCGATCGGCCAGTGCTGGTAGTGTTGGATCCCAAATCGCTGCGCCTGCAAGCCATTATCCGCGCGAACTAGCCCGCGATCGACGGCTACGATCGACTGAGGCTGGCGTTCTTGCGCCGATGATGCCTCAACGGTCCCCGTTTGGGCTGGAGTCCGGGGCATCGTGCGGTGCCTCCGTTTCCCTGGAGACCGACTCACCGGGAATCGCTCGCTGCTCGGTCAGCCAGGCTCCGAGGTCGATGAGCCGGCAGCGCTCGCTGCAGAACGGCCGGAACGGGGAGTCCGACCAGTCGATCTCGCGACGGCAGGTTGGGCATTTGACTCGGGTCGCGCACATCCGCGCAGTGCCTTGGGGGGAGCTACGTGCAGCTGCTGAGCATGAAAGGCACGTCGACCTCGGACTGCGTGGGGCGCGTTGCCAGCCCCTGCCAGTGCAGGAACCGCACGCTGCAGCGGTAGTGACTACCGCTGATCTCAGGATAGAGTCCCGAGCCTGCAGGCAGGGAGATGCGCAGCAGCTGGTAGGGAGTCTCGCGGTCGAAAGTGATGTGATATGAGCCGCCCTGCGCGATCTCCTCGCGCGGCCGGCCGCTCTGGCGCGTCAGCCACAGGAGCTCCGCGATCGCATCGCACAGCGGGCGTAGCAGTCCGAGCCACTGGTTGAACGAGCGTACGCGGGTATCGGCTGGTTGGGTCAGCCAGTAATAGTAGTCCGGCAGGTCGAACTCACAGGTGCCCCCGGGAATCGCGCTGCGGTGCTTGATCGCATTGAGGAACTCGGAATCGCGCATCGGTTGCAGAAAGGCCTGCCCGGCGTTCATCAGCTCCCCGCGCAGGCGGGTCAGGTTGCTGAGCAGCGTCTGCAGGCGCTCGGTGTCCACACCACGCTTGGACTGGAATTCCGTGAGCAGGGTGACGTGCCGTTCGAGCTCCTTGAGCACGTCCGAGCGCGTATCGCCGCGCGTGGTAATGGCCAGAATGTCGATCAGGCTCGCCATGGCAGCCCGGCTGGCCCACTGAGTCGCCACCTCGTTGTGATACAGCGCCTGGTTGTAGAGAAAGTCCAGGCGCAGGAAGGTCCGCATCCGCTCGTTCAGCGGCTGCTCGAACACCAGGATCTGCGACTCGGTGCCGGGTTGTGCATCGAGGCTCTCGCCGACGGAGACGGGGCCGCCGCCGCTCATG
>DATNEN010000093.1:0-3709 GCA_035552975.1 Steroidobacteraceae bacterium
CCGCGGCTGCTGGGCCATCCGGCACAGCAGCGTGGAAGTCTCCGACCAGATCGTCTCGCCTCCGATGCGCAGCTCGGTCTGCAACCGCAGCTCCTGGCCGCGAAGCGTCACGTTGTCCGGCTCGATATAGGCGCGTATCTCCCCGGTGTCGTCCAGCCGCAGCGGACGTTTCTGCACGATGCGGTTGCGTACGTGCACGACGCCGAAGAGATTCAAGGGGAAAGCATCCGATGCCAGCATCGCAAGATGCAGCGGCGTCGCGAGCACGTGTGGGAAGGCGATCGGCAATTGCGCCGCAGAGGGCTCTCCGCACACTTGCTCATAGCGTGCGAGCTTGCGGCGGTCGATCCTGAAGTCGCTGAGAGCGGCCTCGATGCGCGGAATCTTACCGGAGGCCAGCCGGGGCTTGCGCGACAAGAGAATCTTCAGATACGCCGGCAGAAGTGCCGGCGCCGACAGGAAGCGCAGCGAATCGGCGGCGGCCATCGAAGTGCTGCCCGTCACAGCCACTCCCCCGGGTCGCTCAAGGGCTGAGTTGGTCGATGACGACGTTCACCAGTCCGTCGTGACCGACCAGGTACGGGGTTTCGCCGAAAGGATCGCCCTTGCCGGCCAACGGATTTCCCGAGCGCGCGATCCTCGCCACGACCTGCACCTTCTGTCCTGCGGAGAACATGCGGCCAGGAACCATCGAGTCTTGCTGAGTGAGCTCCACGGTCTGTGGGAAGCGGCTGGTGAGACGCTTGACGGCCAGGGGCGGCCCCGGTTGCTGCGGATCGCGCACGAAGACGAACAGTGGCGTGGTGTCCGACGCGGAGCTCGCAAGCTTCGGTGCGAGGGTCACATGGACGCGGACGGCCGGTACGGTGCCGGTAGCACCAGAACTCGCAACGGAGGGCGAGTGGTTACCCGCCCCTGCGGCAGGGGACGCGGAGGACGCCGCCGCTGGGCCGCCCTTCTGAGCGATCGCCTGATTGAGTGCCGTGATCTGTTGTTCGATGAGAGGCCGAACGTTTGCCGGCGGATTCTGCGCGAGCAAGCGCGTAAAGCGGTCGCGGGCGGTGGACAGGTCGCCGCGCCGCTCCGCCGCCGCGGCTCCGTAGAACAGCGCCTTGCCGGAGTCGGGATTGATGACGAGCGCCTGCTCCACCAGCCGTCCCGCCCGTCCGTCGATCTCAGACGCATCACCCAGCACGAGCGCCTCAGCCTCCCCCACCAGGGCATCCGCACTCTTGCCTCCGGCGATCCGATCGGCTCGCTGGTACGCGCGGGCCGAGAGCGAATACTCCTCGAGCACGGCGTACGACTGCCCCAGGAGCAGCCAACCTTTGAGGTCGTCGGGGTTCTTCTCCAGCTTGCGCGCCAGCCGCGCGACCATCGTTCGCGGACTGTCGGCGGCTTCCGCCTGAGAATGCCACGACCAGTTGCTCCAGGTGACATAGAGGATGGCCGAGCCGATGACCAGAAGGCCGGCCGCGCTCAACGCGGCCCAGGTCGCCGGAGCCGGCGCATTCGGCGAGCTCTTCAGCAGCGGTATGGCGACCGCGGCGACGCCGACGACAATGAGCAGGGCGGCCAGGACGAGGAAAGTAATCATCAGGTGCGCAGGTCCTCTTCGATCGGCTCGTTGTCATCGGCGACGAGTGCGGTGCGCTGACGAACGATACGTACCGCCACGAGCACCCCGATGATGAGCATCACCCCCGGTGCGAACCACAGCCATGCCGTGCGAGCGGCGAACCGCGGCCTGAACAGGATGAAGTCCCCGTAGCGCGCCGTCATGTAGTCGCGGATTTGCTGATCGGACTTGCCTGCCATCAGCATCTCGCGCACCTGCCGACGCAACTGGCCGGCCAGCTCGACCTGCGAGTCCGCAATCGTCGTATTCTGACAGGTGACGCATCGGAACTCATGGGTGAGCGCGAGATAGCGCGCCTCGAGCTTCGGATCAGGGAGCGTCGCGGGGTCGATGGCGTACACCGCTGCAGCCGGTGCGAGCAGCAACAGCAGGAAGGCCACAGCGCGTATCACGTTCAAGGTGCTCATCCGCGGCACAACACACCGCTCCCGGCCATGCCGTGCACCAGCGGCACGATTTCCTGCTCCCACACTTCCTTCGTCAGCGCCCCGGTACACTTGTAGACGACGACGCCTGCGGGATTCACCAGGAATGACTCCGGCGCGGCATACACCCCCAGGTTGATAGCCGTCCTGCCGTCGTGATCCGTTATGACGTGGGTGTAAGGGTTGCCTTGCTGACTGAGGAATTGGCGCGCGTCCGCGTCCTGATCGTTCCAGTCGACGCCGATGATCGGCAGGACGCCCTGCTTCTGGTACTCCATCAGCCACGGGTGCTCCTCGTGGCAGGTCGCGCACCAGACGCCCCACACGTTGATCAGATACCAGTGGCCCTTCAGATCGCTGGCACTGACCAGGCTCTTCGGGTCCTCCAGCTTCGGAAGCGAGAAGTCCGGGACGGGCTTGCCGATCAGCGGCGACTTGATGGTGCCGTTCTGAGTCGAGTGCCGCACCCCGAAGGCCAGAACGAACGCCAGCGCCACGAACACTCCCAGTGGAATCAAAAAGCGTGTCACCCTGGCTGCTCCGTGGGACGAGTGGGACTGGACGCGCCGGCGACGGCGGGCTCGGCGACCTTCGCCAGCCGATAGCGGCGATCGGAGGCCGCCACAGCACCCCCCACCGCCATGATGAACGCTCCCAGCCAGACGAGATTCACCAGCGGCCGGATCTGGAAGCGCAGGCTCCATTTGCCCGCGCCCAGATCATCGCCGAGGGCGATGAAGAGGTTGCTCCCGCGATGCATCTCGATGGCGGCCTGAGTCGTCTCCTGCCGCTGCACGTAGAATTCACGCTTTTCCGGGTACAGCACCGTCACCGGCGAACCGTTGCGGGTGACGGTGACGGAGGACCCGGTGCCTTCGTAGTTGGGGCCCTGGATCGGCCGCACGCCATCGAACCTGAAGTCCCAGCCACCGACGTTGACCTGCTGACCCGGCGCCATCGCCACATCGCGCTCGATGGTGAAGGACTCCACCGTCGTGACGGAGATGACGGCAAGACCGAGCCCGATGTGCGCGATGGTCATGCCGATCACGCTGCGTGGCATCGAGAGTTTGCGCCGCCAGCGATCGATGGGATCGATGAGCGAGGACAGGATGATCCACACACCGAGCGTCGCGGCTACCGGGGTCAGCAGCTTGCCGTGGGAGTAGATTCCATACACGAGGCCCACGGCGATGACGGCCGACACCACCAGGGTCAGCAGCAGAATCCGCTGTGCGTCACCGAGCTTGCCCCGCTTCCACTTCGAATGGATACCGAGCGCCAACAAGGCGAACAGCGGGATCATCGAAAGATCGAACGTCGGATTGAAATAGGGTGCGCCCACCGAGAGCGTGCCAAGACCGAGCGAGTCGGAGATCAACGGTGCCAGGGTGCCACCCAGTACCGTGGCCGCCGCGATGACCAGCAGGATGTTGTTGAAGAGCAGGAACGACTCGCGGGCCCCCAGTTCGAAGCCGGCCTTGGATTTCAGCAGCGGCGCGCGCCAGGCGTACAGTCCGAGGGCGCCACCGATCATGATGATCAGGAAAGCGAGGATGAACATTCCACGGCGTGGGTCCGCCGCGAACGAGTGCACGGACACCAGCACGCCGGAGCGGACGAGGAACGTGCCCAGCAGACTGAG
>DATNEN010000094.1:0-19752 GCA_035552975.1 Steroidobacteraceae bacterium
AAGAGATGGGCAGCGCACGCGAACGCGAGAACATCGTGTCGCCTGAGACACGGGCATGCAGAGAGATCCTGCTCACGTTGAGCGTGCTGATTCCGAAACTGCAGGCCGCGCGCTACGTCATTCCGAGAGATTCGAGCGCGCAACCGGGAGAGCCGTGCGAGGCGTGCACGGAAGGGTGAGACGCCTTTGCGAGAAACTGCTGCTCGCCCTCACGGGCATGGCGCTGATGTATCTGGCGGTGAATCCGTTGACGCTCCAACGGGTTGCGAGTTGCGGACTCAAAAAGGTAGCGCTCCCATCGATCGCCAAACGCATGTGAGCGCTACCGCCAAGCTTTGCCCGAGCGCAGGCAACCTTCGTGTCTCTTTTCTGCCGGCGCGCCATCGCGCGGCGCGAATCTGAGCGCGACGGGCCGACAGTTACCCTCGCCAGGTTGTATCGAATCAGTACTTGCCTTCGGGGTCCAAAAAACGAGGTGACCCGGTCTTAGCAGGTTTCATCTCACGAAACCACTCGTTCGCAGCCTCCGTTACGTGGACGCTGGCGATCACGCACGCTGCGTTGCATTGTCTTTTTCAAAAGCATGAACCATATTGCGCGCGCGATATTTGGGGAGACACGACGAGCCTGCACGCTTGCGGTACGTCTGACCAAGAAGACCACAATTCGACCCGGAGTCGCGCAAGTGTGCCCCAGGTGGCCTCATAGACGGGAGGGGAGATGTCTGTCACGCAGTCCGGCTCGGTGTCGTATTTGGTACGCGTTGCGGTAGTTGCCGCGCTCGGCGCCACCTCAATGGTGTGCGTCCCAACGGTGTGGGCGGCGGATGAAGGCCCGCCGGCGGCAGCAAACCCAGGAGCGTCATCCGCTTTGGCGCAAATCACGGTGACCGGCTCGCGCATCCGCCGTCCGGACATGGAGGCGACCAGCCCGACCGTGACGGTGGACGCGGAGCAGCTGGAGACCCGCTCCGGCCTGAACATCGAGTCCTATCTCAACCAGCTCCCGAACTTCAACCCGGCCACTACGCCCACGACAGGCAATGCCGACGTCCAATCGACGGCCGTCAATTCGGTCGGCATCTCCACGATTTCCTTACGCGGCTTCGGCCCCAACCGCAGCCTCGTGCTGGTCGACGGCCATCGCACGACACCCGTCAACCCGCTCATGGTGACGGACGTCAACAGCATTCCGACGGCGATGATCGATCGGGTCGAGATCATCTCCGGCGGCGCCTCGGCCGTCTATGGTGCGGATGCGATCGGCGGCGTCACCAATTTCATCCTGAAGAAGAATTTCCAGGGCCTGCAGGTCGACGTGCAGGACGGCATCACCCAGGCGGGCGACGGCAACGAGCTCAGGGCGACCGTCCTCATGGGTACCAAGATCGGCGACGGCCGCGGCAACATCATTCTGGGGGCCGAGTACTACGATCGGCGCGCCGCCTACCAGAAGAATCGCGACTTCTACACCGAAGGGTGGTCCGACCCGGGCATTGGCGGGCAGTACCTGTACCTGTTCGGCACGAACGGCATCAATACCGTTTCGACTCCTCCCAGCAAGTCCTCGCTCAACGCGCTCTTTCCCACGCGTGGCACGGCGACCACGCCCTATGTGCTTCCCTATCCCGGGTCGGGCATCCTTGCCGGGCTGCGCTTCAATGCCGACGGCACCATCTGGGATCCTGCGGGCCCCATCGGCTCGAGCAACTACGAGGGCCCGACGACCGGCCAAGGGTACGGCCTCGTCAACGTCTACGATACGACGCACGCCAACAACGTGGCCTCACCACCGACGGTCGTGCAGACGCTGAAGTGGAATAACCCGAACGAGACCGTCAGCGAGCCGCAGACGCGCTACTCCTTTTACGGCAGCGGCACGTTCGACCTCACCGACAAGGTGCAGTTCTACTCCAATGTGCGCTTTGCGCAGAGTCTGACCTCGACGTACTTCTTCCCGACTTCTGCGAACTACGGGCGCGAGGCGACGGTGCCGTACAACGCGGCGACCGACAGCCCGATCAATCCGTCACTGCAGACGGCGACCAATGCGCAGCAGATTGCCGCTGCGTTCGCTGCGAACCCCACGAATAACGCCTTCAGCAATCCGAATTTCATTCCGACCGGTACCAAGGGCGCGCAGCACCCGGTGCCGTGGCAGCTCGCCTTGCTGCTCAACAGCCGCAGCATTCTCGGCAACCCGGCCTATGGACCTCCCGGCAGCCCGACTCCCGCAGCCCTCGCCGCTCTCGGACCCAATGCTTATTCGGTGAGCTATGGCGGACCCGTCCAGTGCAATCCGGCCATCCTGGCAGCCGACTGCACGAACGCCCCCGCAAGCTGGACCTCGGAGACCTACCCCGTCAACAGCCTCGGCAGCCGCTCGACGATCGACACCACGACTGAGTGGACCATCGAGACCGGGATCCGCTTCCCGATCGCAGGGGACTGGACCGGGGACGCCTATTACTCGCGCGGCCAATCCACGGCTTACACCCTTGGCAGTGGCTACGAGTCCGTGCAGCGCTGGCGTGCGGTCATCGACTCACCGGACTATGGCCGCGGCCTGTCGTTGATCGGTAATCACAACAGCGCATCTCCCGGCTTCGGGACGACCGTGCCGTCGACCTGCACCAGCGGCTTCTACAACACGCTGTTCGCCGCCGACCAGGCTCCGAGCGCCGACTGCTCGTACGCGGTGCAGGCGGTCCCTCAGGCGCAGACCCAGGTTCAGCAGGACATCGTGGAGGGCAACTTCCAGGGCTCGCTGTTCCAGCTGCCTACCGGCACCATCACTGCGGCGCTCGGCTACCAGTGGCGGCGCGACTCCGCGCAGTACATTCCCGATCAGCTGCAGTCGAGCAACTCGTTCCTCGACTCGGTCTCGGGCGTGTTTCCGACGGGCAGCCTCAATGCCCAGACAACCGTCCGCGACTATTACGCGGAGGTGTTCGTACCCGTCGTCAACGACCTGGGGCCAATCAAGAAGGCGAGCCTGGACTTCGGCGGACGCTACTCCGACTACAGCGCAACCTCGAGCACGACGACTTTCAAGGTCGACGCCGACGTGCAGCTCGGTCGCTCCTACCGCCTGCGCGGCGGCTTCAATCGTGCGACGCGCGCCCCGAACCTCGGCGAGCTCTACCTCAACGAGCAGGAACTGGTGGTCACGACCGGTAACATCTTTGGTGACCCCTGCTCGGTACAGTCCGCCTCACCCTTCGGTGCCGGTGGTGCAGCGCCGGACTTCTCGCCCTCCGGCTCGGTCGCGGGCAACACGACCAAAGTCGCCGCCGGACAGACGGCCGCCGGCGCTGCGAGCACCTACCTGATCTGCCAGGCCATGATGGGCACGGCCGGGACGGCCAACTATTATCACAACCAGTCGCAGGCCTCTTCGGCAACCTCGACGCAGTTCTACGTGAACCAGGAAGGCAATCCGAATCTGAGCTCCGAGACGGCCAACACCTGGACCGGTGGCCTGGTCGTGAGCAAGCTCTCGGATAACCCTTTGCTGCGGGACCTCTCCACGTCCATCGACTGGTGGCGGATCGATATCCGCCACGCCATCGGGCTGGACTCGACCGACTACGCCAACTATCTGTGCTACGGCGCAGTGCAGGTTGCCGATGCGGCGGCCGCCGCGGCCCGGGCGGCCAGCAGCGCCTGCCAGAACGTGAACCGCGATCAAGGCACTGGCTTGCAGAACAGCGCGCTGCTGATCTACACCAACCAGGGCACGATCTCGACCTCCGGCATCGACTTCCAGCTCAACTGGATGGCGAAGTTCTCCGACATGGGATTGCGCTGGCTGCCGGGCGCGCTCACGTTCAATTCGCAGGACTCCTGGCTCAATTTCTACCGCACCAAGCAGTCACCCGCCGACTTCGACGTGACGACCGACTGGAAGGGATCGCTGGGGCCGACACTCTCGGGGACCAACCCCGGTTCTTATTCCTATCGGCTGTTCACCACGATCGGCTGGATGATGCCGCGGTTCAACGTCAACCTGCGCTGGCGCTTCCTGCCCTCGGTCGAGCCCGCGGCGATCGCCTCCCAGAAGGCGGTCATCGCCAACAACAACAAAGTCGCCGCCGGTGGGGCGGGCCAGATGCTCAGCTACACGCCCTCGTCGGCTCTGGCTGCGCCGGCGTGGAGCGCGTTCGATCTGTCGTTCAACTGGAACATCAACGAGATGCTGCAGCTGCGCGGCGGCATCAACAATCTGTTCGACAAGGCGCCCGCGATCACGACCGCCACGCTGGGTTATCCTGTCGGGACCAATCTCAGTGCAGTGTGCAGTGCCGATGCCCTCACGAAGGGTTGCCGCAATCCGATCTCGTACAGCCTGCCGATCTCCGGCCAAGGCGTCACCAGCCCGGGCTTCTACGATGTCTATGGCCGAACCTTCTTCCTGGGAGTGAAGGCTCAGTTCTGAGGATGAAGCCATGCGCAACGCGAACAGCGTGATTCTTCTCGCAGTCGCGGCCGGCGCCCTTGCCGGCTGCCACACTGCGCCGCCGACCGTGTCCGACAATGTGATGGCCTGCGGAAGAATTACGGATACGGCGGAGCGGTATCGGTGCTACGACTCGCTTAACACGTCGATGCGTCCGGCAGCCGCAGCTGCCAGCACCTCGAGCGCAGGTGCGGCGCCTGCCGCAGCCAATGCCGCGGTTGCCAGCGCGGCGCCTCCCCAACGGGCGGCCATCCCGCCAGCGACTGTCGCATCCCAGTCGCGCGCGCACGAGGCTCCCTCGGCGCGACAGTCGCAGGCGAGCGCTCCGTCAGAGGCACGTAGCGTGGCTCAGGCCGCGCCGGCGCCGGACTTCGTGCCCCCGTCGGAGAATCAGGTCGGAGAGGAGTATCTGGCACCGGCTGCGAGGAATGCCGCCCCCGCGAAGGCGATCACCGAGCATACGAGCATCGCTTCGCTGAACGAGATCCGCCCGAAGGTCTATCTCATCGAGCTGTCAAACGGGCAGGTCTGGCGTCACGATGGCATGGAGACGATGGCGTTCTTCACTGTGGGCGATGACGTGACGATCAAGCGGTATCTGTTCGGCTCCTATCACATGTCCTCGCCCGCGACCGGGGGTGCCACGAACTGGGTGCGGGTCACTCGCGTCGAGTAGCGGCGGCGCCAGTCGCACGGGCACCCGCGGGACGCGCGACGACGGCGTTGTGCGAAACCTTCAGTCGGGCGCGTAAGCCAGGTTCAGACTGGTAAAGGCGCCGCGGATGAATGCTGTCGGATCCCCGAACTGCGCCTCGAATGCCTTCAACGGGTGATCGGCGATGGCATCGCCCGAATCCCAGCCCTTCATGAGATAGCCGACCATCCGTTCGTGAAACTCGGCGTACATCTGGTGGTGGCGCGCGAGCTCCGCACCGGTGAGCAGTCGTCCGTTGGCCGGCACGATGCGCGTGTCCGGCCTCACCAGGGCGACGAGCTTCTCGTGCGCTTTCACCAGACCGCCGAGCCACGCACCGTTGCGATAGTCCAGCAGCGGCCACCCTTCCGCGCACACGGGGCCACCGGCGGCCAGCAGGTTGAGCTCCGGAAAGTGGATGTATAGATCGCCATCGGTATGGGCGGCAGGCAGATAGCCGTAGTCCACCTGATGCGTGGCGAACGCCAGAGAGCCGCCCTCGCGGGTCGTCTTGGCGGGTCGTGCAACTGGCGGCAGCGGTCCGTAAAGGCCCTCATAGTCCACTGATGAAACCGCGCGGCTCAGATACTGCCGCGTGCGCTCATGCGCGATGATGAGCCCGCCGGCACGGCCGATGACCTCATTCGAACCCGTCTGGGCTGGGTGCCAGTGCGTATTGATCAGCGTCTTGACGCGGTCATTGGCAGTGGCGTGTGCGACCGCACGCAAGAGCGGCTTGGAATTTGCGGCATAGCCGCCGTCCACCAACAGCGAGCCGTCCGGGCCGTGCATCGCGACGACGTTGCCGCCGGCGCCGGCAAGCAAGGTCACGCCAGGTGCCAGCTCAGTGGCAGTGATCTGCGCCTTGTCGGAACCGAAGGCCGAGCGCGCCGTGACGCCCAGCGTGGCTGCACCCAGCGCCTGCAACCCGGCGCCCAGGAATCTTCGACGTGTCGTGCTCACAGGGGCCAGATTTCCGATTCGTGATGGCGCGGTGGGCCGATGGGAGGGAACTCTCCCGGCCAGTCGGGCGTCTTGCTGAGCTCGACCGTTGCGCCGAGATCGCGCAGCAGTTTCGCCAGGTCCATGCGAGGGGCCGGGCGGACCGTCAAATACGTCAACCAGCCGCGCGCCATGGCGTAGTCGAGCGCGGTGAGGCCGTCCTGGTCCTTGAGGTTCACGTTCTCTCCATAGGACACCAGCTCGGCCATGGCCTTCTTGAGGCCACGCTGCGTGGCAATGTGCAAGGCGGTGCCGCCGTGGTCGCGACGGATGTACATGATCTTGGCAACCGCATTCACATCATCGCCCGCTGCGTGCAACACGCGCAGCATGGCAATGATGTCCGCCTCGCGGTGCCGCGCGCCCAGGGCCAGCATGGTTGCCGTGCGGCCATTGGCTTCATGCAGAGTGATGTCAGCCCCGTGAGCCAGCAGGTACTTCACGAGCTCTACGTTGCAGGAGGCCGCGGCGCGCAGAAACGGCGTCGTGCCGCGTGCGCCCGCTGAGACCTGACCGCGCTCGCGCGGAGGCCGAAAGAACATGGGCTGGTTCGGGTCGGCGCCTTTCTCGACCAGAATCTTCACCATCGCCTTGCCGTCGATCTGGTTCGGGGTGCCATCCGAGCCGAGATTCGCCGGGTGCTGAGCCGCCACATAGGCGTCCTCGATGGCCACATGCAGCGGCGCCTGGCCGTAGATGTCCCACTGATTCACATCCGCGCCGGCCTGGATGAGTTGCCGGGCGATGTCCCAGTTGCCATTCATCATGGCAAGCGTCAGGGCCGCGATCCCGTCCGGGTCGGGCAGCAGGATATTGGCGTGATGCTTGATGAGTACGTCGACGCAGGCCTTGCAGTTCTCACGCACGGCGTACAGCAGCGGGGTGAGTCCGCCTACGTACGTATCCTTGGCGCGGCCTTCCGCTGTGATGTGGCGGTCGTAATGGCGCACGATCGCGCGTGCATTCACATTGGCGCCATGGGAAGCCAGGAGATCCACCATCTCCGGATGGCGGCGCGCCGCCGCCCACATCAACGCGGTCTGGCCACCGAAGGTCTCGAAGGCATTGACGTGTGCACCATGTCCGATGAGCAGCTTCGCGGCCTCGACGTTACCGGTGCGCGCTACGCTCATGAGGGCGGTCTGGCCTTCGGCTGTCGGGGATTCCACATCGGCGCCGGCGGCCAGGAGCAGCTTGATGATCGCGGTGTTGCCCGTCACGGCCGCCAGCTGCATCGGCGTCACGCCATAGACATTGGCCTGGGAGACGTCGGCACCCGCGGCGAGCAGCCGCTTCACCTCGGCGACATCGCTCCGATAGGCCGCCCACTGCAGGGGCGTGCTGCCATCGGGTTCGATCTCATCCGCCAGCACGTTGGTCGTGAGGAGGGCGGCGAACAGGGCGACTGCAACGCGAAGGGCCATCTCAGACCTCGGTCAGGAGGCCCGTGCTGTCGGCGAATTTCTCGGCCGGCACGCCCGCGCGCTGAAGTATCGTCGCCAGCAGATTGGCGTGGGGTGTGCTCTTGGGATAGTGCAGGTGCTGGCCGCCCTTGATGGTGCCGGCACCGTGGCCGATGAGAGCGGACGGCAGCGGATCCGCGTCGTGCAGGTCACTGTTGCTCATACCGCTGCCGAACATGACGACGGCATTCTCCAGGAGGTTGTTTTCGCCGTCCGGGATACCCTTGAGCCGCTGAGCGAATTTCGCTACTCGTTCCGTATGGTAGGTCTGCACTCTCAGCAAGCGCGCGACCTTCTCGGGGTCCTCGCCATGGTGCGACAGGGGATGAAACGCCTCGGAAAGGCCCAGCCAGCTGTACACGCGCATGGACACTTCAATGCCTACGCGGTAGGTCGTGATCCGGGTCTGGTTCGTCTGCCAGGCGAGAGCCATCAGCTCCAGCTGCAGGTCGAGCAGCTCGGTGAAATCATCCGGTGCGCCCAAGGGGGCCTCCGGCAGATCCACGGCATGCCCCTGGTTTGCCTCGAGCTTCTGCAGGCGCCTCTCGATCTCGCGCACCGAGTCCAGGTAGTCGCCGACGATCACGCGATCGCGGGCGTCGACTTCCCTGTTGAGCTCCGTGGTCGCATCCGCGACGTAATCGAGGAGGCTCCCGGTGGTGCGCGCGATTCGGTCCCGTTCTGCCCGGGTGTCCCCCTCGCCGAACAGTTGATAGAAAAGCTTGCGGGGGTTCGCTTCCATCTCCAGCTGCTGGTTGGCGGTGCGATAGGACAGTGAGCTGTAGCCACCGACCTCGCAGGACATCTCGAGCGAGGGGAGCGGAGTGTCCTGGCCGATGTGGCGCGCAGCGACCTGATCGACCGAAATGCCCAGCTCGCCGGCCCGTTGCTGCGGGGTCACGCAGCACAGCCACGCCTGCTCCGTCGTCGCGTGCGGGGCGAAACTGTTCTCGGCGCCCCGGTTACGCAGGCCGCTGACGACCGTGACGTAGTCGCGCAAGGGTTCGAGCGGCTTGAGGATGGGGCTGAACTCGAAGTCGCGCCCGGTCTGCTTCGGGGTCCAGTGCTGCATGACCGCGCCATGGGGAAAGTAGATGAATCCGAGCCGCGCCTTCGGGGCGGCGGCCGTCTTCGCCAGCGCGGTGCGCGCCGGGATCATGGCATCCAGCAGAGGCAATGCGATGCTCGCGCCGGCGCCCTTGAGCACCGTACGTCGCGAGAGATGCTTCTTGGTCAGGAACATGGCTCAAGGAGCTCCAGGTGTCGGCACGGTAGGGGAGAGGGCCGTCGTGAGCGTGGGCGGGACACCGGCTTCCCGTTTGCGGAAGGCATCGGTGGCCACCACCTGGCTGACGATCGAGGCGAAACGATACTGGTCTTTGGCAGCGTTACGCACGATGCGACGTACGACCGGCATGTCGCGATAGTCGAGCGGGCGGCCCAGCGCATAGGTCATCAGCTGCTCGGTGAGGGTCTGCACGAAGCGCTCCGGGTGAGCGAGCAGCGCCTTGCGCAGGTCATCCGGGCCGGTGATCCGGGTCCCATCCGGGAGGGTCCCCGTCGTGTCGACCGGATCGCCGGTATCGGCGTCCCGGGTGCGGTACTGGCCCACCGTGTCGAAGTTCTCCAGCGCAAAACCCAACGGGTCCATGACGCTGTGGCAGGAGAAGCAGGTGGGATTCCTGCGGTGCTGCTCGAGGCGTGCACGCAGCGTGGTGGGTTTCGCGCCCGTGGGAGGGTCCTTGAGGATCCCGGCGTTCGGCGGCGGTGCCGCCGGCGGGGTGCCCAGCACGCGCTCGAGGAGCCAGGCGCCGCGCAGCACCGGCGCAGTACGGTTCGGGTACGCGGTAACCATCAGCACCGCGCCTTTCCCCGTGAGCCCGTATCGCTTGCTGTCGGTCAACGAGACTCGCCGGAACTGGCCGCCCTTGACGTTCTCGATGCCGTACAGCATCGCCAGCGGCTCGTTCAAATAGGTGTAGTCGGCCGTCAGCAGCGCCGTCACGGGTTGATCGCTGCGCAGCACGCTGTCCATGAACAGCTCGAGCTCCTGGCGCATCAGCGGCCGGGGATCGAGCACCCCGCTGGCATTGGGGAAGAGGCGGCGATCCGGCTCGATCTCATCGAGCTTGCTCATGTTGAGCCATTGGAAGCCGAAGTCCGTAATCAGTGAGCGGGCTTTCGGATCGGCCATCATGCGTCGAACCTGGCGGTCGAGCACCGCCGGTTGTCCCAGCTCCCCGCGCATGGCGACCGCGAGCAATTCGTCGTCCGGGATGCTGCCCCAGAGGAAGAAGGACAACCGCGAGGCGAGCTCGATATCCGTCAGCGTGTGGACGCCCCCGGCGCCCCCGCCGCCTTCGACGCGGTACAGGAAGAACGGACTTGCGAGGATGGCCGTGAGCGCATCGCGCACGCCGCCTTCGAATCCGCCGCTCTTGCTGCCGCTGTCGTAGAAGGCCAGCAGGGGTTTCAGCAGGGTGTCGTTGATGGGCCGGCGGAAGGCGCGCTGGGCAAGGCTGCTGATGATCTGCCGTGCGCAGGGGGCTTCCTCCGCCGGATGTGCCGGCTTGCAGGTAAAGATCCTGCGGCGCGTAGGGGAGTCGCCAAGCCCATCGATCGCAAGTGGCCCGCGAATCTGCAGCGCGCTCAGGAAGGCCTGGCGCATCTCACCGCCATCCGGGGGAGTGGAGGGAAAGCGCTCCTCGCTCTCGATGTCGGTACGCTTCAGGAAAGTGACCGCGATGCGGTGCTGCCCGGCAGGGGCATGAAAGCGGATGTCGCGCAGGCGCGCGTTGATTTCCGCGACCGCGGTCTCCTGCCGCTGGTCGATGGCTTTCTGGTCCAGCTCACCGCCGATGGCCGTGCGGAAGAACTCCTTGCCGTCCAGCAACGCGATCACCGTGTTGCTGAACTCCATGCGCGGCACCTCGCGGCCCGATGCCAGATCGTTGATGGTCAGCGCGTACTCACCGGCCGCCGGAAAGTCGTGCAGGAAGCTGATCCCGCCACGTGTGCCAAAGGGCATGCTGTCCTCGTGGCGCAGCTGTGAGCCCTCGCCCTCGATGCCCTCGGCGCGCAGCGCGATCACCATGTCCGTGAGCTGGCCGTAGGTGGTCTTGATCGGCTGTGCCTGCGAGTTGCCCACCGCCTGCTCGGCCACATGGCGGGCGGCGGCCAGATACTGATCGAGGTAGGAAGGTGAGACCTGCAGGTGAGCCGCGTCGTTGTCGAATGCGTCCTTGCGTTTGTCCGAAGGCAGCAGCGCGGCGACATCCGCATCGAAGCCGATCAGGTCCCGTACGGCGTTCGCGTATTCGCGCCGGTTCAGGCGCCGCAGCGGCACCCGGCCCGGGGCTTGCCGTACCTGTGCCGAATCGAGATTCGTTTCCAGAAAGCCGATCAACGCGTTCACCGAGCGCGTATCCGGGTGGGCCTTGGCGCTGGTCGGGGGCATGAAGCCGCCGCGCAGCTTGCGCACGGCCTCTTCCCAGACCTTGGCGTCATCGGACTTGAATTCAAAAGAGGACATGGTGTCGAAGGCCACATTCCCCGCCCAGTCCGTGGTGTTATGACACTCCAGGCAATAGTGGGAGATCATCTCCCACTGGGTATGGGCCTCGGGGGTGTCAGTCGTCGTACCCGGCTCCGCCGCCAAGCTGGAGGAGGCGAAGCCGCCGGATAGACCCAGGGCGAGGAGGGTGGCAGTCAGGCGAAACCGAGGGAGAGTGCGCCGCAAGCGGTGAGGGCCCATGTGGCTCGAACCAAACTCCTGCAAAGGTAAGAGTTGAGTATAGGGCCGCGCACCTGCGCAAGACCAAGGATGTTCAGGCGCGACCAGTACGAGGTCGGGTTCAAGGGGGCAAACGCGCGCGATCAGGCAGGACGCGGCCGCGGAGTTTGTTTTTCAGCCCGCGTCGGGCTTTTCATAAGCCGCCAGCAGCGCCTTCTCGATCAGCTCGCCGGCGTCCTTGTCGATCACCTCGGGGTACTTGTCCAGAAAGTCCCCGACGATGCCGAGCGAACGCTCACAAGAGGGGTCCGCGGTGAGAAAGTCGGTCTTCATCAAGGGAGCAATCAGGGGAAAGGCCTGGACCATCCCGGAGAGCAGGCGCGGATCGATGGGTTGTTTTTTCTTCTTCCCACGGCGCACCGCACCTTCCAGCAGGTCGGCCCTGTGCACCAGGTACTTCTCGAGCTCGACTACCCCGCAGATATAGGAGCCGACCACGAGCGCCTGGTGCGCGTCTTTTTCAGAAAGGCTCTCGTGGGCATTCAGACGCTGCTGCTGTTTGATGCCGTTCTGCAACCAGGCCCCGTCGTGCTCGCTGGATTCCTCCGCGGCGCCGGCGGCGAGAGCATGGCAGGCCGCCAACACCAGAAACATCGGCAGGTATTTCATTGCAGACCTCCGTGATTGTCGCCTCGGCGATCGAGCTTCAGCCATCGCTGCGCGACTTTCGACCGCTGCGATGCTGGAGTGGGCGGCAGCAAGGCGGCGAAGCTCCATAGCAACGCCTGCACAATGCCGATGAGTGTGAGCAGCTCGAGAAACAGCGGCAGCGATGACCCGCCCCTATTTTCCTACGGGCTGTTGGCCAGTGGAAGGTGGAGTGCGACACTGGGGCGCCTCGCCGGGAACGTCGGCGGCTGGGGAGAGGCCTGCCGATGTTGTTCTCTCTTCTCCGACGTCGGCGAGCAGGACGCTCCAACGAGGATCAGGGGCAGGCTCCCATGTCGATATGGCGCGGTTCCCCGAACCGGCCTCTGCAGTCGCCATCGCCTGATCCGCGGTCTTGTCGGACACCGGGCGAGGGCTTCCATGTCTGGAAGCCCTCGCCCGAAGTTACGCACTCAACGCTGGTGCAAGCTCAGGGCGCGGTCCACAGAAGGATCACGCCATCGCGATCACGCAGAGTGACCGTGGTTACGGCCCTACCGTTGTTGGTAACCGTATCCTGCTTGCCGGCAATGTGCCGGAGACCGGCGTGGCCGTGCGGACTGAGCAGTCCTCCCACATTCACGGTTCTCGCGCCGTTGCCCTTCGGATTCCAGAGGACTACGCCTTTGGAGAACTCGCGCATCCACACGCCATTGCTCCATGCGCCCGACTGTGGATTGCCCAACGAACCGCCGACGGGCTGACCCAGGTAACCGACGCCGGCACCCGCGTTGTCATACTCGTCGAACCAGCGATGGTTGCTGGTTGTCTCCTCGTCGTAAGCGCCGCTGTTGGCGAAGTAGTAGCCGTTGTTCATCAGGGCCGCAGTGATTCCGTAGCGCGCGCCCTGCCAGGCAGCGGACCACGAGGAGGGTTGCCCGTAGGAGTTGAAGGTCACCGGGTCGCTGCCGTTCGCCTGGACGTTGTCGTGATTGAACAGCATCATCTTGGCACCGGCGAAATTGAGCATGGCCGTGCGGTACTGCTGCTGCATCGCCGCCGAGCCGCCCCAGGTCTCCACCGAAGAGCTCTTGCCCATCATGTGCTCGAAATCGCCACCCTGCATCGCCCCGCTGAGCGTGGCCGTACCGGCCAGGATCTGCGTGTAGAGAGTAGGGTCAGTGGACTTGTAGCTTCCGGCCACAGCGGCGCCGAAGTGCTGCCCTGAGTTACCGAGCTGCACGCTTCCCGGCCAGGCGGTGCTGAGGTAGGTGTAGAACGACCTCTCACCGGTCATCACGGCTTGATACGTGGTGGGCGCGTTGTGAGCCTGGGTGGTACCGATCCTTTCCCAGTCACCGTTGCCACCGGAACCGCCGTTGCCCGGATCGATCATCACGGCATCCAGGAAGAAGCCATCCAGCGACGGCGAGGAGGAGGTTCCGGAATACCGGCCCAGGTGAAACAGATCATTCACGAACTTCGCGCCCCACTGGTAGGGCCCGAGCGCCGTCGACGGATCTACCGGAACATTCGGCCCCATGTCCACGAGCCAGCGCTGCGCTGACTGCGGGTCGGTGACGGGAGTGCCGATGGTGGTGGTGGGGTGCAACCACCAGTTGCGGGCGCTGACCTGGTTGTACCAGTGGGGGAAGCCGTTGTGGCTGGCATAGGTGGAGTTATACAGCGAGTTCAGATTGACGTACTGAAACACGTGCGTATGGACGAACGACTGAGTCTTGATGCTCGAGATGACCTTCTCTTTGCTGTAGCCGGCGCCGGCCTGCCAGGCTTCCCAGTCGCCGCCGATGATCACCATCTGGAATTTCGCGGCGTAGGTTTGAAAGGCGCTGGCGTACTTCTGCGCACCACCGATGGAAATGAAGCCGATGTGGGGATAGTTGTCAGTGTTGGTTTGCGCTGCGGAGGTGCCGGCGATGGCGAGCGCCATGCAGCCGAGGAACGCTTTACGGGCATTACGACCCGATACAAGCGCGGGTTTGCTTGATGTCATGCGGACTCCCAAGAGGAAATGACCCCAATGCCGGTCGGCGGGGCTCGAATACTCGAGCATGGGGGTTGCAGGATGGCTCAGTGCAGCAGGACGCCGCTGGCCATTCTCACGAGGCCACCTGGTGCCCCGGCAACCCCGCTGTCATAGGCATCGAGCCGTTAGACCGGAAGTTTTGCGCGCCCGCCTTTCGACGGGGTTGCTCTTGTGTGGCGCAGGACGATGCAGCGGCACGTCGGCCGAAGTGCAGCTGCCGTGCCAGTCGCGTTAACGTATTGATCCCGTTGAAATTCGCAGCTTGGGCGCAAACGCGGTGGCACACGCGCAGGCACGATTTATGTCTGTCCTGGGCGACAGGGTCTCGGCACTGTGTCCGTTCGGCGACACCAACCTGCTGATTAAAAAGACAAAAACGGGCGTCGCCAATTGGCGACGCGCTGCCTTTGACTTGGCTTGAACAGGGCGCGCCGCACGCCTCTGCGGGCACTGAAGGTCCACTGAATGGATTGCCCGGGCTGTCTGCGAACGCAGACAGAAGTTGTGGGGCACCGCGCCCCACGAATGGCTGCCACAGCGATCACTCACGAGTTTCACGCGGATTTCACAGAACCGTCTTAAAGAGCTCGGATGACCTTCGCCACCGTGCTGCACTCACCTCGCCTCAGGGCGAGGCTGCGAATTCTCGTGATCCTGATCGCGGGCAGCGCGCGCGCTGCCTTCGGCGGGCGCTCCTGCCTCGATCACCATCGGTGGCGCGCCGGTCAACACCAATGGGGTCTACCGCGACGCCTTCTGGGCGGTGATCGGGCATTACAACGCCACTTACTTCTGCGGGCACGAGCACATCGTCAACGTGCAGCGCTATCCGGCCCTCGGCACCAGCAACCAGCCGTATCAGGTGATCGTCGCCGCCCGCGGCTCACCCTTTGACGACACCCTCGCCAACAACGACACCGCCGAGCCGATGCAGTTCCGCACCCCCTGGGATCGCCACTACGGCGGGCGTGGGTGCAGGTGCATCGCAGCGGCAGGGTGACTCTGTCGGTGGAAGGCTTCAGTGATGGCGCGGTGTTCAACCACAACACCGGCGTCATCAGCGAGGTCGGGGTGCAGGGTCCGGTGCAGACGATTCTCCACGATGGAGCCCGAGCGACGGCCGCGGTCGAGTCATCGAGGGATCCGGTAAGGGCAGACTACGCGGACCACGGGGGGTGTCTGGATGCCCACCCGCCTTCGGGGTAAAAATCCCGGCAGTGGGTGACACAAGCTTTTGAAAAATAAGAGGACCCCGCCAGGCACGGCGCGGTATCCGGCTACCGGGCGGAGCTTCGACGATAGCGAGGCGGGGTGCGGGACTGCGTCAACGGTGTCGTTCCGCAGCCGCCAGCCATAGAATGGCGCCCCCATCCTGATAACAAGTCGCCGCGCGACGGTGACAGGCGAGGAGATACCCAATGTGGAAGTTGTGCTTAGCGTGTGCGGGCGGCGTGCTGTTGTCATTGCCGGCATTCGGCGGGAACCTGTGCGTGAACCCCCGCGGCTCCAACGGCTGCGAGAAGACGATTCAGGCGGCAATCAACGCGGCCAGTCCCGGCGACACGATCGAGGTGGCCGGCGGCACCTACGCCGGAAACGTCATGGTCGATCGGCCGCTCGCGCTCATTGGGAGCGGTCTCTCCAGGACGATCATCGACGCGACCGGCCAGCCCAACGGCATCGTCGTCGACGGCCTCGACAACGCAGGTTTGAGCCGAGTCATCATCCGGGGGTTTACGGTCCAGAACGCCCAGCATCAAGGCATCGTCGTCACCAATGCCTCGGACGTCACCATCGCCGATAACCGCGTAACCGGCAACGATCGCGGCCTGCAGTTGACTGCCAATGCCGCGCCGACCTGCCCGAACCTGCCGCCCTATTTCGTCGCCTTCGAGGGCATGGATTGCGGTGAGGGTGTTCACTTGAGCGGTGTGACGTACTCCACCGTGACCGGCAACCTCATCGACCACAACTCCGGCGGCATCCTGATCAGCGACGACACTGCGGCGAACCACGACAACTTCATCACCGACAACGTGGTGCGCGACAATCCGTACGACTGCAGCATCACCCTCGCAACCCATGATCTGAACCCGGTGCAGGGCCTGCCGCCGAAAGGGGTGTACCACATCACCGTAAAGGGCAACACGGTGATCCACAACGGGCTGGCGAACGGCGAGGGCGCCGGTGTCGGGATCTTTGCGCCGACCCCATTTTCGCAGAACTACGGCAACGTGATCGTAGACAACACCCTGGTCGGCAACGGCTTGCCGGGCGTGACCCTGCATTCACACGCCCCGGGGCAGAACATCAACGATCACCTGATCGCCAACAACACGATCTACGGCAATGGGCCGGATCCGGAGTCGGGGACGATGGAGAAGGCGGGTATCGCGATCACTGCGGACCCGGGAGCGGGGCCGATCACGGGCATCCGGATCGTGGGTAACCGGCTGTTCGACGAAGGCGTCGATGTGGTCTTCAGCGCCCCGGGGCAGCTGGCGGCGCACCAGAACAACTTGTTCGACGCCGTCGGCGTGGCCAACCTCGGCGCCGGCTCGGTGGACGCCACGCTGAACTGGTGGAAGTGCTCTCGCGGGCCCGGCAATCCGGGCTGCGGCTCGACCCAAGGTCCCAATATCCAGGTGGCCCCGCCGCTCGAGAGGCCTGAAGAGGTGAGGTAGGGCAATGGCACGGGGCCGGCTTCTGACCGCGGGGCTGGCTGCTTGCGCTCTCGCAGCAGCCGGCGCGGTGCGCGCGCACCACTCGGGGGCGATGTTCGACACTCAGAAGCTGGTCACCCTGACGGGCACCGTGCGCTTGTTTCAGTGGGCCAATCCGCACTGTTGGATTCAATTGTACGCTCCGGCCCTCGATGGAAAGATGGTGGAATGGAGCGTGGAGATGGGGTCCACGACAGAGCTCTATCGCAGCGGGTGGCGGCCCCACACGCTGCAGGCTGGACAGAAGATCTCGGTGGTAGTGCATCCGGCGCGCGACGGCTCGCCCGGCGCAGCGTTCGTCTCCGCGACCGGCGAGGACGGCGCTGCGCTGGGCAAGGTGCTGAAGACGGTGGCGCAATGATTCGCACCCTGGCGGTTCTTCTGGCAGCCGCCCTGGTGGTGAGTCCGGCTCACGGCGCGCGCAACTCGCAGCGGCGCGTGCAGGCCTTTGCGAAGCTGCCCGATTGGTCCGGTATGTGGGAGACCGCTTCCTCGAAAGTCATCACCAATCCGGCGGGCACCGGGGGGCCGGGCTTCGCCAAGGCGAACCAGTTGTGGGGCAACTCCAATCCCCCCTTCAAGCCCGAGCTCGAAGCGCAGTATCGGGCCGGGGTGCACGACGCCGCCGCCGCTGCGGCATTCGCCAACTCGTTCAAAGGTTGCGGCGAAGGAGCCGTGCAGCTGGAGAAGACCTTTCCGTTCGTGATGGACTCGCCGATGGTGTTCGAAGTCACGGTCACTCCGGAGCAGACGCTGCTGACGTTCGATCACGGCGAGATCCGCTACATCTATACCGATGGGCGCAGCCATCCGCAGCAGGACGATCTGTGGCCGACGCCGATGGGCGATTCAGTGGGCCGTTGGCACGGCGACACGTTGGTCATCGACACCATCGCGCGGACCGCGGGCCCGTTCGTGCTCGACAGCTCCATCGGCCTGTCGGAGCAGGCGCACTTCATCGAGCGCATGCGGATGATCGATCACAACACGCTGGAAGATCAGCTGACCATCGAGGATCCGCAGCGCCTGGCCACTCCCTGGAAGCTGACCTTCCGCTTTACCCGGGCGACGGATCTGGATCGCATGATTCCCTACGATTGCGAAGCCGATCGCAATCCGATCGTCAATGGAAAGATGATCATCAGGCCGCCCGAGGCTCCGGCGCAGCCGGCGGGCGCCCACTAGATCGCTCGCCGGCGAACATCGGCGCAGGCCCGGATACAGCAATGCAGTCGAAGCCGGTAGCGGCGTGGTTGGGGCGGTTTGCGCAAGCGATCGCGAGCCCGGCGAGCGCGGACTGGAGTCAGGTGTTGGCGGGCGAGTGCTACTGGCGCGACCTGCTGGCCTTCACCTGGAACATCCTCACGGTGGAAGGGCGCGAGGCGATTGCTGCCATGGTCCGTGCGCAGGTGCCGCTGCTCGGCCCGAAGGGCTTTGCGCCCGACGATCCTGCCTTGCCCATGACGGACGAGACGCAGGGTTGGTTCACGTTCGAGACGGCGGGGGCGCGCTGCAGGGGTCACGTGCAACTGCGGGACGGCCGCGCCTATGTCCTGCTCACCGCGATGTTGGAGCTGATCGGACACGAGGAAATGGGCGGCTCACGCCGTCCCGACGGACTCGAGCACCGCGCCAGCAAGGGGCGGCGGACGTGGCTCGACGAGCGCGCCGCCCTGGCAGGTACCCTCGGACGCAGCGTTCAACCGTATTGTTTGATCGTCGGCGGGGGACAGAACGGTCTGATGCTTGCCGCGAGGCTGAAACGGCTCGGCGTTCCTGCTCTCGTGATCGATGCGCTGGAGAAACCCGGCGACGGCTGGCGCAAGCGCTACCGCTCGCTCTACCTCCACGATCCGGTCTTTCTCGATCATCTTCCCTATCTGCCCTTTCCGGATCACTGGCCGCTCTACACCTCCAAGGACAAGATCGCCGATTGGCTGGAGGTCTATGCCAAGGCGATGGAGATCGATTACTGGGGTGGCAGCCTTTGCACGGCTGCTCGCTACGATGAGAGCTCCGGCGAATGGTCGGTCGCAGTCACGCAAGGCAGCGAGATCTCAATGCTGCGACCCACACACCTGGTTCTCGCGACCGGGCTTTCGGGAGCCAAGCGCGTACCCGCCATTCCCGGCGCGGAACGCTTTCGCGGGCTGCAGTATCACTCGTCGGAGCATCGCAGCGGAGCGGGTTTCGCGGCCAAACGTTGCGTGGTCATCGGCTCGAACAATTCGGCGCATGACATTTGTGTCGACCTCTGGGAGCACGACGCGCAGGTGACGATGATCCAGCGCTCGCCGACGATTGTCGTGCGCGCGGATACGATGCGCGAAGTCTCCAAGAACATCTACTACGCTCAACCCGGTGCAAACATCGACCTGGCAGACCTGATGTTTGCGGCCAACCCGTTTCGCCCGCGCACGCTTGCCGAGAAGGGCTTCACCGACTACCTGCGCCAGATCGATGCGGACTTCTACCAGCGCCTGGAGCGCAGCGGCTTCAATCTCTGGCACGGCGAGGATGAGACCGGCTTTTTCATGGCCTACTACCGCCGTGCCGGCGGCTATTACATCGATGTGGGCGGCTCGGAGCTGATCGCCTCGGGGGAGATCCGGGTGCAGCGCGGCGCGGTGAAGGAGATCCTCGCAGACGGGCTGCTCATGACCGATGGTGCGTTCGTGCCGGCGGAAGTCATCGTGTATGCGACCGGATATCGGCCGATGAGCGAATGGGTCGGCAAGCTCATCTCCCCCGAGGTCGAACGCAAGATCGGCCCGTGCTGGGGTCTGGGCTCGGGCACCGAGTGCGACCCTGGCCCGTGGGAAGGCGAGTTGCGCAACATGTGGAAGCCCACGGCGCAGGAGCACCTGTGGTTCCAGGGCGGCAACATCATGCAAGGGCGCTTTCATTCGCTGCACCTCGCCCTGCAGCTGAAGGCGCGGTTGGAGGGCGTGCCGACGCCGGTTTATCGTGCGCCGCAATCGTGA
>DATNEN010000095.1:0-4757 GCA_035552975.1 Steroidobacteraceae bacterium
CGGACCGTGCCAGCCGCTTTGCTGGATGACCCGCATCATGTCCAGCTCCGCATCGCCCTGTGAGGGATATAACACCGTGCCGTCCATCGCCATCCCTGTGACGTTCACCTCGACGACGTACGGCTGCATCTTCGGCCAGAGAGTCGCAAACTCCTTGGAGTCATCGTGCAACGCATCGCGCGCGTGCGTGAAGTTGTAGACCATCCCCACGTTCTTGGCACCGAGCTCCTCGAGGCGCGCAATCACGGCCAGCTGATTCTCCTCCATCCCCAGCCAGCCGTTGTGGTTGTACAGCACGACCTTGACGCCGTACGGGGTGGCGAGCTTCGCCACCGCCGCAACCTTGTCCGCCTCGTCGTTCACCTTCCGCTGCTGCTGCTCCGGGCTCGGATGAACCTCCTCGGCCGTGCGCTTCTGCCCCGATTCCTCGATCCACAGCTGCGGGTGGATGTGGTGGCGCTTGAAGGTGTCCAGGATGAGCTGGGTATGGGCGTTCTGCGAGCCGTACAGGATCCACGCCACGATCTGCACCCGATGCTTCTGCATGGCCTCGATTTCGGTATCGAAGTTGGGTACGTCGACTTCCCTCCAGTTGTAGGAGAGCTTGGTGATTCCGAGGCGGTTGAACATCTGCGCCGTCTCTTCCGGGCTGCGCGCCTTGGCATCGAAGTGATTCACGACACAGGCGACGATATTGCGGTGATCCCACAAGCTGTGGTCCGGGCGGGCGGCGGCGCTCGCCGTCAGCGCGAGAGCGCAAGCGATACTGAAACAGGCAGGTCTGAGTTTCATGGGTTGCACCTTCCGCAAAAAACGCTTCCGACTTCGGGTCGCGCGCGTTGCGGTAAGAACCTCACGCCGCTCGCCCGTACCAACAGTATGCCAGATGCCCGGCGCGCAATGAGGCCGAATAAAAATCCTAGCGCGGCGAAAAATGCTGGTGTTTGAATTCGCGTGCAGGTCGATCGGCGCCGCCGCCCTTGACCGTCACACACCGGATGCCGTGTACTTCCGGCTGCTCGCACATCGATCCCCGCGGGTCGAGCAGCGCGAGCTGACAGAACACAACCCGGAGAATCGCAATGTCGCGCCATCTCATCTCACGTGTCCCGAGCCTCGGCACCGTTGCACTGGCGGCTCTGTTGCTCACCTGCACGGCTGCGCACGCCCAGCCGGCCGCGAGCAGCTGCGATCGCGCGTGCCTGCGGCAGGCGCTCGATACCTACCTGGCAGGAGTGTTCAAGCACGACCCCGGCGCCGCGCGCTTGACTGACGATCACTACGCAACACAGAACACCGCAGCCGTTCGCAATGGAGAGGGGTTCTGGAAGGACATCACAGGCTACGGCGCGCTGCAGCGCCGCTACTTCGACCCGGTGAACGGCGCCGCTGCCTATCTGGGACTGCTGCAGCAGAACGGCAAGGACGTGATCAGCTCAGTGCGTATCAAGGTGGAACCCGAGAAGGGCAACAAGGTCTCCGAAGCGGAGTGGTTCGTTCAACCTGAGGCCGACCCGCAGCGCATGCTGGGATACCCGCCTCCGGAAGGCGCCGTGCCGGAGTCCGAGCGCAGCTCGCGCTTCTACCTGATCTCCATCGCAAACGATTACTTCCAGTCGGGAGTCGACCACGATGCCTCGTGGATCCCTACCGATCTGCGCTGCAAGGATCCGGAGCCCAACCCGATGCGCTCCGCGCTGCGCCATGCGGACATCTGTCACGATAACTTCAACATCTACAAGAACATCACCAAGGATCTGGCATTGCGGCGGTTTCCCCTGGTCGACGAAGAAGCCGGCGTGGTCCTGGGTGCCGCCATCTGGGTGCGCTATCCAGGCGTGACCCGCAAGGACAACATGGTGAACGAGTACTTCCAGGTTCGTAACGGAGCGTTTACGTACATCTGGACCTGTAACTACGAGCTGCCGAAAGGTGCCCCCGTGTCATCCGGATGGGAGAACCACCAGGGCGATATCACCCGTTGATAGGTTCGGGGGCGCAGCTACTTGGCGCGCCCCCGATAGCCCTGGGCGAGCATCGGGATGGCGATGATCTCGGCGCCAGTGCGGCCCTGTGACGGGACACTCATCAAGGCAAACAGCGTCCGCTTGTCCGGGCCGCCGAACGTCACGCTTTGCACGCCGAGCGGAGTCGGAATGCTGCCCAGGTATTTGCCATCTGGGGACACCACGCGCACTCCGCCAGTGCCGCCGCTCACGTAGATCCGTCCGTCCTGGTCGATAGTGCTGCCGTCCCCAGGGCCATCGGGCAGCGTGACCAGCTCTCGTTGACCGCTGAGCGAGCCGTCGGGTTGGACGTCAAATGCCATCAGTTTGGGACCGTTGGTCACGTAGAGAACGTGCTCGTCCGGACTGAGGACGAGGCCGTTAGTGCGCAGGTTCTCCCCGTATCGCGTGATCGTGCCGTGAGAGTCTGCGTAGTAGAGCCCACCCATTGTGAAGTACACGCCGCCTGTGCTGTCGGCCGTCAGATCGTTGAGGCCCACTCCCAGGCAGTCCAGCGGCTCGCCCTGATAACGGTCAGCCAGAAGCCTGCGCTTCGGCGCCAGTTCCGCGAGCGCGGGATTCAGCTCCCGTTGTGCGATGAACAGCACCCCGCTCCGGCTCCTCGACAGCGCCCCGCCCGTGCGGGTGTTTCGATAGACGACGCTCACCTTGCCGGCCGCGGTGAGCTCGATCACCTGGCTCTTTTCGGCCTGAGGAATGAGGATGCCCCCGTCCGCGGCGGCAATGATGCCGTCGGCAATGAAGAACGTCAGCGTATTTGCCTCGAGCCCGTGCTCAGTCCACAGAGATTTCCATTGCTGCCCGCCTGCGATCACTCCGGGAATTTCGGTCACGGTGTATTCGTGCCGCGTGGGTGGTGCTGCTACCGGCGCTCTGACTCCGGCCCCGGGCCCGCCAGTCGGCGACGGAGGACTTTTGCATTTGGCCAATACGGCAGCCTCCCTTGCATCGTCGGCGGCGCGCACGCCGTGTGCGTGACGGAGGGCCTGCGGTGCCCCCGATGAAGCTCCGCCCGACGTCACGGCCGGCAAGGGCGCCGCCGTCTGTGCCCCGGAAGTGGCGACGCCCAGCGGCATCAACAGTGCGAGCAGGATTGTCGATCTCATCGGACCTCCGATACGGACGCGCATGCCTTCTGCAGGGTCGCGTTTTGCATCATTGCGCCGCAGCTGCAGCGCTCAGGCGCACAGGCAGGCGCATGCCGGGCACTCTCACGCGAAGCTGCAGCAGATTGCGCGAAGCGAGAATGTAGAGCGTTTTCAGATCCGGAGCGCCAAAGACCAGCCCCGCCGCCACCGCGGGCAGAGGAATCGTACCGAGGTGTTTTCCCTCGGGGCTCATGATCCACAGTCCTCCGGGACCTGCGGAGTAGACATTCCCCTCTCGATCGACAGCCACCTGGTTCGGTGCGCCGGGCTCCTTGTGGCCCGACATGTCGATGAACACATGGCCATTCTGCAGCGTGTCGTCAGGCTGGACGTCGTAACGCATGATGGTGTTGCCGATGCCTGTAACGTACAAGAGCTTTTCGTCCGGTGAGAAGGCCAGGCCGTGCCCACGGTCTGCGATCGCGCGGGAAACCCTGCCCTGTTTGATCATGTACACCGACAGCGGCAGCGCATCCCTGAGGGTGGGCGCCCCGCTGACATGAACGCCGGCCCGCGAATCGCTGATGTAAATCGTGCCATCGGACTTGATGACCATCGAGTTCGTATGGTTGAAGCGGCGGCCCTCGTACCCTGTGGCCAGCACAGTGCGTGTACCGTCCTTCTCCAGACGCACGATCTGCCGGTCGCCTTGCGCGCACAGCACGACGCGTCCCTGCGGGTCGAGCGCAAGCCCGTTGGCACCAATGTCGTAGACATACAGCGGCGCGCCGTACTGGGTTACCGTCATGCGCCCCTCGTAAGCGATGTCCGCCAGATTGCCGGTATAGCCGCTTCTCTCCAGAAATACTGACAGTTGGCGGTTTGCAGGCGCCCACTTGTAGACGACATTCGCCACGAAATCGGTGAACAGCAGGTACCCGTTGGCGCCATCGGGGACCCAGGCGGCGCCTTCAATGACTCCGAAGTAGTTCTCGCCCTTGGCCACGATCACCCGTGAGCCGGGAGAGAGGACATGGTCCAGCGACCGGTCGAGCCGCACCACGTGCGTGGCGAGTGCCTGCCCATCCGGAACGAGCGGGATTGGCGCCACCTGCTGCATGTTCGTCGGCACGCCGGCGCCGGCCGGGCTCCCTGCGGCGCACAGCAGTAATGCGACCCATGATGTGCTCCAGCGCATGCGCATCACTTCTGCACAGCCGCGCCGCTCAGGCGGCCCGGCAGCAGCATGCCGGGGACTTTGAGGCGCACCTGCAGGAGATTGCGGGAATCCATGATGTAGAGGGTTTTCAGATCCGGATCACCGAACGCAAATCCGGCTGCGAGGGCCGGCAGCGGGATTGTGCCGATATGCTTGCCGCTGGCATTCATGATCCACATCCCGCCGGGGCCACCGGAGTAGACGTTGCCCTCCCGATCGACGGCCACGCCGTTCGGCGCGCCACGCGTCTTGTGGCCGGACTCATCGCTCGACATATCCACGAATACGCGCGGGTTCGCCAGGGTGTCATCCGGCTGGACGTCATAGCGCACGATCGCCTGGCTCCCGTAGGTAGTCAGATAGAACGCTTTTTCGTCCGGAGAGAGCGCGACGCCGTGACTTTGGCCGGTGATGACGTGACTG
>DATNEN010000096.1:0-25191 GCA_035552975.1 Steroidobacteraceae bacterium
GCGTGCAGGCGCTGATCGGCGAGCACTCTGCGTGGCGCCTTGCAGCGAGCCGCAGCTGGTGAGGGTGGCTGACACCGTGGGCTCATGAGAGAGCGCATTCTCAAGTGGTCGCAGCGAACTGAGACGGTTCTGGTTCTGCTCATCGGCTTCGGGACCGCGATCCCGCGGAGCCTCTACACGCTGCTGTTTCCTGAGCGGGCCTTCGGACACGGTGCTCCCCCGATCAACGGACCGCATCTGTTGTGGACCCTCGGCTACGAAATCGCGGTTGGCGCCGCGCTTGCGGGATTCCTGTACATGCGGGGGTGGACGCGGAAGCGGTTGGGGTTGCAGCTGCAGTGGCGCGATCCTCTATGGGCGCTGGCGCTGCTGCTCATCACGTATACGGCCTATTACGTCCTGTCCCTGGCCGTGGTGAGTGTCTGGCCGGGATTCTACCAACTCGCCGTCAACACCCACCTGGTTGCGGCGCACATCGCGTGGCCCATCCTGGTGGCGATCTCGATCGTCAACCCGGTCTTCGAGGAGGTCTTCCTCTGCGGGTATGTCGTGGCGGCTCTGAAGGACAAGGCAGGCGCGGCTGTGGCGATCAACGTGAGCGCCGGCATTCGCCTGCTGTGCCACCTGTACCAGGGGCCGGTCGGGGTGATGAGCCTGGTCCCGGAGGGGCTGGTGTTCGCGACCTGGTTTGCGCGCACCGGGCGTTTGTGGCCGTTGATCGCGGCGCACGCGCTGCAGGATCTGCTGGGTCTGTTGTACGGGCGTTGAGAGGGGCGGCTCGAAGGGCCTTCAGCCGGCGTGCGCGGCGCGGGCCTCGACGGTGTCCCGCTCCTTCCTCTCGCGCAGGCCGTGAAAAGACTCGCTCTGGGCATCGGCCGCCTCGAGGACAGCAGGCGAAGCGATGAGCTCCTGCAGCGGCACGCGGCTGTCGGCCAGCGCGGCGGGCTCGGCGGCGACCCGGTTCTGCACGAGCGCCCGGCCGTGAAAGAACTCGTTGGATGCATTGACGCAATCCACGGCAACCACCCGGCCCTTGCGCCGATAGATGATCGAGAAGCTGCCGCTGGCGGGGTCCCCGCGCACCACCGTATCGTCGTGGCAGGAGAACAGGCCCGCCGTGCGCAAGCGCAAGTCGTACTGATCGGACCAGAAAGAGGGCACCGCGGTGTAAGGCTCCAACTCGCGGGTGATTGCCTTGGCGACGGTGGTCGCCATGTCGCAGGCATTCTGCACCGATTCCAACCGGACCATCGCGCCCCCGGCATACGGGCTCGGGTGAATTGCGCAATCCCCGAGGGCGTAGATGTAGGGGAGGGAAGTTCTGCCGTACGCATCGACGACCACGCCGTTGGCCCCATTGGCACCGGCGCTCAGCAGCGGCTCGCACACAGGCGTGATTCCGGCATCGACGATGACCAGGTCGGCGGGAACGACCTGATCCCCCCTGATGCGAACGCCGCACGCACGTGGGCCCTTGCGTTCGACAGTCTGGACCTTCGCGTTCAGCAGGATTTCGACGCCGTGCGCGCGGTGTTGAGCTTCATAGAAGCGCGACAGGGCCTCGCCACCTTCGCGTGCGAGGACCCGGCTCATGCCTTCCACGACGGTCACCTGCTTACCGCATTTACTGAGTGCCGCGGCGGCTTCCAAGCCGATATAACCGCTGCCGACGACCACGACGCGCTCGGCAGAAGGCAGCTCCTGGCGGAGGTCATCGACGTTGCTGCGTGAGCGGAGCGTGAATACGCCTTGCAGCCGCGCGCCCGTACAGGTGAGGTTTCGAGGTCGTCCGCCCGCAGCCCAGACCAGCACGCCGTAGTGGATGATGTCGCCGTACTGGAGAACGACTCGACGGGCGGTGGGTTTGAGCGTCATCACGGCGCGTCCGAGCAGCAGCGTGATATCGCACTCGCGCCAGAAGGCTTCGGGCCGCAACACGATGCGGTCGAAGTGGGACTCGCCGCTCAAGTAGTCCTTGCTGAGTTGCGGCCGCTCATACGGGACGTCGCGCTCGGCGCTCACGACGGCGATCGTTCCGGCAAAGCCCCTCTTGCGCAAAGCGATAGCCACTTGAGCGCCGCCGTGACCGGCTCCCACGACGAGCACATCGAAGTGCTTCACCGACCCCATACACTCTCCCAATCAACGATGGCCAACCTTAAGGGCGCATCGACGGCGGGCAATCAACGACGGAACAGCGTGCGCGGGACTCTAGGCGGTGCAGGTCAGCGGGTACAGGGACAAATCAAACCGCCGCTGGTACTTTTGCAGACTGCCCCGGCAGCACGCCGCCGAGCTCATCTTCGATATGTGTGCGGATGATCTCATCGAACGAGCGCTCACCGCGGAAGCCGAGCGCCTCCGCGCGACGCGCGTCGAAGCTCCGCGGCCAGCCGTCAATGATTGCGGCCACAGCCGGATCGGGGTCGCGTCTGATAAGCGCTACGGCACGCTCACCGGCGGTGCGGCGCAAGGCCTCGATCTGCTCGGCCACCGTCGCTGAAAGGCCGGGCATGTTCAGCGTGCGTACCGAGCCGAGGCGCGAGCTGTCGATATGTGCCGCATGCAGCATGAACTGCACGGCGGCACGCGGGCTCGCGAACCAGTGGCGAACCGACTCGCTCACCGGCAACACCGCTTCCAGTCCGGTCAACGGCTCACGCAGGATGCTCGAGAAGAACCCTGATGCCGCCTTGTTGGGCTTGCCCGGGCGGATGGAGACGGTCGGCAGCCTCAGCCCCACGCCGTCGAGGAAGCCGCGGCGCGTATAGTCGGCCAGCAACAGCTCGTCGATGGCCTTCTGGGTACCGTAGCTGGTGAGGGGAGTCAGGCAATGGGTGTCGCTGATGACCTCCGGCAACGGCTGGCCGAAGACGGCAACCGAGGAGGCGAACACGCAGCGCGGCCGGTAGCCGCCGCCGAGCCGGCGAATGGCTTCCAGCAGCCAGCGGGTGGCATCGAGGTTCACCCGGTAGCCCTTCTCGAAGTCCCCTTCGGCCTCTCCGGAAACGACCGCCGCGAGATGGAAGATCAGGTTGGGACGCGATTCGACGAGCGCTTCGGCGACACCGGGGTGCGACAGATCTGCGACCAGCGCAGTCACCGGCCCTGCAAAGCCAGGCGTCTCGATCGGCTCCAGGTCGCTCAGGGTGAGACGCACGACCGGCCGGCCGGCGATCTCCGGTTGGCGCGCCAGGCGCGCGGTGAGCTTGCGGCCGAGCATGCCCGCGGCGCCCGTAACGAGCACGTTCCAAGCCATGGGGTGTTGGGTCACGGCTGGCGGGCCGCTGTGCTCGAACTGGCGAAGCCGCGCTCGCGGTTTCTGTTGGCCTTGTAGAGGCTCGGCGCCTGGCCGCAACGCGACTTGAAGAAGCGCGAAAAATACGCCGGATCGTCGAACCCGAGCCGGTAGGCGATCTGCGATACGCTCAGGTTGGTATACGACAGGCAGCGCTGGGCTTCGAGCACGATGCGTGCGTTGATGAGCTTGATGGGCGACTCGCCGCTCATGCTGCGGCACACGGCACGCAGGCGCGGAATGCTGACTTTCAGGGCATCGGCGAATCTTTGCAGGCTCCAATGCTCGGTGTGGTGCTCTTCCACCATCTGCGTGAAGCGCCGATGCACTTCCTGGTACGAGTCGTTCTCCGCGACGTTGCTGGCGCCGCTGTCGTGAATCTTGCGCAGCACCCCGACCAGCAGATCCACGAACAGCGCTTCCGTGGCGATCTCGCGGTAACGGGCGCTGAGCCGCTGCTCCCAATCCAGCTTCCCCAGAACGTGCTCGAGCTCGGCGTACTCGCGCTCGTTGTCCAGATACTGGATGCAGTGGCCGCTCGAGAGCACCTCGGAGAATTCCGGTGTCCGGGCCATGAGCTCCTGGAAATAGCTCTTCGCCACCGTCACTACCCAACGCTCGGTGTTCTCCTCGTACGCATAGGCGTGCAGCTTGAGTGAGGGAACGATGAGTGTCGCCGGCGCACGGAAGGTGTGTTGACGGTTATCGAAGGTCACCGTGCCGCTGCCGCGCCTGATGACGATCAGCTGCTCGAAGTGCTCGTGCAGGTGAGGTGCGATGGCGTGACGCACGGGGCTTCGCTCCTGCCTGAGGAACAACAGCGCCAGGCCGCCGGCCGTCGCACCGTTGGAGGCCTCGTAACGGCTCGCCAGCTCGGAGTCCTGCGGACTGTCCTTGAAGTTCAGGCGGTTATCGAACGAAGTCGTCATGGCTTTCCCCAAGGCCTGGTCCTCGTCGAGCACGAAGTGTTACACTGGTCCGACAACCAGTCCAGTCCAGTGCTTTGCGCGGCCGTTTCCGGGGGGCTTCAGGCAGGCGGCGGCGGCGAGCTAGGAAAGCTTCGAGGCGGCGGGCGCCAGATCTGCCGGGGGGTTGTTTTCGACCGAGCGCGCCCTGCGTCGCGGGCGGGCGGTGCTGCGGTCGGCGGGGCGCGCCTGCTCCTGCAGCGTGGTGAACTGAAACATCTGTTCGTGCAATTCACTCCTGGGCTCGGCCAGCTTCGCGAGGAAGTGGCTGATACCCTCGCGCGTGAACAGGTGCAGGTGTGAGATGCGATAGCGGTAGCCGGGTCGCAATTCGTACTCGCGCCCCAGATAGACTTCGGTCGCCTGTACCTGCAGCGCCGAGCGGGCACGTTGACCGCTCTCGGTGTAGTCCATCGCCCACAATGCACCATCGGAGACCACCATCACCGGAAGCACAAGGGTGTAACAGTCGAGCGTGCCCTGTTCTCTGGAGGCACGATCGGCCTCTCCCACGAGGTCTGTCGCCGACATGAGGGCGCGCGAGCACTGCTCCTGCGGTGAGCTTTCCGTGCCGGAGTCCTTGGGGATCCGCGCGAGTTTTCTGCCGACCTGGACGTTCTCAGGATAGAGCTCCGGGCCTCGCTCCCAGCGCAGCACCTCGACCGCGTCCTCGCCCGTCTCCTGTGCCTGCCAGGATCTGACAACCTCGTGATAGGCCTCCTGAGCCGAGCGCGGTACCCGTGAGACCAGCAGTGGACACTCGGCCGACAGAGTCTGACACTCCACTGCCAACAGGATCTGACGGCGTGTGGCGGAGAAGAATCGCCGGGCGCGGATATCGAAGCGTTGTGGCCGGCCCGTCGCCGGATCGCTGTAGGCTCCCGCATGCTCGCTGCGGAATCCCGACCGGACCAGGGTACGGTGCACGAACAGCTCCAGGTCGAAATCGTCCTGCGCATCCAAATACGCAGCGATGTCTTCGGCCGTCACGGGCATGAGCGTTCCTGGAGGGAATGTGCGCGACTCTAGGGAGCAGAGGTTGAGGGGTACATGGATAAATGGGCGGGTGGCTGGTACTTTTAAAGGCATACTGAAGCTCGAATTCCCCATGACAACCCACAAAGTCAAAGCGGCTCCGATCGCAACACTCAGCGAGACGATCCAGAAGCAGACAGCCAAGGAGCAGATTCGGGACAAGATCCTGTCCCTGATCGCCTCGGGTATCCTGCAGGTGGGGGATGAGCTGCCCAGTGAGCGAGAGCTCGTCTCGATGTTGATGGTCAGCCGCGAGACCGTGCGGGGGGCGATGCAGATGCTGGCCGGCGCGGGCATCGTGCAGGTCTCTCAGGGATCGCGCACACGCGTGGCCCGGAATGATGTGCCGGTGGAGCGCATCGGCATCACCAATCCCAGCTCGATCAACGGATACACCCTGGCAGATGTGCACAGCGCCAGGGTACTGGTCGAGACGGCCGTGGTGGCCGCCGCCGCCGCGAACCTCAGCGCCGCGGACATCGGCCGCCTCGAGCACTCCCTTGCAGCCCAGAAGCTCGCGCGCCGCGATCCGGTTCGCTTCCTGATCTGCGACAAGGAGTTCCATCTGACGATCTACTACGCGTGCGGCAACCGGCTCCTCGCCGACTTCGTGGTCGATCTATATACGTATGTTCTCGATCAGCGGCGCGTTGCAATGGCGCGACACGGCGCCATCGACAAGAGCCTCCAGGATCATCGACTGATCGTGGAGGCGCTGCGCACGCGCGATCCGCAAGCGGCGGCCGCCGCGTTTTCCAAGCACATCCTGCATATCCGCGACACGACGCTCGGCGTCGTCTGAAGCGGTGCGCATGAGGGACATGCGCTATCGGCGTGTGCAGTTGATTTGGGCTCGTTCGCCCTTCAGTCCGTGCAGCTGAAGCTCGCGGCGGACTGCGGATCGCCGCTGCCGCCGTACTGGGCGTGCTGCGGGTAGGGACACAACGGTCGGCTGCGTCCCGGAAAGGCCCGGCCGGTCGCCGTCACCTGCGCGGGCGCCTGTCCCTTCTCGACCCAGGCGACGATGGCCGAGAGCATGTCGAAGCGATCGAGCGTCGCCTCGCCGCCGCCGCAGTGACCCATGCCGGGCACCAGGAACAGTCGACTCCAGGTGCTCAAGGGAGCAGGCGAGGAGGGGTCCGCGGCGAGACGCTCGTAGTAGCCGAGAGTGTCCAGAGCCGAGAACCACGGGTCGCTCATGCCGTGATAGAAAATGAGCTTGCCGCCGTGCGCCGTGAACGATGACAGGTTCGTCCACGCATCGGTGTCACCGGCCATCTCCCGCTCGTCATGCGCAGCGGCCGCCTCCGCATCCACGTTCATGGTTGTCGTCGTGGGGGAGGGGCCTACGGGGCTCAATCCGCCGGAGAGCAGTCCCGGAATGCCGGCGCCCTTGAAGCCAAGGCCGGTGTCGTAGGGGAACCCCGGATAGACCTGGATCCCGGCGCGGGTCTTCGGTCCGGCAAAGCCGCGCTTGATCGCCTGCACCTGAGTCGCCGACAGGCAGCTGGGAGTCTTGGCAGCCTTGCATTGCAGGACCTGAGGATCGAACCCGCAGTGGCGCGTAGCGAAGATCATTCCGTCCTTGATCCCGTCCCGTGCGTCGCACGCCTGGAGCAGCCTGTCGACCACCAGCTTGCGGTCCGAATCCGACAACGCCTGAGCGGTGAGCGGCCGGCCGTGGGCGTCCTTCGGGGCCGCGGAGTTCAGGGAGACGGTGATCCAGCGCGTCGCCAGGTTCGAGTAGTTGGTACGCATCGCCGGTGAGCCGACGACGATGCCGTCGAACTCCTCCGGGTAGCGCTGCGCGGCGATCATCGCCTCGCGGCCTCCGGTGGAGCAGCCGACGAAGTAACTGTGCGCGATCGGGTTGCCGTAGTGAACCGCCACCAATGGGCGTGCCACGGCCATGACCTTGCCGATCGACTGGTAGAGAAAATCGAGCGCGGCCTGTTGGTCCACGAAGAACGACGCATCGAACACCGCGCCCTCGTGGCCGGAGTCGCTCGTCACCACGGCAAATCCGCGAGCCAGCGCCGTGCCATCGCCCGTGGCAGTCATCCCAACAGGCGCCTGCACGGAGCCGTTCAAGCCGCCGCCCCCCTGGTAGAGCAGCCGGCCGTTCCAGTTCGGCGGCAGCGCGAGGGCAAAGCGGATGCCGTAGGGCTTGCCGTTCGGGCCGCGGTGCGCGCCGATGATGCCGTCGACCCGGCAATGCGCCGGGGCCTGCAGGGGAATGGGAGGCGCCCCCGGCGGCGCAGCCACCGGGCCGGCGGCAACGTCCTCGGCTTTCTCGATGGTGGTCCCGGCTGCTTTGAATTTCAGCAGGTCCGAACAGCTTCCCGCCGCTTGTGCAGCGCAGGGCAGCGCCAGCGCCACGAGCACGGCGGATGCGATTTTGAGGTGATGCATGGAGCGAGCTTATCAGGCGCTGTAATCGATTGCATGAACCGGCGCTTAGTGCAATTCCGCCAGGTACGCGATGACGTCCGCGCGGTCCTGTGCGTTCGACATGGCGAAGAACATCTTCGCTCCCGGCACGAGCCCCTGTGGGTTGGTGAGCCAGCGATCCAGGGTGTCGCGGTTCCACACGATGTGCGAGCTCTTCAGTGCCGGAGAGTACGCGTAACCTGGCACCGTCCCTGCCACGCGTCCGACCACGCCACGGTGTCGTGGACCGACATCGTCTTCGTCAACGGAGTGACAGCCCATGCAGGCCTGGTAAATCACCTTGCCGTGGGCCACATCGCCGGAGTGTGGGCCGGCTGGCGCACCCGCACGTTGGCTGCATGGCGCGGGCGCTCTGTCTGCAGATGCCGCGGCGGCTGCAAGGGCCGCCGCGGCCACGGAAGCCGCCATCGCTGCTGCAAGCTTCTTCAAGATCCATCCTCTCATCTAGGCGAGCGCGGTGTCGTTGAGCACGAGGGAACGCGGATGTGCCTTGACGCTGACACTGGTCATGCCGAGCCGATGCGCGAGCTCCTCCGCCGGCACCTTCAACGGTCCAGGTCCCGGGCCCTCGCCGGGGGCAGGCTGGGGGTACGCCGTCGAGCGAGCCGTGTGGAAGGTGATGTTGCCCTCGACCTTCTGGACGATCTGGTGGATGTGGCCGTTCAACACGGTGACCGACCCGAAGCGCCGCAACTCGCCCGACAACGCCTCCGAATCGCTGGTCCGCCATCCCCAGGGCTCGTAGATGTTCCACAGGGGCATGTGGGCGAACACGACCACGGGAGTGCTGGCAGTGCGTGCGCTCAGGTCTTTCTTGACCCATGCGAGTTGCTCCTCGCCCAGGTAGCCCGCACCGCCGTCCTTCGCCTGCAGCACATTGATGAGTGCCACGAAGTGCACGCCGGCATGATCGAAGCTGTAGTAGCCCTTGTTGTTGGAGGCCTTGCCGAAGCGGTTGAAATACTCACTCACCGTGGCATCGGCGACGTCGTGCTCGCCGGGCACCGTGTGCAGCTCGCTGGTCCGAAGCCGTCCGAGCATCTGTTGCGCCGTGTCGAACTCCTCGGGTTTGGACAGGTGCGTGATATCCCCGGTGTGCAGGATCAGCGCAGGCTGCTGTTGCAGGCCGTTGACCAACTCGATGGTGGAGGACAGCGTGCCGTTCACATCCGGATTGGCATCCTTGTGGAATCCGATGTGTGTATCGCTGAGCTGGACAAAAAGCGGTTTGCCCAGACTCCCCTCGCGGCGGCTCGCAGCGACGGCCAGATCGATCGGCGCCAGAACTCCGCCGCTGAGCGCAAATAGAGTCCCGGCGCCACCGAAGGCCATGCACTGCAGTGCACGGCGACGCGACAGGCGGGGTGAATCGTCGGTCATGGAAGCTCCTTGGGGTTGCGGTTGCAGAGCGTAAGGACTCCGCGGGAGCGCGATTTATTCCGGCCCGGCGCAGCCTTCGCGATCCGTTCTCGAGCGGAATGAAGCGCACGGCCTGGCGCGGTGTCGGCGAGACAAGTGGCTGCCAGGAGCGGCAGCTCTGCCGGCACGTCCAGCAGCGAAGCGGGTCTCTGCCGACGGCGATCGAGGCGAGAAGTCGGTATCGCGGAGCCAAGTGCCGTTATCGCGAGCGTGGCTATATACTGAGCCGCACTACCGTGCGCGAGCTGGAGGGAACATGTGGCGGACCTTCAATATCGTGATGCGCATTCTCAGCACGCTGATCGGCGTGGCGATGATTCTGATGGGCACTGTTTGGATGCTGCAGGGCCTGAATCTCGCATTTCGGGTCGGATTCATGGTCGGGGACTACCGTTGGACGATCTACGGAGCGCTGCTCGCGCTCACTGGCATTGGCGAAGTCATTTGGTCCAACGTGCGACAGACACGCACGTAGGCGCTCAGCGTGCCGCCGTTCTGCCGAAGAAGTAGTCGATGAGGAACAGGGTCAGCATTGCAAGCACGATCACGATCTTTGCAAACGCACCCACTGCGAGCCCGATCCACGTTCCAACACCCACGCGCACCGCAGACGGCAGATGCTGACGGCTCGATAGCTCTCCGATGACCGCACCCACGAAAGGGGCGATGAGGATGCCGACGAAGCCGAAGAAAAGCCCGACGATCGTGCCGATCAGCGCGCCCATCAGAGCCGCCCGGCTAGCGCCAACCTGCCGCGCGCCCAGGACGCTGGCGAGCGTGTCGATCGCGAGCGCCGCAGCGGTCAGCGCCCCCAGGACCACCAGGGCGACCCAGCCTACTCGGGAGAAATGATCGATCCAAGCGGCGAGGAGCATGCCCGCGAAGACCGCGACGGGGCCGGGAATGCCCGGGATGAAAGTACCGAGCACACCCAGCACGATCAGTGACGTGGCAACTGCCCACCACACGCCCGGGCTCATCGAACGGACTCCTCATTGCGAGGGTTCAATTCCGGCATAGCGTCCGTCGGGTACCGCAGTTTCCGTACCCGAGCTCACGGGGCGTCTCAGTGCGGCAAGCTGTAGTTCACCGGCACGAATACATAACTCTCGACACCCGCTGCGGCGCCCGTCGCCGGCCCGGCCGCGCGCAGATGGCCCAGTCCGGGGAATGCCAGGTGTGCACCCCCGACCAGGTAACCCTTGGCAGCCACTTCGGCGAACGTCCTGGTGCGCACGCGCTCCGCCGAGGCGGAATCGCTGTCGAACTTGATCGTGACGGCAGGGTCTGGGAACTGAGCGGCCGCGACATGCATGAGGTCGCCCCACAACAGCAGATGCTCATCCTTGCTGGTCAGCAGGTACATGGTGTGACCCGGCGTATGCCCGAAAGCGCTCATCGAGCGCACACCCGGTACGATCTCGATGTCGCCGTCGAACAGCTGCAGGTGTTTCGCATCGACGTACGGCTTGAACGTCGCGATGGTCTGTTGGAAGGTCCGCTTCTGGGCGGCGGGTGCGGCGTTCATGTTTGCCTCACTCAGCCAGTAGTTTCCTTCTTGCCGCGAGGCGTGCACGGTCGCATTCGGAAATACGGCCTTGCCGTCCTTGGTCAACCCGCCGATGTGATCGCCGTGCATGTGCGTGATGAAAATGTCATCGACCTGCGCGGGCTCGTAGCCCGACGCTCGCAGGTTGCTCAGCAGTTTGCCGGCCGTCGGAGCGCCGCCACCGGTGCCGGTGTCGATGAGTATCAGCTTCGTGCCGGTATTGACGAGAAAGCCGTTGACCGACAGGTCCACGGGCTCTTTCAGAAACGCACGCGCCAGCGCGTCGTCCAGCTGCGCGGGGGTGATGCCCGTGAGCAAATCCTTGACGTTGAAGGAAAAGGTGCCATCGGAAAGGGCGGTGATCTCGAAGTCCCCGAGCATCACCCTGTAGTAGCCGGGCGCTTGCGTCTGGTGCATGGGAGCGCTTCCGAGCGCGACGCTCGAGAGCAGCACGAGCGCTCCCGACACCATCCAGCGAGTCCAGGCGAGGGTCGATCTCAAGGGCTCCTCCTCGATTTTCCGTAGTGGCGGGGCAGCAAACCCGGCAATTCTACGACGAACGGCGCACACTGCGCGCGCATGAGCCGCGGCACACATCATTCGGGCCTGCGACGTCTGGCGTTGGACGTGCTGGACGCGCTGCTCCTGAACGGTCTCGCCGCGGGCTGGAGCTATCGCTGCGGGCTGCATGGCAAGTTGCGTGTGAGTGAGCACGAAGTGCGACTGGCAGGGGGCAGGTCGCTCCCGCGCCCCTTGTCGCTCGCTTTCGCATCCGATTTTCACGCCGGGCCCGCGACGGATCCGCGCATGTTTGCGCACCTCATCGAGGAGTTGGCGCGGTTTCGACCGGACGTGCTGCTCCTGGGCGGTGACTATGTGTCCTGCCGGGCCGGGCAGATGGAGGTGCTGGCCCGGGAGTTGGCGCGGATCGACCCGCCGCTGGGCAAGTACGGAGTGCTGGGCAACCACGATCTGTTGACGGACGATGAGCGAATCGTGCACCGACTCGCACAGGCCGGTGTGCAGATGCTGATCAATGGGAATCGCCGCCTGCCGGCTCCGTTCGAGATCGTCTGGATTTGCGGTATAGACGACCCGTGGACCGGCACTGCCAACGTCGCAGAGGCGTTTGCCGGGGCGGACGGCGCGCGGATCTTTCTCACTCATTCGCCAGACGGGCTGTTGCTGCTGGGCGGACAGCGGTTCGACCTCGGGTTCGCCGGTCACACACACGGCGGCCAGGTGGCTCTGCCGGACGGCACTGCGATCGTCGACGCAGGCGGCCCTCTCGCGCGCCGCTATGGGCGCGGGCGCTTCGACCTCGAAGGCAACGGCACCCTGTTCGTCAGCCGTGGCGTGGGTTGCAGCAACCTGCCCATTCGCATCAATTCCGACCCGGAGCTCATCGTGTGCCGGGTAGTCGGTGCCTCCTGACTGGGTGACTGGAACGCATCGTGAGCACGACGGTGCGGTCGTCGGCTCCGGTAGCGAGGTAGCCATAGTGCGCCGGCGGCAGCGCGTCCCGGGGGAGTAGAGTAAATGCCAGCCCGAGCCGCGAACTCGCAGCGACCGTCCACTCCGGCGGCGCGCACCGCGTCTACTTCATCGACACGATCAGGCAGCGATCCGGTGCTCGAAGTACGGTGCCTCCCGGTCGCTGAGGATGCTCTGCAGACGCTCGCGGCCGGCGCGTTGCGGCGCGAGCCATTCGGTCACATTCCGCTCTTTCAGGGGAATCAGGCAGCGCTGGTGTCCCGTGGCCGCGATCTCCGGCGGAGGGTCGTCGCTCACCGCAGCAAACGACCACAAGTCCGCTGCGCCGGGCGCGGTCCAATGATCCCAGACACACGCGACGTACATGTCGGTCGCGGGGCGCGGGTTGAACTGCAGAACGACGTTGGCGGGCCGTTCTCCCGGGGCGAGAGCCCGATGCTCGTAGAGATGCCGTGGCACGTTCTCGAAGAAGCCGTTGATGATCATGACGGCGTGCCGCCGTCCGAACACCTCGGCCCAGAAACCGCCCAGGCTGTCGCGCCGGGCGATGTACGTCCCCGGAAAGCTCGCGTCGTAGCTGGCCGGCTTGCCTGCGAGGCGGCAGGTGTAGCGCAGGGGAGCGACCTGCAGCCGGCCCTCGAGGTTGGCGATGATCGGCACGTAGCTCAGGGGAAAGATGCGCGTGTCTTCCTCGTTGAGGTTGGTTCGGCGTACGTCGGAGAGGCGCGTCCGGTTCGCCTCGATTTTCTTGGTTGCGATCCGTACATCCTCGCGCGCCTTGCGCGTCTCTCGCACGCTCAAGCTGCGCTCGGCCTCCACGAGCCGCTTCTTCTGCGTGAACAGATCCTTCTCCCATTCCGCCACGCGCCGCGCCCGGTAGGCTTCGATGTCCGCCTTGATCCGCTGCTCGATCTCGTTCCGGGGATGAAGAAAGTTCTGCTCCAGGGCCCGCGAGAGCTTGATGTCCTCCTCGTCCAGGCGCCGGCGGAACAGCTGGGCGAACATCTCGTAGGCGATCTGCGCGCCGAAGCGGCGCGCGATTTCGTGGAGGTCCTGTCGAACGAGGGCGGAGTAGCACATGGCCTCAATGGTACCTCCCCGGAAGCCGCCGGCACCCCCGCAGCAGCTTGGCAGCGTCCGTCTGTCCTGGGCCGCCGCCCCGGTTTCCGCGGGAGTCTGCCGGGCGTGGGCTCCTGCGGCCTCCTGCTTTGGTGGCGCGCCGCGCGACCGCATGTCGCACGGGCAGCCGAGCTGCGAGACGTTGCTTTTTCAACGTATCGTATGATACCAACGGGGTTGCGATTTCCGAGGGGGACGGTCCATGTCGCGAGCGCAGGCGCTCATTCTCATCGGGGCGGGGAGTCTGGGCCTGGCTGCGCTGCTGGCGCCGCCGGCGGCTACGGCGCATCACTCCTTCGCCATGTTCGATCACGTCAATCGCATCACTCTGGCCGGCACGGTCACCCGGTTCGAGTGGACCAACCCGCATGTCTACATCGAGCTGGACGTGCCGGACGGCAAGGGCGGGGCGAAGCACTACAGCATCGAGTGCGCCAGCGTGAACGTGCTGATGCGCACGGGCTGGAAGTTCTCCGACGTGCACAAGGGCGACACGGTGAAGTTGCTCGTCAACCCACTCAAGGACGGCAGCGCCGGGGGCATGCTGGAGACGGCCACGTTCGCCGATGGGCGCACGCTGGGCGACAGCAACCCGCCGGGCGGCGTGTTCGAGCGCTGAAAGCTCAGCAGGAGCGCTCATGCCAGCCGTGTCTTCATCCGCCTTCGGCCCGTCGGTGATACGACGGTACCTGCCCTGCCTCGCGGCGCTCGCCATGCTGGCGATGGGGTTCGCGCCCCCCGCCAGTCGCGCCGGAGCCAAGAGCCCTCCGGATATCACCGGGGATTGGATGGTGTACCCCTCGCGCGGCAAGGGGGGTCCGCCGGATCCCAAGCTGGTCGCCCCGCAACCGACACCCTTACTGCTGACGCCCAAATACGCGGGTCCCTACGAGGCGAAGCGCGCCGCCGAGCGCGAGTCCGACAAGCGCGGCGAGCCGCTGGCCAACGACAGCACCAGGTGCATTCCCAACGGCATGCCGCAGATGATGTTCCCGATCTATCCGCTCGAGATCCTGCAGACCCACGGGCAGGTGACGATCATCGCCGAGGCGATGAGCCAGGTGCGGCGCATCTTCATGGATCAGCCGCAGACCAGGATCGAGGACACCCCGCCGACGTATTTCGGGCACTCCGTCGGCCACTGGGAGGGAGACACGCTCGTGGTCGACACCGTGGGTGTGAAGGAAGACGTGCTGGGCTACCGCGACGTGCCGCATAGCGACCGGATGCGGATCAAGGAGCGCCTGCATCTGGTGGCGCCGGACATCCTGCACGATCAGATCACGATCGAGGATCCGATCGTGTTGCAGAAACCCTGGACCTTCACGTTCGCGTACCGGCGCTCGCCCGGCTATCAGATGCTCGAGTATGTCTGCGACAACAATCGCGAGTACGTGGACGACAAGGGCGTCACGCGCATGAAGCTGCAGAATCACTGATCGCGGGCGGGCGAGCCCCTCGAGCGACTCGCTCGGCTCCCTGCACCGGGAGCGCAGTGGCGCACGCGGCGGCTGGGCCCGGACGCTGCCCTGGATGCTCTGACGTGCCAGCGCCGATTCAGACATCCGTCCGTCGGAGCCTAGTACGTTGTAAGGCCTGTGGTCCGTCTCTTACAGTCGCGCCAGTACGAAAACAACAGGCACGACGATGCGCCCCACGGTCATTCTGCTCCTGCTGCTGTCGGCCTGCACGCGCACCCCGGCCACCGTGCATGCCGAGTTCGATCACTGGGTCGAGACCGACGGAACGACTCACTGGCAGCTGACACTGACACCTGACGCATGGCGGCAGGTGGGCCGGGGCGCGCCGCTCGATGCCCACCACCAGAACATGAGCCCGGATACCCTGAAGACCCTGTCGAAACTGATCGACGCCAGCCTGGCGCACGTGCACCTGTGCCCGGGCGAATGGACGATGGGGGATGTGCGCCACTTCGATGACGGGTATCTGATCTTCGCCGGCTCTTGCGACATGCCGGTCGGCGCGCGCACCTAACTTCCGCTGCTTGCCCATCCTCAGCGCTTGCATTCGGCGGCGGCACACGCCGACCGGCGTGCACTTGCGAGCCGCTTGGCCGCGACGCGCGCGCGGCAGCGGCGAATCCTGGTGTTCGCCGGCCGGAACCTGTATAGATCCAAGCCGTTCACTCGGGCGTCTCGAGCCCTTCTAATTGTCCGTAGAGTGGAGGTTTCCCGTATGACGAGGAGCAAACTGCAGCTCGCCCTGGTGGCGGTGCTGCTTGGGGCGAGTTTTGGCGTGGCCCATGCCAAGGACGTCAAGGTGACGCTCACCGGCAATCAGGAAGTTCCGCCCGTCACTACCGCGGCCAAGGCCACTGGAAAGATCACAATCAAGGCGGATAAGACCGTCACCGGCAAGATCACCGCCACGGGGATCGAGGGCACGATGGCGCACATTCACATGGCTGCGCCAGGCAAGAACGGGCCGCCGATCATCACGCTGGAGAAAGGTTCCGACGGCTCGTGGACCGTGCCGGAGGGATCGAAGCTGACCGATGAGCAATATGCGGCTTTCAAGGCCGGCAATCTTTACGTCAACGTGCATAGCGCCGAGCACAAGGGCGGCGAGATCCGTACGCAACTCAAACCGTAAGACGTCACGAGGGATGCCGGTGGCACGGGCCGCCGGCAGCGACGGCGATGACATCCGCGCACAGTGATGGTAGCGTTACCATCACTGTGGCGGATGAGCATGCCCGAGCCCGACAGCCTTACACCCCTGCGCCATCAGCGTACCCCTGGCCCCTGGAAGGCATGGACACTCGTCATCGCTCTATGCTGCATCTGCAGCGTGCGGGTGGCTGGTGCTGCCTGCATTGGGGCTGCTTGTACACCGCCGGTACCAGCGGAATGTCGCGAGCCGGCCTCTCTGTGCGCCACCGCGGTCAACGCGGGCGTAGCTCTGATCGATGCCGGGCACCCGGCGGCCATTCTTGCGGACGCGCACGACTTCCCGGGCGTCCTGCGTGCTGCCCGCGGCTTGCGCAATGATCTGAGCACCGTCGCCGGCATGGACGCCGTCCTCTACGACTCCTCCCAAGCGGTCTCCTCCGGTGCGCTCATCATCGTCGGAACGCTCGGACGAGACGCGCTGATCGATCGGCTCGTCGAGCAGCACAAGCTGGACGTCAGCGGCGTGCAGGGTCAGTGGGAGGCTTACGTCTTTCAGGTGATCGATCAACCGCTGCCGGGCGTGCAGCGTGCGCTCGTCATCGCGGGTGCCGATCGGCGCGGCAGCATCTTCGGCGCCTACGAGATCTCGCGGCGTCTCGGAGTCTCGCCCTGGACCTGGTGGGCCGATGTGCCGGTCGCCCGGCGCGCCGTCGTCTACGCCTCTCCCGGGCGCTTTATCGACAAGCCGCTGGTGCGCTACCGCGGGATTTTCCTCAACGACGAAGACCCGGCGCTCTCGGGTTGGGTCAAGCAGACCTTCGGTGGCTTCAATCACCGCTTCTACGAGCACGTGTTCGAGCTGATTCTGCGCCTGAAGGGCAACTTCCTGTGGCCGGCGATGTGGAGCAAGGCGTTCTACGACGATGATTCGCAGAACGCGCGGCTCGCCAGCGAGATGGGGATTGTCATGGGAACCTCGCACCACGAGCCGATGATGCGGGCGCAGGAGGAGTGGACGCGCTACGGCAAGGGTCCGTGGGACTACACGAAGAACTCCGCGCGCTTGCGCGAGTTCTGGCGTGCCGGCATCGAGCGCATGGACGCAAACGAGAGCCTCGTGACCATCGGCATGCGCGGGGACGGGGACAAGCCGATGACTCAGGGGACGGCGGTCGGGCTGCTCGAGAGAATCGTCGCCGACCAACGCAAGATCATTGCGGACGTGACGCAGCGTCCTGCCGCGGAGACTCCCCAGGTGTGGGCCTTGTACAAAGAGGTCCAGGACTACTACGACAAGGGGATGCGCGTCCCGGACGACGTCACTCTGCTGTTCTCGGACGACAACTGGGGCAATCTGAGACGGGTGGCCGCGCCGGGTGCCAGGCGTGCCGGCGGCTACGGCATCTATTATCACTTCGACTACGTCGGCGGGCCGCGTAGCTACAAGTGGCTCAACACCAACCAGATCGAGCGAACCTGGGAGCAGTTGCGCATTGCCTACGAGCACGGCGTGGACCGGATCTGGATCGTCAATGTCGGGGATCTGAAGCCGATGGAGTTCCCGATGAGCTTCTTTCTTGATGACGCCTGGAACCCGCCGGCGATGACGCAGCTGCGACTCGCGGACTATCCGCGCGCGTGGGCGGCGCAACAGTTCGGCAGGGAACAGGCGGCGGCAATCGGCCGATTCCTGACGCAATACACTCGGTACAACGCGCGGCGCAAACCCGAACTGCTCGCTCCGGACACCTACAGCTTGAGCAACTTCCACGAAGCCGAGCGGGTGGTCTCCGACTACGACACGCTGGCCTGGATGGCAGAGCAGGTCGGCAACACCCTGCCACCGCAATACCGCGACGCCTACTTCGAGCTCGTTCTCTACCCGATCGAAGCCTGCGCAAACCTCAACGAGATGTACGTTGCAGCGGGGCTGAATGACTGGTACGCCTCGCAGGGCCGCGCGGCAACCAACGAGGAGGCCGATCGCGTCGCGAGCCTGTTCGCCCGCGATGCCGAGCTCACCCGGCAGTTCCACGAGGACATTGCCGGCGGCAGATGGAATCACATGATGTCGCAGACACACATCGGGTACACGAGCTGGAGGGATCCGCCGACGAACGTCATGCCTGCCGTGCGGCGCATCGAGCTGCCGCCTGAGGGCAAACTTGGCGTCAGCGTCGCAGGGGATACGCGAGCGTGGCCCGGGGAGAAAGCGCAGGCCGAGCTTCCGGAGTTGAGTCCGTTTTCTGCCGACGCTCCTTACCTGGAGATATTCAACAGGGGCCGCAGCCCGCTGCATTTCACGGTCAGCCCGGCAGAGCCGTGGGTGCACGTTTCGCAAAAGGAAGGCGGCGTGACGACGCAGACGCGTGTCGATGTCAGCGTGGATTGGCCGCACGCACCCGAGGGGCATACCGATGTGCCGATCCGGATCACCGCTGGAGGGGATACCGTCACGGTGCTGGCTCACGTGAGCAACCCGCCCGTGGAACGCATCCCCACGAACGCTCATGTCGAGGCAGACGGTTACGTTGCGGTGCAGGCACGGCACTTCCAGCACGCCGTTGGCTTGGGCGAGGCTCGCTGGTCAGTGATTGCCTTCGGCAGGACAGGCTCCGCGGTGGAGATGTTTCCATCGACTCTGCCGGCACAGCGTCTCGATGCAAACACGCCGCACCTGGAATATCGCCTCTATCTGTTGCACGCGGGCAGGGTGCAGGTCCAGGTCACTACGGCACCGTCGCTGGATTTCACCGGCGGCGCGGGGTTGCGCTATGCCATCTCATTCGATGACGAGGCGCCGCGGATGGTCAACATCAACGGCGGACAGACTCGGGCGGCGTGGGAACGTTGGGTCGCCGACGATGCCAACCAGCAGACCACGACGCTCCTTGTAAAGAACGCCGGCGCCCATACGCTCAAACTGTGGAGAGTCGATCCGGGGATTGCCTTCGAGAGCTTCGTCGTTGCTACGCGCCGCCTGCCCGAGAGTTACCTTGGACCCCCTGAGACGCTCCAGCCCTGCAGGGTCCAGCTGCAGTGCCCCGGCCCTTCGTCGGCACAGCTATTGTCAATCCCTGATAACGCCCGGCAGGGCGGCCCGGAGGGCGAGGCCCGCAGGCGAGTAAAGGAGGTTCCCGTAAGTCGAAGGCGTTGAAACATGTGAGGTGGGTCACGCTCGCCGGGCGGTTGCCGGCGCGTGTGATCGCTACAATCGCTTCGCGCCTGCCATTAAAACCAGAATACGTGTGCTTCGATCCGAAATTGAGCAGTAACGACTCCAACGAGCGTCGCCGCGGACCCGACCGGCGGCGCAGTACCATGCGCGCGCTGATGCACGGCAGCTTCCATCCACGGCGGCGTGGGCCCAGGCGCGGCGATGAGGCGAGTTTCGCCGCCGTCGACTGGCACCATCCGCAGTGGTTGGGAATCGGCATCGTGATCGTGCTCCTCTCGTGTCTCGATGCGTTTCTCACCATTACGCTCATCGATCACGGAGCGTATGAGGCGAATCCTTTCATGGCGCCGCTGGTAGCCCGCTCGGCGCTGGCGTTCGCGCTGGTCAAGGTCGGCCTGACCGGCGGCGGCGTGGTGGTACTGACCCTGCTCGCGCGGATGCGAGCTTTCCGGCGCATTCCGATCAGCGCATTGCTGTACGCGCTGCTGATCGCCTATGCGGTGCTCGTCACATATGAGGCACGGCTGCTGCGCAACGTACTGCCTCTTTAGCCCTCGACAGAGCGCACTGTGGAGCGGAGCACATTTCTTCCGGCGCCACATTCCGTTAAAATGGAGCGCTCTCCTGTGCTTACCTTCGCATGCTCGAACCCACACCCCCTTACGGCGGCAACGCCGAATTTCTGGACTCTCTCTACGAGCAGTATCTGCGCGATCCCGCGAGCGTAGGGCTCGAGTGGCGCAAGTACTTCGAGGCCATTGCACCACCGGCGGGCGCCGACCGTGCACACGGTCCGATCCGGGCCGCGTTGGCGGAGCGGGCAAAACGGCCGCGCTCCGGTGCCACCCCAGCCGCTGCGCCGCAGGAGGGAGAGCGCAGTGCGCGCCAGGCCGCCGTGTCGCGCCTCATCCAGATCTGGACAAATCGCGGACATCTGGTCGCGAAGCTCGATCCCTTGGGTTTGATGGAGCGTCCGCGGCCCAGCGTGCTCGATCTGGCCTACTTCGGCTTGTCGGATGCGGACCTCGAGACGGAGTTCTTCACTGGCAGTCGCACCGATGCGGTGCCGCAGCGGATGAAGCTGCGCGAGATCCTGGCGCAGCTGGAGTTCCTGTACGCCGGGCCGATCGGGGCCGAGTTCGCGCACATGTCGCTTTCCGAGGAGCGCCTGTGGCTGCAGGACCAGTTCCAGGAAGGGCGTATTCGTCATCGCTTCAGCGCGGAGGAGAAGCGCAATCTCCTCTGGCAACTCACGGCGGCCGAGGGCCTCGAGCGCTACCTGCATACCAAGTATGTCGGCCAGAAGCGCTTCTCGCTCGAAGGGGGCGACTCCATCATTCCGCTGCTGGATGACCTGATCCAGAGTTGCGGTACCGCCGGTGTCGAGGAGGTCGTCATCGGCATGGCGCACCGCGGCCGGCTGAACGTGCTGGTCAATCTGCTGGGCAAGGCGCCGGCTGCGCTGTTCTCCGAGTTCGAAGGCCGCTATGACCTCAGCCACCTCAAGGGCTCGGGGGATGTGAAGTATCACAAGGGATTCTCGGCCGACCTGCGCACCTCCGTGGGAAATGTTCACACCGTACTGGCCTTCAACCCATCACACCTGGAAGTGGTGAACCCGGTCGTCGAGGGCTCGGTGCGCGCGCGTCAGGAGCGGCGCGGCGACGTGCAGGGCGATCGCGTCCTGCCGGTGCTCGTACATGGCGATGCGGCTTTCGCAGGCCAGGGCGTGGTGATGGAGACGCTCGAGCTTTCACAGGCGCGCGGCTTCTATACCGGCGGCACCGTGCACGTCGTCATCAACAACCAGGTTGGATTCACGACTTCGGCGCCTTGCGATATGCGCTCCACGATCTACTGCAGCGACGTCGCCAAGATGCTCGAGGCGCCGATCTTCCACGTGAACGCGGACGATCCGGAGGCCGTGGTGTTCGTGTCGCGCCTGGCGTTGAAATATCGGATGCGGTTCCACAAGGACGTGGTGATCGATCTGGTCTGCTATCGGCGTCACGGGCACAACGAGGCGGACGAGCCGGCCGCCACACAGCCCGGAATGTATAAAGTGATCCGCCAGCACCCCACGGCACGCAAGCTGTACGCGGACAAGCTCGTCGCCGAAGGCGTTCTGCCGGCGGCCGACGCGACGGCCATGGTCGAGCACTACCGCGATGGCCTCGACCAGGGGCGCCCGCAGGCTCGCGCCTCCCTCGGCATGATCGGCAACAAGTACACCGTCGACTGGACGACGTACGCACAGGTCGACTGGAAAGCGCGTGCCAAGTCGGGAGTCGAGCTGCGGAGGCTGCGCGCGCTCGGCGAACGCCTGACGGCGGTGCCTGAAGGGTTCACGTTGCACCCGCGTGTGGCGCACGTGATCGCGAACCGCAAGAAGATGCTCGCCGGCGAGCTGCCCCTGGATTGGGGTTGCGCCGAGACTCTTGCCTACGGCGCGCTGGTGCAGGATGGATTCTCGGTACGCCTGACCGGACAGGACAGCGGTCGCGGCACCTTCTTCCATCGGCACGCCGTGCTGCACGAGCAGAGCAACGACCACACCTATGTGCCGCTGCAGCACATCATGGAGCATCAGCCGCGCGTGCAGGTCATCGACTCGGTGCTCTCGGAAGAGGCCGTGATGGGCTTCGAGTATGGCTACTCCACCACCGAGCCCAACGCGCTCGTGATCTGGGAAGCCCAGTACGGCGACTTCGCCAATGGCGCGCAGGTCATCATCGATCAGTTCATCAGCTCCGGCGAAGCCAAGTGGGAGCGCTTCTGCGGACTGGTCCTGCTGCTTCCGCACGGCTATGAAGGAGCCGGGCCCGAGCACTCCTCCGCTCGCCTCGAGCGCTTCCTGCAGCTGTGTGCCGAGAACAACATGCAGGTGTGCGTCCCCTCGACTCCGGCGCAGATGTTCCACATGCTGCGGCGGCAGATGCTGCAGTCGTTCCGCAAGCCGCTCATCGTGATGACGCCCAAGAGTCTGCTGCGCCACGATCTGTCGGTCTCGGCGCTGGAGGATCTGACGCAGGGCAGCTTCGCGCGGGTGATCGATGAGAGCGACGATCTCTCGCCCTCGCAGGTTCGGCGCCTGGTGTTCTGCAGTGGCAAAGTGTATTTCGATCTTCTCAAGGCGCGCCGCAAGGACAACATTCGCGACGTCGCGCTCGTACGCATCGAGCAGCTTTATCCGTTTCCGACCGATGAGTACGAGTCGGTGCTGCAGCGCTACTCGAACGTTCGCGAAGTGGTCTGGTGCCAGGAAGAGCCCCAGAACCAGGGCGCGTGGTATCAGATCCGCCATCGTCTTCAGGAACTGCTGGGCGGCCGTCGCCAGGTGCTCTACGCAGGGCGGGCTCCCGCCGCCGCACCGGCGACCGGCATCATGAAGATTCATGAGGCCGAGCAACACGCGCTCATCGATGCCGCACTGCGTGCGACGACGACAGAGGATTCGGCGCGCGAAACGACGCGCCTGACGGCCTCAACCTCGACGGGCGCAGGTGCGCCCGCCGCCGCCCCCGCGCCGGCGACCGCCATCCGCAAAAGCTCGTGACAGTGGAGTCCCATGACGACTGAAATCCGCGTACCCCAGCTTCCGGAGTCCGTGGCCGACGCCACCCTGGTCGCCTGGCACAAGCAGCCGGGCGAAGCGGTTCGCCGTGATGAGAATCTGGCGGACCTGGAGACCGACAAGGTGGTCCTGGAGGTCCCTGCTCCCGCCAACGGAGTGGTTCGCGAGCTGAAAGTGCAGAGTGGCGCCACGGTCACCAGCGGACAGCTCCTCGCCATTCTCGAGGAAGGCGCAGCCGCGGGTGCGGCCGCTCCAAAGCCTGCCGAGGGGGTCTCCGCGAGTGCCGCGAAATCCGCGCCTGCAGCGGCCGCTGTGAAGGGCACAGCCGCGGAAGCTGCCAAGGACGCTGACAAGCTCAGTCCCGCGGTCCGCCGCCTGGTCGAGGAGAATCAGCTGGACGCGGGGAGCATTCCCGCCTCCGGCCGCGACGGGCGACTGACGAAGTCCGATGTGGTCGATTTCCTGGCCAAGCGCCAAGCCGCGCCTCCCGCGGCACCCGCCCCAGCCGCGAAGCCAGCCGGGCCCGCGCCGGCTGCAAAGCTACCTACAGCAGGGGCACGAGGCGAACAGCGCGTACCGATGACGAGGCTGCGCCAGCGCGTCGCCCAACGCCTCGTCGAGGCGCAGTCCACGCAGGCGCTGCTCACCTCGTTCAACGAGGTCGACCTGACAGCCGTGCAGGAGCTGCGCGCGCGTCATAAAGATCGTTTCGAGAAGGAGCACGGCGTGAAGCTCGGCTTCATGTCGTTCTTCGTGAAGGCCTCCATCGAGGCGTTGAAGAAGTTTCCCGTCGTGAACGCCTCTGTTGACGGCAGTGACATCGTGTACCACGAGTTTTACGACATCGGGGTTGCGGTCTCCACCGAGCGCGGCCTCATGGTGCCGATCGTGCGGGATGCGGACCTCAAGAGCTTTGCAGCGATCGAGGCAGAGATCGGGCAGTACGCCAAGAAGGCCCGCGAAGGCACGATCGCGATCGAGGACCTGACCGGCGGCACGTTCACGATCACCAACGGTGGCGTGTTCGGCTCGCTCATGTCCACGCCCATTGTGAATTCTCCGCAAAGCGCCATATTGGGTATGCACAAGATCCAGGAGCGCCCCATGGTCGTGAGCGGCCCCGGGGGGACGCCGCAGATTGCGATCCGGCCCATGATGTACCTGGCGGTCACCTACGATCACCGCATCATCGACGGCCGTGAGGCCGTGCAGTTCCTGGTCACCGTGAAGGACTGTCTCGAGGATCCGGGACGCATGCTGTTAGGTTAGGCGCGGGAGACTCCATGGCTGATTCTTTTGATGTCGTCGTCATCGGCGGCGGTCCCGCCGGCTACCCGGCCGCGATCCGCGCGGGCCAGAACAAGCTGACCGTTGCCTGCATAGACGAATGGAAGAATCTCGACGGCGCTAACGCCTTCGGCGGCACGTGCCTGAATGCCGGCTGCATTCCGTCCAAGGCATTGCTGGAGTCCTCGGAGCTCTTTCACAGGACCAAGGAGGAGCTCGGCGTGCATGGCATCCGCACCTCAGGTGTCACGCTGGATCTGGCGCAGATGCAGAAGCGCAAGGCGGGCATCGTCAAGACCATGACGCAGGGCATCCTCGCTTTGTTCAAAGGCGCCGGAGTCGTTCCGCTGCAGGGTCACGGGAGACTCCTGCCCGGCAAGCGTGTTGAGTTCACTGCCCTCGACGGCACGCGGCGCGAGCTGACGGCGAAGAACATTGTGCTCGCGAGCGGCTCGGCGCCAATCGAGCTGCGCTCGGCCCCCTTCGACGGCAAGCGCATCGTCGATTCGTGGGGAGCGCTCGAGCTCGATGCCGTACCGAAGAGGCTGGGGGTGATCGGAGCGGGGATCATCGGCCTGGAGCTCGGTAGCGTCTGGCGCCGGCTCGGGAGCGAGGTCGTCATTCTGGAAGCGCTCCCGGAGTTCCTGGCGATCGCCGACCAGCAGCTCGCCAAGGAGGCGCTGCGGCATTTCAAGAAGCTGGGCCTGGATGTGCGCCTGGGTGCCAAGGTGACCGGGGCCAAAGTCGCCGACGACGCAGTGACCCTCAGCTACACCGACTCGCAGGGTGCGCAGAGCCTCAACGTCGACAAGGTCGTCGTGGCGATCGGCCGCCGGCCGTATACCCAGGATCTGCTGGCACCCGGCACGGGTGTCGAGCTCGATGAGCGCGGCTTCATCAGGGTCGATCAGGAGTGCCGCACGGGTGTCGAAGGCGTCTGGGCCGTTGGCGATTGCGTGCGCGGGCCGATGCTGGCGCACAAGGGCAAGGAAGAGGGCGCGATGGTTGCCGACCTGATCGCCGGACACTATGCCGAAGTGAACTACAAGACCGTGCCTTCGGTGATCTATACCGCTCCGGAAATCGCCTGGGTGGGTCTCACCGAGGAGCAGGTGAAGGCCAGTGGACGCTCCTACAAGAGCGGTGTATTTCCGTTCCTCGCAAGCGGCCGGGCGCGCGCCATGGAGCA
>DATNEN010000097.1:0-25172 GCA_035552975.1 Steroidobacteraceae bacterium
AGGAAGGGGCGGACTTCGACTTCCCGTATATCCTGGCGCCGCTGCAGCCTCTCCAGAAGCAGCTCACGATCGTCAGTGGTCTGGAGAACAAGTCCGCGATTGCCGCCCCGGTGCACGCGATTACCCCGGGAACCTGGCTCAGCTGCGTGCCCCCGCGCATCAGCCACGACCCCTACGGCGGGGTCACGATCGATCAGCTGGCCGCCAAGGCCATCGGGCAGGACACGCCGTTGCCCTCGCTCGAGGTGGCCACCGAGGAGCAGGGCGGAGAGGGCTCCTGCGACCGCAACTACGGATGCAGCTACGGCAAGACGATTTCCTTCCGTACTCCCTCCACGCCGCTCCCGATGGAGCACAACCCGCGTAAGCTGTTTCAACAACTCTTCGGGCAGGGTGACACTGCGGAGGAGCGTGTAGAGCTCATCCACGAGGACCAGAGTGTTCTGGATCTGGTGCGGCACGACGCCGCGGATCTCAGCAGATCTCTGGGGCCGCGTGACCGCGCGCTGCTGGATGACTATCTCGGCACGGTGCGCGAGATCGAGCGCCGCGTTCAGAAGATCGCCAGTCGCGATACCTCGAAGCTGCATCTTCCTGATGCGCCCTCCGGCATTCCGAACGCGTTCGACGAGCACATGCGCCTCATGCTCGACATGATGGCCCTCGCTCTGCAGGCGAATCTCACCCGTGTCATCACCTTCATGCAGGCGGCCGAGGTGAGCAATCAACCCTATCCCTTTATCGGTATCCAGGATGCGTTCCACCCCCTCTCGCACCATGGCAACAACGCGCTGAAGATGGACCGCCTCTCCAAGGTGCAGCGTTTCAACACCCAGATGTTCGCCGGTTTCGTGAAGCAGCTGCAGGCCATGCCCAACGGCGAGGGCTCGATGCTGGATCAGTCGCTCATCCTGTTCGGCAGCAACATGAGCAACAGCAACATGCACGATCATTTCCCGTTGCCGACGGCCGTGCTGGGAGGGGCCTGCGGCAAGCTCAAGGGCAACCGGCACGTGCGCTACCCCGATCACACGCCGATTGCCAACCTGCACGTGGCGCTGCTCAACAGGGTGGGCGTTCCTACGGCCTCTGTCGGCGACAGTACGGGCGAGCTCACGGAGATCTGACATAGTGCGCTGGCGTACCGCTCTGGCGATGGCTTCGCTCTTTCACGCGGCCTTCTGCGCCGCAGGGCCGCTGGTGGAAGCGGCTCGTGCCGGCAATCACGCCGCGGCGGCGGAGCTGTTACAGCAACACGCAGACGCGAACGATCGCATGGTGGATGGCACGACGGCGCTGCACTGGGCGGTCCACCACGGCGATGCCGATCTCGTGCGGCGCCTGATCAAGGCGGGTGCGGACGTCAAGGCGACCAACGACTACGGCGCGACTCCGATGTCCGAGGCCGCCGAGCGCGCTGATGCGCAGATCCTGGCGATGCTGCTCGAGGCTGGCGCGGACGTCGAGTCGCCCAACGCAATGGGCCAGACGGCTCTGATGACCGTGGCACGCACCAATCGTGTCGACGCCGCGAAGTTGCTGCTGGCGCATCACGCGGACGTGAACGCAAGAGAGCAGTGGCGTGGGCAGACTGCCCTCATGTGGGCGGCCGCACAGAGCCAGCCGGAAATGGTGACCTTGCTCCTCGAGCACGGAGCCAACCCCGACGCGAGGTCGGCCATTCGGGCGTGGGAGCGCAGAGTCACGGCCGAGCCGCGTCCGCAGAATCGCCCCCTCGGGGGCCTGACGCCGCTGCTGCTCGCGGCGCGCGAGGGGTGCGCTGCCTGCGCGCAGGCGCTCGTGAAGGGAAAGGCGGGCATCAACCTTGCCGATCCCGACAACATCACTCCGCTGTTGATGGCCATATTGAATGGTCGCTTCGATGCGGCCGCGGCTCTCATCGAGGCGGGCGCCGACCCGAACAGGTGGGATACCTGGGGCCGCGCGCCGCTGTACTCCGCGGTCGATTACAACACGACACCGCGCGGCGGCCGGCCCGACCGTCCCTCCTCGGACCGCACGACTGCGCTGGAAGTGGAAGAGAGGCTGCTGACAGCCGGCGCCAATCCGAACATGCAGCTGAAGCTGTTCCCTCCGTATCGCTCGCTCGGCCAGGATCGCGGTGGTGACGGTATGCTGAGCGTGGGCACGACGCCGCTCATTCGCGCTGCCAAGGCGGGCGATGCCGCCTCCATCCGACTGCTGCTGGCCCATGGCGCCCTGCCTGACCTGCCCAACGAGCTGGGAATTACCCCTCTGATGGCGGCCTCGGGGGTGGGCTCGACCACCATCGATACGCGGGGACGCTTCCGCAACGAGCAGGAGTGCATCGAGGCCGCGAAGCTGTTGCTCGCAGCCGGGGCTGATATCAACGCGCAGCGGGACAACGGCCAGAGTTCGCTGCACGGAGCGGCGCTGTGGGGGTGGAACGCGTTCGTGCAGTTCCTTGCCGACAAGGGCGCCAACCTGCAAGCTGGCGACCGTGACGGCATCAAGGCGCTCGACATCGCGCTCGGCAAGGTTGGAGTGACGGGGCGTGTCGGAATCGCGGCGCCCGAGCCGCACAAAGAGACGGCCGCGCTGCTGCAGAAGCTGATGGCGGCCGACAACTAGAGTTTTTTGATGGACTTTTTGCGGGGGAATCAAGCGTGAACCTGTTGCGGGACCTGTGTGCTTTTGCCTGCGTCGTGGCGTTCTCGTCCGCCGCGTTGGCCGATACTGCCACCTCCGTCGACGCCAAGCGGTTGACGAACGCCAACGCCGAGCCGGGTCAATGGATGCTCGAGGGCAGAACCTACGACGAGCAGCGATTCAGCCCGCTCAAGCAGATCAACACCGACACCGTCTCCAAGCTGGGCCTCGCCTGGTACGCGGACTTCGATTCCAACCGCGGCCAGGAGGCGACTCCGCTGGTGATCGACGGTGTCATCTATCTCTCCACCGCCTGGAGCAAGGTCAAAGCCTACGACGCGCGCACCGGCCGCCAGTTATGGGCCTACGACCCGAAAGTGCCCGGCGAGTTTGCCGGCCGCGGTTGCTGCGATGTGGTCAATCGTGGACTCGCAGCCTGGAACGGCAAGATCTATGTCGCTACGTATGACGGTTGGCTCACGGCGCTGGACGCCAAGACGGGCACGCCTGTCTGGCACGTGTTGACCCTGGATCACAACAAACCGGTCACCAGTACCGGAGCTCCGCTGGCCTTCAACGGCAAGATCGTGATCGGCAATGCGGGCGGGGAGTTCGGCGTCCGCGGCTACATCACCGCCTACGACGCGCAGACGGGCAAGCAGATCTGGCGCTTCTACACGGTACCCGGCAATCCGGCGGAGGGTTTCGAGCAGCCGGTGCTGAAGCAGGCGGCGGCGACCTGGAGCGGGGACTGGTGGACCGCCGGCGGTGGGGGCACCGTGTGGGATGGCATCCTCTACGATCCGAAGCTCAACCTGCTGTACTTCGGTACCGGGAATGGCTCGCCATGGAACCGCAAATATCGCGGCTCCGGCGGCGGTGACAATCTGTTCATCGCTTCGATCATCGCCGTCGACGCGGACACGGGTGTACACGTCTGGCACTACCAGGAGGCCCCTGGAGAGGAGTTCGACTACGACGCCACCTCTCCCTTGATGATCGCCGATCTGAAGATCGCCGGCCGTTCGCGCCACGTGCTGTTGCAAGCGTCGAAGGACGGATTCTTCTACGTGTGGGATGCCAGGAGCGGCAAGCTCATCTCCGCCAAGCCCTTCGTGACGGTGACGTGGGCCAAGGGGGTCGATCCCAAGAGCGGACGGCCGATTCTCAATCCTGCGGCGTTCTACGACGTGACGGGCAAGCCGGCGCTGCTGCAGCCGGGCGGGCAGGGCGCGCATTCATGGCATCCCTTCTCCTTCAACCCGCAGACGGGCCTGGTGTACTTCTCCGGGATCGAGACCGGCGGGGTCATGACCAGCGCCAAGAGCTACACCTATCAGCCGATGGGCGCGAACACCGGGATCGGTTTCGCCTCGCCCGACGTGCTCACTCCGGAGCAGCGCGCCAAGCTGCCCCGCGGTGGCGAGTCGACGCTGGTGGCCTGGGACCCGGTGCGGAACCAGCAGGTCTGGCGCACCGGCGTGCTGGGCAACATCGGCGCCGGCACGCTCTCGACCGCAGGCGGACTGGTCTTCCAGGGCACGACCAAGGGCCGGCTGGTGGCGTATCGCGCGACCGATGGCCAGGAGTTGTGGTCGATGGAGGCTCAGACGGGCGTCGTCGCCGCACCTTCCACCTTCGAGCTGGACGGCCAGCAGTACCTCGCGGAGGAAGTCGGCTACGGGCTGGCCCGCTACGGCACGAGCAACCAGTCGCGCCTGTTGGTTTTGAGGCTCGGCGGCTCCGTGAAGCTGCCTCCCGCGCCGCCTCCGCCGCCGGCGCCGGTGCTGAATCCGCCCCCATCCACCGCGTCGAAGGACCTCATCGAGGCGGGGCACCAGCAGTTCGACAGCCACTGCGCCATGTGTCACGAGACACAGTATGCCAACCGTGCCTTGTTCCCCGACCTGCGCTACTCGCCCGCGCTGAACAGCGCCCAGGCGTTTGACGCGATCGTGATCCAGGGCGCGCTGCAGAGCTCCGGCATGGCTTCATTCAAGGATCGCATCACCGAGCCGCAGGCGCAGTCGATCCGCGCTTATGTGATCGAGCGTGCCAACGAGTTGAAGAACGCGCCGCCCGCGGCGGGGGCAGGGCCGCCCAGGTAGCGGCCGCGAGGGTCTCGCCGGTGGGCACCCGGCTCGCTCGCGGCGGGGCTGCGGACCTGTAGCCATCCCAGCGCCGCGCGCTCGCCGCGGGGCTGCGCGCTTGTGGTCACGCCGCGCGCTCATCGCCGGCTGGGGGCGCCTGTGGCCCCACGCGTTCACCCCGGACTGGGTTGAAAGACGAACTCGTAGGCTTCTGCGTTGCTGGTATCGCCGCGCACCCAGGAAGCGCGCTCCCGGTCCACGGTCAGGAACCAGGTCTGTCGCCGCCGCACGCTGCCGTTGCCGCTGAAGGCCCGGCAGTCGAGGACTGCAGCACATCCACCGTGCTCGGGATCACGCACTGATTCATAACGAATGATTCGAATCTCGGCAGTGCGCCCGCTGCGCGCGAGTGCTTGGCAGCCGCTGTAGTCATCCTTGCTGCACCAAAGGCGCTTGTCGCGCACGAAGGGCTTGGTTCGCAGATCGATGGTGGGTCCCTGAGCTCTCGCCTGGAACACTGTGTGCGCGACGCCATCGAGTCGTTTGAGCCCGCTGCTGTCTGTGACGAATCGCCAACGCCAGTAACCCAGCTCGGCGCAACAGGTGCGCGTTGCCTCCGACCCGTACCACACTCCCGGATCTGCGAAGGCGCGAAAGCGCGAGCCGTGGTGCAAGGGTGGATAACGGAACGGTGTGTAGAGCAGATAGTCGTGGCCCACTGCGCCCGACGGGATGGGCGGTTTGGAGCGCTCGAGTATTGCTTCCAGCGTCTCCTGTTCCGTGAGGCTGTCGACCAGTGCTCGCGTGGCGACGACATGCTGTGCTTCCACAGCACGCCACACGTCGAGCCTTCCAGGCACGGCCTCAGATGCGACCGCGTGTGGCGTCCAGGTACTGGAGGACATGGACCAATCCTTCCGCGCTCAAGATCCGTTGAGCGGGCTCGCCGCCGAGCGCGGCGTTATCCGAGTGCAGCCAATCGCGCATCGCCTGGGCTTTGCCGCCTGTAATTGCCGAAAGCGAACGGTACAGACGCACGAAGGCCGCGGCGAGCTCCCAGGCCTTGCCATCTTCGGGCAACAACCAGGTGCCGGCTGCAAGTCGCGATGCCGTCGCCGTGCTCAACCCCAGGAGCCTGGCCAGTTGCGCCTGGCGCAAGCCCAGCTGATCGGCCGCGCGCACCGTCGCCTTCGACAGGACTGCGGCGGCACTTTCGGCGCGTGTGGCGGGTATGGGCATGAGGTAATCTCGTTTCAATAGAAACTATACGCCAATAAAATTTCTAATGCAAATCAGTGGTCCGCTGCAACCAGTCGGGGCAACCCGACCTGTTGCGCGACGACCGGCTTGGGCAGTTTGCTGCGGCAAGGCGGACCGGGAATGAATATTTGCGCTCGGGTGTCCGTAGGGTTGCCCGAGGTGCGCATACTCTTCATATAGAGGGAATCGTGAGCGCTGCATGAACCCTATGCCGCGGTACGAGGTCATCTGCGAGAGCACGCCGGCCGAGCAGGCACTGGCCCTGCGCCTGGTGACGGAGACCGACCTGCTGCGCCTGAAAGCCATTGCCCGGCTGCATGCCCGGCTCTTGCCTCCCGACATCGGCTGGAGCGATCTGCTGCAGGAGGCCTTTGCCCGCGTGCTCGATGGGTCCAGACGCCAGCCGCCGGGTCTGCCGGTATTGCCGTTCCTCGCGGGTGTGATGCGCAGCCTCAAAACGGAATACTGGCGGCGGGCTCGCAGAGAGGCCCTGAACCTTCCCAAGCTGCGCACTGAGCTCGAGGTGGCCGACAGCGGCGGCGCAGGCCCAGTGGATCCACGCGCCGAAGTCGAGCGCGGCCTGCAAGCCATGCAGGAGCTGGCGGCGATCTATCACCTGTTCGTCGACGACAACCGGGCACGCCAGATCATCGCGGGCCTGGCGGAGGAGCGAACGCCAGAGGAGATCTGCGAGAGCTGCAGTATGTCAAAGACGGACTACGATTCGACCCGGCGGCGGATGCGGCGAGCGCTGCTCCGCGAGGGCCTGAGGATGCAGCAGAAATGAAAACCCGGCGCCCCGAGGTCTCTCTGGAGAACGTTTTGGCCACGCTGGAGCGCGAGCTGATCGACGCCACTGACGAAGAAGTTCTGTCGGCGGCGGCCGAGCTCCGAATGAATCCCTCGATGAAGGGCTCGGCGGCCTTCATAGGGGTCAAATCCCCGCTCATCCGCGCTCTGGCGACCGACGTCGCCCGCGCCGCGGAGATAGAGCCGGAGCCGAGCCTCAACCGTCGGGAGCGTAGTGGCCCCAGAAACTCTTGAGCGCCCAGGTCAGAAACACGCTGCGGTCGCCCCACTGGGACTCGAACGCCCTCGCCGGCTGCGTGGCAACGGCTTCGTCGGCCGGACCATGAGGTCGTATATCCCACACTGCGAGCCGCGGCCGGCCGTGCCTATAATGAGTCTAACGTTCCTAACGACCGCCTCGGGTGTATGCGTTATCAGCAAAACAAGCAAGAGAGCGCCGAGATTCTACGGACGGCGCTCGCTTTCATGGCCAAGCAGGAGGCGGCCTTCCATCCCCCCAGCTACGCGCTCTGGTACGAGCACGTCGCCGGAATCAATCCGGATTTGACGAAAACCCTGGATGAGCGGCTCACCGCAGGCACGCCCCTGACGGATGCCGACGTCTGGCGCATGCACGCGCAGTACATCCTCACCCGGGACGCCGATGCGTTCGAGCGCATCCGCGAGCGCCTGCGCTACCTGCTGGAGGAGACCTCGCACGCCACGCAGAGCGCTGGAGCGCACGCGACGCATTTCGGACAGGCGTTGGAGGGGCACACCGCGCGGCTGCGGCAGCAGACGATCGGCCTGGAGATGATCCGGGAGGTCGTCAGTGAGCTGCTGGCGGATACTCAGCACATGTGCACGGTGACCTCCGAGCTGTCCGAGCAGCTCAAGCGCAGCGTGCAGGAGGTCCAGACCCTGACGCAGCGACTCGAGCAGGCCCAGACCGAGGCGCTGCTCGATCCGCTGACCGGCCTGAACAACCGGCGCGGGCTCGAGCGGGCGATCCAGGAAACCGGCGGCATTCAGGCCGGCTGCGCGCTGTTGCTGGCCGACATCGACAACTTTAAGACCATCAACGACACGCATGGGCACCTGCTGGGCGACAAGGTGCTGCGCGCGGTTGCGCAAGTGATCAAAGCGTGCATCAAGGGCCAGGACATCGCCGCGCGAATGGGCGGGGAGGAGTTCGCGATTCTGCTCCCTGAGACTTCGGTGCAGGGCGCCGCGGCATTGGCGGAGAAAATCCGCCACGCAGTCTCTAAAGTCAGCATTCGCCGCGTCGACAGGAACGAATATGTAGGCAACGTCACCTTGTCGGTGGGTGTTGCAGACAGCCAGACGGGTGACACCCTCGAATCGCTTGCGGAACGAGCCGATGCGGCCCTGTACTCCGCCAAACGTGCCGGACGCAACCGGGTGAGCGTCGCCACTGCAGGTCCGAGCTAGCCGCCGCGCGCCGAACACCGGATCGTCACGCACGCGCTCTCACAACGCTCCACCTCAGGCGATGGGATCCCTCGGCCTTCCAGTCACGCCATGCCGCCGCTGATGGAGATGATCTGCGAAGTCAGATACCCGGCTTCATCCGACACCAGGTAAGCCACCAGGCCGGCGACTTCCTGCGGTGTGCCGGCGCGCTTCATCGGGACGAGGCGTGCGATCGCCTCCGGGTCGAAGGTCTTCTCACTCATGCTCGTGGCAATGATTCCGGGGGCGATGGCATTCACCGTAATGCCGCGCGAGGCCACCTCCAGCGCGAGAGCCTTGGTGGCTCCGTTGAGTGCGGCCTTCGACGCTGCGTAGTTCACCTGGCCGCGATTGCCGATCAGCGCGGATATCGAGGACGTGTTGACGATGCGTCCCCAGCGGCTGCGGATCATTGGCATGATGAGCGGCCGGGTCACGTTGAAAAAGCCGTTGACCGAGACATCCAGCACACCGTGCCACTGGCCGGAAGTCATCCCGGGGAAAGGCGCATCGTCGTGGATGCCGGCATTGTTGACCAGAATCTGGATCGGCCCGGCCTGCAGCGCCGACTCCAGCACCCGCTCGGTCTCCTGCGCGTCTGTGATGTCGAAGGTCAGCGTCTCGGCTCGTCCACCGGCCGCAGTGATCTCCGCAGCCAACTTCGCGGCGGCTTGCGTCTTCCGCCGGGCGTGTACGAAAACATGATGCCCGTCTTGCGCCAGCCGGCGGCAGATTGCAGCGCCGAGCTCACCGCTGCCTCCAGTGACGAGCGCACGCTTAGGAGTGTTGTCCGTCATAGAGGCGCGAAGTGTGTCGTAGAGCCGCCGCGGATGTCGAATATTATTGTTGCGCGGCCGCGCAGCAGTGGCTGCTCGCCCTCGAACACGGCAAAGTCGTACAGCACAGTGGTGTCGTCGGAGGTGACCCGCGTTGCTGTCGCGATGAGGTCGGAACGCAGGTCATCGAGGCGCTCGACGAACAGTCGCACACCACGCACACTGGCGAGGTAGCCCACTGCCGGACCGTTGGTGCCCATTGCTGCAACGAGCACGCCGTGTACGGCCATCGACTGCGCAGCATATTCGACGCCGCAGGCCGCGCCGAGACGTCCGTATGCTCGGAGCGGGTTCTCGAGGGAGCGATGCGAGGTGCTGCGGCAACGGATCTGTTGCGCATCCCAGTCGAGCACTTCATCCAGCAGACACATCCTGCCCGCGTGGGGGATGTGGGTGCATATCCACTCGTGATCTAGGCGCATGGCTCGCTTTCCACGGCGAGGCGCAACTCACCCAGGTAGTCGAGCACCACGCGCTGCGCCCGGCGTTGGGCAAAGGTCTGCAGCAGCGGTAAGGACCGGGCAGCCGGGATGGCCGAACGGAGCGACTCCAGGCGGGGCGGCGACAGGCGGTCCGGCGAAGCGTCCGTCAGCGTCGCGGTGATCCGGGCCAGCGAGCCAGAGCGCGGCTCGGTCGAAAGCAGCAGGGCGACACCGAAGGCATCCGGAATGGGCCGCTTCGCGAACAGCGGCTCCGGATAGGGCGTATCGTAGGCGATGAGCAGGCAGGGCATTCTTTCCACGGCCACCTGGGTGAGCGCTTCGAGCAGGCCCGCGGCAAAGCTGGCATCGAAGCCGCAGAGGCAGTTCGAGGGCGCGCGCGCACCGTTGGCAATGCTCCAGTAGCCGGCGGCGACGTTGTGCACCGAGTTGTGAAACCTGGTCGGGGACAGCTGGCGATCGCTCGTGGCGAGCACCTCACAGATCTCGTGGCAGATCTGGCCGTCAGCGCCGGAGGAGGAAAACACGGTCGGCAGGTGCGATGGGTGGACGGCGGCGCGTGACGCTGCCTCGTGGCCGACCGCCAGAGCCAACTTGACCACGCGGCCGGTGCGGCGCCGCTCGGTAGGGGGGAGGGAATCGGGAGCGGGCAGAACGGTCGGGCGCGGATCGTAGAAGGTCTCGCCCTTGAGGACGGCACAGGCTGCCGGCCAATCGCTCAGGCCGGGGCCGAGCAGACCCACTCCATCGACCCACGCGGTCAGCGCACTCACGTGCCGCTCCGTTCGCGGCCGAAGATGAGGCTGCAGTTGCTGCCTCCGAAGCCGAACGAATTGCTGAGAACGTGTGTCAGCGGGCCGAAACGGGTCTCGCTGAGATAACGCACTGCGAGCGCCGGGTCCACCCGCGTCGTATTGACTCCCGCCGGCATGAAGTCATTTTGCAGCGCCAGGGCACAGATCACCGCCTCCAGTGCGCCGGCCGCTCCGAGCGCGTGGCCGGTCGCTCCCTTGGTCGAGCTGGAGGGCGTGTCGGTGCCGAACAGGCTGCTGACGGCACGGCTCTCGGAGTTGTCGTTGCTTTGAGTACCGGTGCCGTGCAGGTTGATGTAGTCGATCTCGCCCGGCTCCAGCCCTGCGCTGTGCAGGGCATGCAACATTGCGGCTCGCGCTCCGGCGCCCTCCGGATGCGGGGATGACATGTGGTAGGCATCGCTCGACTCGCCGACACCCAACAGCCTGACAGTGTCCGTCCCGACCGTGGAGGAGGGCGACTCGAGCAGCGCGTAGGCCGCGGCTTCCCCGATCGAGATGCCGTCGCGCGCGACGTCGAATGGACGGCACGGGCCGGGCGAGATGAGTTGCAGGGCATGAAAACCGTACAGCGTCGTCAGGCACAGGGAATCGACCCCGCCGACGACCGCCGCGTCGATCAAGCCCGCTTCGATCATCCGTCGCGCGCTCCCGAACACCTTGGCGCTGGAGGAGCACGCGGAGCACACAACCGCTGCGGGTCCGTCCAGATCCAGTGCGCCGCGGACGAATGCGGCGACGGAGAAAGAGTTCTGAGTCGTCGCGTAGTCGAAGTCTGCCGGCAGTGAGCCGCTGGCCGGATCGCGTTGCCGATACGCGATCTCGCACTGGAGAATGCCGGAGGTGCTGGTGCCGAGGAATACCCCGACTCGCCGGCGTCCCCAGCGCCTGACGCTGTCCTCCACCGCATTCACAAAGCCGTCCTGGCGCAGCGCGAGCAGCGCGAGCCGATTGTTGCGGCAGTCGAATGGACGCAGCGAATCGGGCAGGACGACCTCATCGACTCCGGCGACCTCGCCGGCATAGGTAGGAAGGTCGACGGTCTCGAAGGTGCACTTTCGCAATCCCGAGCGGCGCTCGCGCAACGCCTGCAGCGTCGCTGCGACGCCGCGGCCCAGGCAACTCGTTGCAGTGAAGTGGGTGAGGACGAGTGGTTTCATGCGTGCGGCGGCAGCGCGGAGCGCAATGTGATGGCGGTCAGTCGTGCGGAGGCCAACGCCTGCAGGAGGCGCGGCAACACCTCGAGAATCAGCGCCGAGCCCGAGGGTGTTCGTCCCGCATGTCCGTCGTGCAGCAGCAGAATATCCCCGCCGCCGATGCCGCGGGTCAGGCTCCGCAGCACCACCGCCGCGTTGCGATTCAATGTATCGAAGCCGCGTCGCGTCCAGCTTGCCAGCTGTAGATCCCGACGCGCGAGTACCGGATCGAGAAAGGGATTCCGCAAGCCTGCCGGTGCGCGGAAAAAGCGCGGCGGCTCTCCGGTCACCGACCCTATCTGTTCCTGCGCGCGCTCGATCTCGCGCGCCATGCCGCGTGGTCCGAGAACGGAGAAGTAGTTGAGGTGGTGCTGGCTGTGATTTTCGATGGCGTGACCGCGCTGCGCCGCCTCCCGGACCAGTGCAGGGTATCGGGCGACGCGTTCGCCGATACAGAAGAAGGTCGCCTTGGCTCCATGCTCCTCCAGCACATCCAGTACGCGTGGCGTCACTTCAGGATCCGGACCGTCGTCGATCGTCACAGCGACCGCGCCTCGCAAGGCGGCATCGCGAGGCAGGGATGTCCAGTTGGGGCCCAGCAGCTGGCTCCGGGGCCAAAGGCTGGCCCCTGCCAGGACGAGATGGTTTGCGACCACGGTTCCCAGCATCCATGGCCATGACTGTGGGCGCGCCGCCCAACAGGCCGCCGCCCCCGCGTGCACGAACGCGGTTACGCCGAGCAGGGGTGATGGCTTCCAGCGCTTGGGTTTGCGGTTCAAGGCCGACGTCACTTCAGGCGGAGGGTGGTGTCGAGGAAATTGTCCCAGAGTTGACGCCACACGGGCCAGTCGTGCCCGCCGGGCACTACCTGCACCATCTCGGGCGCAAGCGCAGCGGCCATCATTCGATGGCTGTCGGCGAAGCGGTCCTCGCTTCCGAAGCCCAGATGCACGAGCGACTCTCCCGGGCGCCGGGTCTTGATGAAACGCCAGATCCGGCGCTCATCGTCATCCGCGGCGAGACTGCCCGGCTCCCAGCCGCTCACCCCACCCGCGGCGGCGATCTCCCGTGTCACGATGCGGTTGCCCAGGTAGGGAGCGAGAACGCAGACGCCCTCGAGCTCCCCCTCGTAGCGCGCCGCATAAGTGAGGGCGATGAAACCCCCGAGCGAGATGCCGCACAGCCACACAGTCCGGCACCCCGCCTCACGTGCCGGAAGAATGACCTCCTGGCGCAGGCGCGTCAGCAGGGTCCGATCGTTCAAGTGCATCAAGTGCAGGTCGATGAGGACGAAGTCCAGCGGGATCGAGCGCTCGCGCGCGGCGCTTACGAACCCCGCGCCCACGAAGTCCTCCGGCCCGGTATATGCGGCCGGCAGCATGACGACGCACGCTGCTGCAACCGCGCCCTGATTTACCGGCTCGAGGCGACTGCGCATCAGCCACCCGCCGCTGCGCCGCCCGCCACGGCGCCATCCGCGACCGGAAGGCGCTCAGCGAGCAACGCAGAGAACACCAGTGCCAGCAGCGCACCGGGGGCCACCGTCGAGCCGAGGGCCGCCAGGATCGGAACCGAGGAGGAAGCCAGAACACCGAAGCCGAGGACGGTCGAGGCGTTGGCGATGACGAGCGAGGCCAGCGTCAGGGGCACCGCATTCCCCTGCCTGTCGGTCGCGCGCCGGTCGAAGAACAGCGCGTAGTTGGACCCGACGGCGACGATCAGCAGCATTCCGATCACGTGCAGAATGGTCAGCTCCCGTCCCGCCAGCACCAACCCGGCCGCGACCACCAGCACCGCCAGAGCCAGCGGAGCCACGACGCGCAGCATCCGTATGCCTGAACGCAGCGCGATGAGCAGCAGCACGATGATGGCGCCGAGACCGAGCGCCGACAGCTTGACGATCTGCGCCAGGTAGGTGGAATACAGATCGTCCGCGGCTCGCTTCAGATCCAGAACGACTGCCTCTCCGGGGGAGCCCAGCCCTGCAAGGGCGGCGCTCACTTTGTCCGCATCGATGTCGATGTACGCGCCGGTGGGCGAGGTGGCCGCCCGCAGCGGCAAAATGGCTGTCCAGCCGTTCGAGTCGCTGAGCATCATCGAGTCGTAGCCCGCGGCCATGGAGGTGCTGTCCAGATCCCTGCGCGTGAGGGGAGGATGGGCACGAGCGGCTTCGAGGTCCGTCAGAAAGGGCTCCAGCCGGTTGGCGTGCAACGGCAAGTCGGCGGTCGCCTGCTGCAGCCGGGCACGCATCTGCGTCACCTCCGGAATCGCATCCCGCCGGTCACGCTGCGCCGCCAGGCTCGGCAGGTAGTGTGTCGGACTCTCGAAACCACCGATGATCCCTGTCATGACCAGGGACTGGAGGCGGCGCCCGACCCGCTCGGCTGCCTCCAGGACAGATTCCTTCTGCGCTCCGGAGATGACCACCAGGAAACGCACATCCGGCGCTCCGATGTCCGCTCGCAGCCGTGCATCCAGGTCCTGGTCCGCCTGCGTGACCGGGCTCAGTGCGGACAGCTCGCGATTCCACAGTGAGGCTCGGTGCAGATAGAGGATCGTCGCCGCGCCCAGTGCGAGGATTCCCAGCACCCAGGCAGCGCCCCGAGCCCGCCGCAGCGCGCCGGCCACCGCAAGACCCAGTGGCGTGACATCCCGGATCGCGAACGTGCGCGGGAGCCAGTGCGGGAGCACGAAACGCGTCACCAGCGCCGCCGCCATCAGGCCGGAGATGGAGTACAGACCCAGCTGTGCGAGTCCCGGGAAGCCCGACGGCAGCAGGGCCGCGAAGCCGCAGATCGAAGTCAGTACGCCCAGGCCGATCGTCGCCCACGAGCGGCGGGCCTGGATGAACAGGTAGATGGAGTAGTCGACGGACTCTCCGATGAGGGTGATGCCGAAGCCCAGGGTGATTCCGTGGACGACACCAAAGCCCAGGGCGACGGCCGCCACGCCCGCGAGCGCGCCCGATGCAACGGGGACGAGCCCCAGGATCAGCGCCGGCACGGAGCGATAGACAGCCAGCAACAAGGCAACGATCGCCGCGGTGCTGAGCAGGGACAGGCGCAGCACCTCGTGCTCGATGGTCGAGCGGGCCGACACCGAGAACACGCCGGGCCCGCTCATTTCGAGCGCCACAGTCCGCTGTGCGCTTGCCGGTAAGGTCGCCCTGCCTGCAGCGTAGGCCGCACGGATCGCCTCGATCGCCTGCTGTTGCGCGTCAGTGTCGGAGCCTGCAGCCTGCGTCTGTGCCACCAGCAGGGCGCGTTGGCCGTCTCGGGAGGACCAGACACCCTCCTGGGTGCGAGGGGCTTCGCCGGTGCCCGCCTGATCGATGACCTGCAGCATCTCACCTGTCGGGTCGCGAGCGATGAGGGACTTCACGAGCAGCCCCGCAGGAGAGCTCAGCAGATCGAGCGTGTCCTGGATGGCTCCCTTGAGCCCTGCGACGCTGAATCTCTGCGCGTCGACCGACTCGCTGAGCACATAGCGATGATCGAACAGGAAGGCGCGATCGCGTTCCAGGCCGCTCTGATCGCCGTTGCTGACAGAGCTGAAGCGGGAGTCCTTGCGAAGTTGCCCGGCCACGGTCGCCGACACTCGTGCGCGGCTCGCCGCGTCTGCGCCCTCGATCGCCACGATAATGAGCCGCGAAGCGATCCCTTCGCGCAATTGGCTGACCAGCAGCCGTTGCGTGGCTGTCGGGGTCTGCGGCAGGAAAGCCGACAGATCGGCTGTGAAGTGTGCGCGAAAGACGATTACGGCGGCCGCCGCCACCAGCGCGGCCCACAGCAACGTAGCGACGAGGGCGCCTCCCCGCACTCGATGTCGGCCTGTAACAGCTCGCGCCGAGAACGCTGGCACCGTGCAAGCTCGCCCGGGCGAGGCCGGCAGCTTCATTCCGTCACTTCGGAGCCGATCGACAGGACCGAGCGGTCGCCGTCGGCCTCCTGGATCTGGATCTTGTGAATGGCGGCCTGCGTGCCCTCGATGTCGATCTGCCGGATCGTGTGGGCGAGCTTCTCATCCAGCGGCACCAGCGTGAGCGTCCAGGTGTCGAAGGATCCGGAGAAGCTCAGCCGGAAGACGCGCTCGAGCGCCGCGCGATCGCCCGCGAGGGTGGCGCGAATGCTTTCGATGAACGGCACGATCTGCGGATACTGGCGCAGGTCCAGCACGTAATGACGGCGCCCGCGATCAACTGTCACGACGCCGTTCTGCAGCACCAGCCTCTCGCGCTTCGGGCTCAAAGTGAGCTGTTCGAGCCGGTCAGGCGCCTCGTACAGCAGCTCCCCGGATGACTTCACGGGTGTGTCGAGCACCGAGATGTATTTCTCTTCGACGAAAGTCACGTGGCCGTGCTTGCGCTGCGCCAGAGCGCCCATGACTCGGTCGAGGTCCCCCGCTGCCGCCGTCGCCGTCGTTGGGGCCGCCGCCGTCGCCGCGGTGGCAACCTGCGTCATCAGCAGCGCCACGAGCGCCAACAGCGCACCAGCCCTCATTGCGCCTCCGCCCAGAAGTCGTAGAAGTTGAACCAGTTGTACGGGTCGCTGCGGCAATACTTCTCCAACAGCGACGCATACCGCACCATCGCCGCCTGCAGAGCTGCGCTGCGCCCAGCGGAGGAAGTGGCGGAGAAGTCTGCGAGCTCCTCGAACACGACGTGGTAGCGGTTGCCGCCGCGATACAGCCCTGCCATGAAAATCACCGGTTGCCGTAATGCCGCCGCGGCTCGCATGGCGCCCGTGGGCAGCTGTGCGGGGGCGCCCAGGAACTCAACCATCTGCCCTTGCTCTGCGCCGAATGTGCGGTCCCCGAGCACGCCCACAAATGCGCCTCGCTCGAGATAGGAGTGGAGCTTGAGCATCGCGTCCACGCGACCCAGATGCACCACGTCCAGCGCCGCCGCCGGGTTGATCGCGGCGAGACTCGCCATGACTTTGTTGGCGGTCTCCTCGTACATCGCCATGGCTATCTGCAGACCGGCGTGCCTTTGTCCGGCGGCGCGCGTGACTTCGAAGCTACCCAGGTGCGCACCCATCAGGAAGGCGCCGCGGCCCTCGGCCAGATGACGATCCACCAGCGGCTGGCCCTCGATGGAGATCTCGAACACATCGTACTGCGCATTCACGAGGTAGACGCGGTCGTGGACGGTCGATGCGAACGTGAGTACGTGACGGAACCAGTCACGCGCGGTTGGCCGGCGGCCCAGGGCCCGGCGCAGGTAGGCGTACGAATGACGGCGCGACTGCGGCGCGAAGGCAAAGAAATACGCAGCGATGAAATACAGGAGGAACCGACCTGCACGTCGGCCGATCCGCAGCGAAATGAGAGTCATGACGCGCAGCAGAAACACACTGCCGCGCTCGCGTCTCGTGGACCACTCTGCGAGCCGCGACGGTGCTTTCGCGCCGGCGTTCGCGGACTCGCTAGCCATCGCGGGGCTCCCGCGAGGGGCTCGGCTTGAGCGTGCCGCTCGCGATCAGCCGATCGACGTGCAACACCCGAAACTGCACTGTGCCGTTGGCCAGACTCTCGTGCTCCAGCGTCAACACTTCCCCAGGCCGCACCACGTGATGAAACTTTGCGGTCACGATCTGCCACTGTCCCGCCCGAATGGCAGTCGACGCCGCACTCACCGCCGCGTCCAGCAGCACCACGCCCGGAAGAATGGGCGCGCCGGGGAAGTGACCGGCAAATGCCGGATGGTCCGCCGCCAGGTTCAGCGTCTCTCGCATCACTGTCGGCTGCGGCGCTGTCATCCCTCGCCCCGGCGCGAGGACTGGGTGAGGGCTTGCAGCGCCTCGTGAGGCAGTTTGCCCGTGGCGTTGCGCGGGAGCCGGTCGACGAACAACAGCGGCCGTGGCAGGAACACCGGATCGATGCGCTTGCGCAAGTGGTCGGTCAACGAGGCCGCATCCAGCTCCGGAGCGACGACCACGGCGGCGACCCGGGTGACCCCGGTGGTCGCGCTGTTCAGCGTCTCCTCGCGCAGAAAGAACGCGCCGTCGAGCACGCCCGGAATGGCATTCAGCTGATGAGTCAGGTAGGCCAGTGAGCTTCTCTTGCCTGCGATGTTGACCAGGTCAGCCATCCGTCCGTGCAGCAGAAAGCGGTCCTGAGCGGTGATCTCGATGACATCGCACATCGGTGTGCGCTGCTCGATGTGGCCACCGACGGCCCAGGTGCGCTCGGCATCCGTCGTCAGATGGACATCCCGCCAGAGCCGCCATTCGATGGTGTCAGCCGTGCGCCGCGTGGCGATCTGGCCCGTTTCCGTCGAGCCATAGATCTCCTGCAGCTGCGTGTCGAAGCGTTGCTCCACCTCGCGCGCCAGATTCTGCGACAGAGGCGCCGTGGCGGACAGGATCAGATCCACCGCCGGCAGGTCCACTTCAGCGGTGACGAGCGTGCGCAGATGCACAGGCGTGGAGATGAGGATTCGGGGACGGGGAACACACGCGAGCGCGCTGCAGATGTCTGCTGGATAGAACGGACGCTCCGCACACAGGGCTGCGCCGGCCTGCAAGGCCAGCAGGACCGTCGACTCGAAGCCATACATGTGCTGCGGCGGGACCGTTCCGACCAGGCTGTGGGAACGCCCGTCCAGCAGTCCGAACCGCTCCGCGCCGTCGCGCACGCATTGCACCAGTCGACCCCAGGTTTTCCCGTAGGGAAGCGGCGTGCCGGTCGAGCCGGAGGTGAACACGTAGGCGGCGAGGCGCTCGCTGTCGATCTCCGGCGGCGGCCAGTGATGTGCGGGCGGAGCGTCCTCGTACTGGCAGCGTGGCAGATCGATCTCACAACGCGCATCGTCGGTCAGGCAAAACACATCCGGAGCGAACAGGGTGAGCTCGCGGATGACGGCGGGAGTGTGCGTCGCAGGCAGCAGGCTCACCTTGTTGGCGACCAGCGCCGCTGCCAATCCGACTGTGAAGCGATAGCGGTCGGTGGAGGCGTTCAGGACGTGGGTGCCGCCGGGGAAGGCGGCTGCGACGCGCACGACATCCGCCAGGAACTCGCTCGCTCGCACCGGCACTCCACCCCGGTAAGCGAGCACCGCAGCGGGCGATTCGTGCGCGATCAGCGGGATCGTGGCCAGGAGCTTACTTCGTCCGATGCGCGGCGATGTAGGCCGCGAGGTGTCCGAGCGAGCGGAAGATCTCGCCGTTCTCCTCGCTGTCGGCGCGCAGATGTACTCCATACTGCTTCGAGACGACCAGGGCGACTTCCAGGATGTCGATGGAGTCCAGACCCAGGCCCTCGCCGTACAGGGCGGCGCTCGGATGGATGGTCGAGGGCGCGATTTCCAGATTCAACGCCTGCACGATGAGCTGCGCGAGCTCGAGCTGCAAGTCGGCGGTGTCAGACGGCACGGGTTGTCTCAAGGGCAACGCTTTATCGGACATATCCTGCTGCCGTGACTGCGGTCGGATGGATGCGCGGGCTCGCGTTCATGATCTCCAGGAGGCACAGGCCATGCTCGCACCTCCCCCCCAAATGGCCTCTTCTGGCTGCGCTGCCGGCATTATACGTGCCCATCGTGGCAGTTCCAGCCGATCAGCGCTAGGCTGCGCTCAGCCGTGTCGCAGACTCCTCACACCAGGCTCGCCCCGCATCCGCCTCTGCGGGATTACTACGCGAGCGAGGCGGACAGACACGCCTGGGTGCTCGGGCTGTTCAACCGCACCGCCTGCGATTACGACCGGGTGGAGCGCGTAATGGCATTCGGTACCGGCTCGTGGTATCGGCGGCGCGCCCTGCGGGAGGCAGGCCTGCGTCCGGGCATGATGGTGATCGACGTTGGCGCGGGAACCGGACTTGTCGCGCGGGAGGCCGCGGCGATCTGCGGCGACCCCACGAGGGTCATTGGAGTCGATCCTTCACCCGGCATGGTCGAAAACGCCAAGGTCCCCGCGGGCGTTCGGCTCGTCTCCGGAAGCGCAGATTCCATACCTGCGCAGGACGCTGCTGCGGATTTTCTCTGCATGGGTTACGCGCTGCGGCATGTCGGGGACTTGTCCGCAGCGTTCGTTGAGTTCTACCGGGTGCTCAAGCCCGGAGGGCACCTGTGTCTGCTGGAGATCACGCGCCCCGACCACGGGTGGTCACAGGCGCTCCTGAAAGTCTACATGCGCGTGATGGTTCCCGTTGCCGCGCGCTTGGTCGCGCGGCATCGCGATACGCCCGAGCTGATGCGGTACTACTGGGACACCATCGAAGCGTGCGCGCCGCCGCAGGTCATTCAGACTGCTATGGCGGCGGCCGGCTTCCTCGAGGTCACACGCCACGTAGAGCTCGGGATCTTTTCCGAATATCGCGCGATCAAGCCTGGCGCCGCAGCCTGCGTGTCAGCAGCACCGGCAGGCGCAGCATGAAACCGCAAAACAACCGCGCGTGCATGCCACTGAGCAGCGCGTTGTCCCGCCAGTAGTTGAAGTGCGAGACCCCGCCTTCCTCGGGACGAAAGTAGCGCACCGGGGCGGGCAGATTGATGGCCGGCACGCCGCGCCAGCTCAGGCGCACCGCCGCCTCCACGTCGAAATCGAAGCGCCGCATCCAACGCCGCGCCTGCATCTCGCGTACCAGAGGAGCGATCGGGTAGACGCGAAACCCGAACAGCGAGTCGTGGATGCCCGCCCAGAGCGTCTCGAGGTTGGCCCACCAGTTGGAGATCTTGCGGCCGCGCACACGCAGCAGCGGAGCGCTCGCATCGAACACCGGCTCCCCCAGCACCATCGCCTCGGGTGCGGCCGCGGAGGCCGCCATGAACGCGGGGATGAGATGAGCGGGGTGCTGCCCGTCGGAGTCCATCGCCAGAACGTGAGTGTAGCCCCGGGCGCGCGCTTCGAGCATTCCCTGCAGTACGGCGGCACCCTTGCCGTTGTTGCGCTCCTTCACCAACACCCGCAACCCCGGGTCATTGGCGGCCATCTCCTGGAGGCCCGAGGCCGTGCCGTCGGTACTGCCGTCCACGACGACCCATACCGGGTCCCATTGCTCGCGGGCCGCGCGGACCGTCTGGTAGACCTTGTTCCCGGGGTTGTAGCTGGGGATGAGAACCAGGTGGGTCCGGGAGGGGACCGTCATCGAACGCCGCCGGCCCGTGCAGTGGCTCGCGCTTCGACGCGCTTGCTCGGCTGCGCGCCCGAGAGCTGCAGCGTGTACTCCTGCTCGAGCGCGACCATGAACGCGGCGACGTCCGTGGGCGGATCGAAGCGCTTGCCCAGGCGCACGCGGTAGGTAATGGGCAGGTGAGGGCGGCGGAACAGCGGCCAGCCCTTGCTCAGGTAAGGCGAGTCGGTCTCGATGATGAGCGTCTGCACGGGAACCTGCGCGTGCTTGGCGATCACTCCGACACTGGCCGTCAGCGGGTTGATCGGGGCGCGAGTCGTACGCGTGCCCTCGGGAAACAGCAGGACCGTGCCGCCTTCGCGCAGGTCTGCCACGGCTTCCTTGATCATCTGGCGCGGCGTGTCGCTACGGATGTAACGCGCCAGATGCGCGCCCGGGCCCAGGAAGATGTTGTGCAGCAACGCTCCTTTCATCACGCACGCGAGGTTTGGATGGCGCGTGAGGATCAGCAGCGCGTCGATCAGGGACGGATGGTTGGGCGCGAGAATGACCGGCGGGCCGGCGCGCAGCGTGTCGAGGGCACGCAGATCGAGCCGGTAGGCGCCGGAGAGGCTCAGGAACCGGGAATACAGACGGAAACCGGCCATGATGCCGAACCGTCCGGCGGCGATTCGTCGGCGGCGTGGCAGGGCATGCAGCAGCACCGCGAGCAGCGACCACGTAAGACAGATCAGGCCCAGCACGATCAGCAGGCCATAGAGCGCAACGTAGTCGTAGACGGACCTCAACGTACGCACAACGTAGGACATGCCTTGAGCCGCTACCTGAGCCAACGAGCTAGTCGGACGCCTCGACGAGGTGCGAAGAGCGCCCGATCATCCAGGCCACCGCGAATCCCGCCGACCAGTAGCTGTTGCGCTTCACCAGCGGGCTGGCGGCGAAGCTCGCCCCCGAGAGCGTATCGTAGCGGACGTAGCCGCCGGTCCAATAGCGTGGGAAGCGTTTGGTGAGCGACATGACCATCTGCGTTCCTGCGAACCCGGCGGAGGCCTCGTAGGCAGGGCGCTCTTGTGTGGCGTATTGAGGCGCCACGGTGTAGTAGTAATCGTTGTAATGGCGCGTGGTGAAGAGCGGCCCCGTCAGCAGCCCCAGCTTCCACCCCGTCAGGTCGCCCGGGGAGGCGATGTCCAGGGTGAGATGCGGATCCAGGATCCAGCCGACCGCCTTCGGCTTGGCCTCGATGGTGATGGCCGAGCGGGCCGCCGCCAGGAAGTCGAGCTTCACCCGCTCCTGTTCGGAACGCCACAACCGCACATCCAGCTCGGGGCCGATTTCGATCGTCGAGCGCAGGTCCGGCATCCCGCTGCGCGCAGCGGCGTTGCGCACCGGCGGCGTCGCGCTCAAGCTGATGTGCAGCTCCACCAGTTTCTGGTCGAAGATCTTTCCCTTCAGTCCATCGCGATCGGACCGCAGGTACTTACCGCGGTAGACGAAATACACCAGCGGCAGGGGGTAGGCGTGCGAGGAGCTCGCGCCCCGGTAGTCCCTGAGCCACAGCATCGCCGGCCCCAGGCCAAGCTCCCACAACGGCTGCTCTTCTGCGCGGGCGCTCGTGCAAGGCAGCAGGACGGCGGCGAACAGTACCCACGACGCCAATGAGCTGTGGCAGTGCTTCCTGCGCATGCCGTGCACGCCCTAAGACCCCGCCGGCGGCGGATCGCCGTCGACGCCGGTGGCCTCGATCTCCACCAGCAGATCCTGCCGGCAGATGTCCGCTCTCAGGTACACGATCCGGGCAGTGGCACCCACGGCGGCGCAGAGCTGTGCCTGAATGACCGGCAGGTCGGACGAATGGCGTATGTAGACCTTGTAGGCCAGAGAGCCGAGGGCGAAACGTGCAGCCCCGGCCACGCGATTGGCTTCTCCGAGCAGCGCCTCGATGTTGACCAGGGACTCGCGTGTCTGCGCAGCCGCATCTCCAACGTGAAATGTCTCGTGACCCACGATGCTGGCGGTGCCCGAGATGAACAGCATGGTGGCGGATGCCTCACGCAGCACGCTGGCGCGTGCGAACACCGGCCGCGGCCCGTACTTCAGGGGATACTCGTATGCCGAGGCCTGTCGCGGGTTCTCGACGGCGATGGGCGCGGATTTGCTGGCCAGAAAATAAATCACCAGCGGACTGCCGACCGCGCACCCCAGGGCACAGGCCGCCGGCACGTTGCCCGAGATTGCGCGTCCGCACGCGATCAGCGTCTCCCGGCGCGCCTTGTTGAAGTGCCAGTAGCGCTCCATCCCGAGGGTGTCGGCGTTGATCTGCGGAAGATAGTTCCACACTCGCAGCAGATGACCGTAGCCCACCGAGTCGAGCAGCGAAAAAATCTCCCGATACGCCTGCTCCGTAGCCGCCTGCAGCGCCGATGCGCCGTTATCGAGCTCGCCGGCCGCCGTCTCGGGGACCGATATGCAACCGAACAGCACATGCTCGTCGCGCCGATATCGCACGCGTGCACGCTGCCCCGACTCGATGGGGCGCCGGGTCTGCCAGATCTCGTAGAGGCGCGCGTCGGCTCCCAGTACCGGGGTGTTGATCCCGGCGACGGGGATGTCCGTGTCATCGAAGCCTGCCGGTACGTCCTCGAACGCGACGACACCCAACACGCCGTCCCACTGCGCCGAGCCGCGTTCGGGCAGTGTGAGATAGTCGACCCTGAAACCTGTGCTCGAGCCCATCAGTGGAACGACTAGACGGGCCTGATGTTGATCGCGCGCTGCCGCCACGCAGCCAGGGAGCGCCGCGGCGCCAGGAGCGAGTTGATGTAGTAGAGCAGCTTGAACGCCCGCAGGGAGGGCCCGATGGGCGAGCGGCCGAAGATATCCCCCGCCAGCAGCGACAGAATGGCTTCCTTCATTCTGAGCAGGTTACGCGGCGACATGAACAGGTTGCGCATCGTCGGCCCGGTCAGGTGATGGATGAACCAGGAATACTCCCTCGGACCGTGATGCATCAGGTGCTGGTGGCGCTGCAGCGCACCCGCGGCGCGCGCCGGCTCCCGCAGACAGAGGTCTACCGTCCTGGCTCCCTCGATGCCGCTGTTCATCGCCAGCATGACGCCGGTGGAGAACACCGGATCGACGAAGGCAAAGGCATCTCCCACCATCAGAAAACCCTCTCCATAGGAGTGCTGGCATTCATAGGAGTAGTTGCCCGTCGCCTCGACCTCGCTGACCAGCTCCGCATCCTTCAGCCGCGCGCTCAACTCGGCGGACAGGGCGATCGTCGCCATGAAGTACTCGCGCAGATCGCAATTGCGCGCCTTCATGTAGTAGGGCCAGACGACCGCGCCGATGCTGGTGATCCCATCCGCCAGCGGAATGAACCAGAACCAGCCGTGCTCGAACCAGTAGACCGTTATCAGGCCCGCGCGCTTGGCTTCGGGGTAGCGGTGCGCGCCTTTGAAGTGGGCAAACATGCAGGCGCTGCTGTGCTTGGGGTTGCGCCGCTTGGTCTGCAGGCGGTTGCCGAAGAAGGTGTCGCGCCCCGAGGCATCCACGATATAGCGGGCTCGCCATGTTTCATGGCGGCCGTCCTCGTGCTGCGCGTGGACGAGCGTGCTGCCATCGGGCTGGGATTGGACATCGCGGGCCCGACAGCCCTCCACGACCTGCGCTCCGACCTCAGCGGCGCGCCGGATGAGGATCTGGTCGAACTCCGAGCGACGCACCTGATAGGCGAACTGCAGCGACTTGTTCCAGCTGTCGGCGAACTCGAAGGTCTCCCCGCGCCCGTGCCACTTGGAGTAGAACTCGGCGCCCCACTTCTGCATGCCGATCGCACGGACCTGCTCGAGCACCCCGAGCTGTGCGAGCAGGGGCAGGTTGGCCGGTAGCAGCGACTCGCCGATGTGAAAGCGGGGGTGGCGAGCCTTCTCCAGCACGGTGACCCGGCGCCCAAGCTGCGCAAGCGTGATCGCCGCGCTCGAGCCTCCGGGACCCCCGCCAATGATGAGGACATCAGTCTCGTTCGGGGCGTCCGTCACCCGTCAGTCGTCCTTCCTGGTGAGGGCATCCTCGGTCTTGTGCGCGCTGCTGGCGACTTCGGAGCCCGCGTTCTTCGCCCCCTGAGCGACGGCATGCCCGGTCTTGCGGGCCCCATCGGCGACCGTGTGGCCGACTTCCTTGGCCTTGTGACCGACGGTTTTTCCCGCTTGCTTGGCACCCTCACCGACCTTCTTCGCCTCCTCGGAGACCTTCTCGCCGACGACCTTGGCCCCGTGGGCAATCTGGCGTCCGGCTTCCTGGGTGTCGCTCTTGAGGGTCTGCGCGACCTCGGACGCTTTGTCCTTGAGGGTCGTATCCTCGGCGAGGGCAGTCGAGGCTGCCACGATGAGTGCTGCCAGCGCTGCCACCGAAGGCCCTGTCGTTCGCATGGTACTGTCCCCTCGAGAGTCCCGCTCGGGCGCTATTGTATCGCCGGGCTCTTGATATATCTGCCTTTACCTTTCAAAGACATGGGCACGCTTGAGCACCCATGCCCCGAGCAGCAGCGAGCCTGCCCAGCCGGTGGGCGAAT
>DATNEN010000098.1:0-12574 GCA_035552975.1 Steroidobacteraceae bacterium
AGCTGATGATTCAGCACCACCAGCCTGACGCCTGCCTCCATGGCCATGCGGCCTACGTCCGCTGGCGATGAGTGTGTCTCGGCGACGTGACGAAAGATGTTGTTGGGGCGGCCGGCCGCCGTTTCCGCTTTCGACCGCTCCTGCATCTGCGCGAGCGCCCCGGCGTCGGCGACCTCGCAGACGAGCACGTCCGCGCCGCGCGCCAGCCTGGCCACGTTCCCCGAGTACGCCGTGTCACCCGCGAACACGATGGAGCGATCCCTGGTGTCCATTCGCAGCGCCAGGCTGCGATGCATCATGTTGGCCTTGGAGCGTGGCGGATAGTGCGTGTTCTCGACGGCCGTCACGGTCACTCGATCGTCTTTGAACACCTGCACGGGAGTGTCCGAAGCAGGCACATCGTGGCCGTGGAATTGTGTATCCACGTCCACCGTGCGCCCCTCGTCGGCGGTGCGGATTTCAACGTTGACGTGAATGACCGCCACGCAAGCCGTGACGAGCCTGCTCGTCCCATACGGTCCGTAGGCCTCGGTCGGCGTCCTCTTGCCGTTGGTCCATTGGTACGAGAACAGCGCGGGCACATCGCCCGTGTGGTCATCGTGCAGGTGGGTGAAAAACACGGTGCTGATCTGCAGGTAGCCCACCTTGCTGGCCACCAGCTGCCGCACGGTTCCGTAGCCGCAATCGACCAGATAGGGCCTGCCGTCGACCACCACCGCGCTGCCGGTCTGCCCGCGCGTGAGATCGATGCCGGGACCGGCGCGGGTACCCAGAAGCACCAGCCAGGTTCCCGGCCTGGGGGCCGGTTGCGCCGGCAGCGTGGCGATGCCGCCGCCGTCCTGTGCGCGCGCGGCGCTTGGCAGCGCCGCTGGTGCGAGCGTCGCGGCAGTCAAGCCCAGAGCCTGGGTCAAGACATCGCGCCGGGTCACTGAGCGCGACTCATCACTGGGCAAATCGCCCTCGAATCCGCACATGAAGTCGCTTCCCGGTTACATCTGGAGCTTGAGGCCGACCGTGAAGCGCCGTCCGAGCACGTCGTACAGCGTAGGGTTGGTCTGGTTGGGCGAGCTGCCCAGGGCGACGTACGACGGCACGATCGGCGGTGGCTTGTCGGTGAGGTTGTTCACCACACCGTACAGCTGCAGCGTGCCGGACCCGATGGTGATGTCGTAGCTCAGGCGCACGTCGTAGTACGTCACGGACGGCACGTGATTGTTGGTGAGGTCCCACCCGTTGACGTTGTACAGGGCATTGACCTTGCCGCCGTCGATGAAGCGCGACTCGAAGAAGGCGCCGAACGGGCCGTTGTTGTATTGGACGTAGGCGGTCGCTTTCCACTGCGGCAGGCTCATGATGCCCACATCGCCCGCGTACTCGGTCTGCACGCCGGCCGCGCTGGCAGTGGTGTTCGTCTTGAGATAGCTGGCGAACAGCCGCGCGCTGACGGTCTCGTTGCCGCCGCCCAGCAGGTGCAGGCCATGCGTGTAGCCTCCCTCGATGTCGACACCGGCGACCTTGGCCTTGGCGATGTTCTGAAAGGTCTGATTGACGATGAATATGCTGCCGTCGGGATTGTGCGTGATGTTGGCGCACTGGTCGGTGTTGCCCTGCTGGTAGCACTGCTGAACGATCTGCTGCGCGGTAAACGCCTGGATGGCATCGGTCAGCGTGGTCGAGAACCAGTCGACCGAGAAATCCGCCCCGGACACCCAATGCGGGCGCAACACCAGGCCCGCCGTCACGGTCTTCGCCGTCTCCGGCAACACCGACGGGTTGCCGCCCTGCACGATGGTGATGTTTTCGGTGGGATTGCCCGGCCTGCCGTAGTCGATGACGCTCGCGGCGCCCCCGGTTCGATCGAAGCGCTCGTCGAGGTTCGCCGCGCGCACGTCTTTGGAGTAGTTCACGCGCAGGCGCACGTCCTGGGTCAGGTCATCGTCGAATCCCCACTTGTAAGCCAGGATGGAGCCGCTGCCGCTGTAATCGGCCCAGCGGACCGCGGCGTTGAAGTTGAGTTGCTGCAGCAGCAGCGTGTTGGAAATCAGCGGGATCTCCGTCTCGGCAAACGCCTCCTTCACATCGAACTCGCCCTTGACGAAGGGGACCTTCGAGAACTGCGTGTCCACCGAGTTGTTGACGGCTCCGGGGGGAGCGCCGCGAATTCCGAGCGCCGCGTTGTTCGCCGGAACGGGCAACACGTTCGGGCTGGTCGACGGATTGCCCTGCGAGTCGTACACCAGCTGATTGAGAGCCTCGCGGCGGTAGGTGCCGCCCACCGCCATGGAAATCGCGCCGGCGCCCCATCCCTTGTAGACATTGCCCGAGGCGACGATTTCGGCGTTGCTCTGCTGGATGTCGACCGCCCGGTCCTTGTCCGTTCCGCCGATGTAGCTGAAGGTCCCCTGCGGGCCGCTTGCGTAGTACGGCGTGGTGGTCACGGCCACGCCGGGGTCATAGCCGGTGACCCAGTCGATCGCGGCCGGCGACGCATTGCCACGGCCGAAGAGATTCAGCGGCACGCAGTCCGGATACTGCCCGGAGACCAGGGTGACGTTGCACTCGATCTGGCCGGTGGCCGGGTTCCTGACGGCGTCGACCGCCATGTAGATGCGGTCGATGCGGATGCCGCCGATCTGGCGCGCATTCAGGTTGGTCTCGCCGAACTGGTAGTTGCCATCGATCGACCAGTCCTTGAAGAGGCCGCCGGCGATCTTGGACTTGAAGCCGAGCGTGCCGGCACGCACCTTCGTGTCGTCCTCGACGAAGGCGTTGTCGGCGATGTCCAGGCTGTTGCCGATGCGGCCGAAGGTGAAGGAGGCGATGTTGTTGGCAGCCATCTGCTGCGCCAGGCTCGCCGGCAGGAACGCGTTGTTGGCGTAGATCGTCATCGGCTGGCCGCTGGTAGCCGAGAACAGGCCGCCCGGGTTCGTGCTCCTCACCATCTCGTTGGCATACAGCCCCTGGAAGTAGACGTTGATGTTGTCCGCCAGGTCCGCGTCGATGTAGGTGAAGAAGCTGTTGCGGCTGGATTGCGGCTCGACCGTCGGCCGATCCGAGTTGTTGTCCGTGCCGCTGCCCCCGCCCAGCACCGACTGCGCCTGCGTCGAGCTGGAGTACACCGGCGCCTGGTTGAACGGGCTCACCGAGCCGTCGCTGTTGAAGATCATGCGGCCGAAGGAGGCCGGCACCGTGTTGCCCGGGGCGGCCTGCCAGGCGGTGATGACTCCGTCATAGGAGGCGTTGGTCGAAGTGATGTACGGAGCCGGATAGAAGCGCGGATTGGACTGGCTGCTGCCTGCCCCGGCCGCCGTGCTCTGCAGCAGCCCCCAGCTCTGGTACCAGGAGCGGCCGTTGTAGGTGTACACCGGGTCCTCGGCGTAATGCTCGCCCGAGAGGATGATTTGCACGCGCTCGCCGAGCTTGCGGCCGAAGGTCATGGAGTACTCGTCGTTCTTGTTGTCGCCGCGGCTCGTCTGGCCGTGCTGCAGGCTGGCCTTCAGGCCGTCGAACTTGGTGTCGAGGATGAAATTGACGACGCCGGCGACCGCATCGGTACCGTAGGCGGCGCTTGCGCCGCCGGTCACCGTATCCACTCGCTTGACCAGGGCCTGCGGAAACAGATTGATATCGGGGCCGCCGTACAGGCTCGAGTCCACCATGCGCCGGCCATCCAGCAGGGTGAGGGTGCGCTTGCTCCCCATCCCTCTGAGGTTCAGCGAGCCCCCGCCCGGGGAGACGAAGAAGCCGTTCGCGCCGGTGTTGAAGTTGCTGGTCGTCGCGCTGCCATAGAACTGAGGCAGCTCCACCAGGGCGTTGATCATGGTCGTCGGCGCCATGGCGTTCAGCTCATCGACGGTGACGGAAGTCACCGGCGTGGGCGTCGTCATGCCGATGTGCTGAATTCGGGTCCCGGTGACCTCGACCTCCTCGATCTGCGGCTGGGCCTGAGGCTGTGGCTTGGGCACCTCATTGGAGTCTGCCGCCCACGCTTGCGTCACCGTCGCCGCGACCGCCGCGCACACATAGGCGGCAATGCAGTGCTTGTTCATCGAATCCCCCTGAATTTGACTCGCCTGGGCGCTTTGAGTCTTCCCAAAACCCGAGTCGGAGTTCACGATTTAGCTGGTTTTAATTAATGGTTTAGGCTTATCGAGCTTGGAATGAACAGAATCAGAACACGGATTCGCGTTTTGAGTCAAGCTGCGCCCACGAGCGGCCTGCGCCGGCCGTTGCCCACCAAGCAGGACCGCAGCCGCAAGACCCGGGACGCCTTGATGGCGGCAACCTGGAAGCTGCTGCAGGCGCATCCCTGGCAGGCCATTTCCATCAACGACATCGTCAAGGCGGCCGGCAGCTCCGTCGGGGCCTTCTACTCGCGCTTCACGGACAAGGAAGCCCTGCTCGAGGCGATGGGCGCGGAGTGGCTCGAGGCGAGGTGGGTGCACCGCGCCGAAGGGTTCGCCTCGTTGCAGCCCGAGGAGGACTTCGCCGCGTACGCCATCCTGAGCTCCTACCATCACCTGCTGCGCTATCAGAATTTCTGGCGCGCGGTGCTCGTCAAGGGCGCGACCGACCCGGTGTTCTGGGAGCCCTTTCGGGCCAGCGGCCGCCAGACCATGCAGCTGACCATCGACTGTCACCGGCAGAGGATCGGGCGGGAGCTGACCGAGGAGGAAACCGGGAACATCCGGTTCGCGTTTCAGATGGCCAACGGCGTCATCAACAACGGCATCGTCAATCGGCCGGGCCCGCTGCTGCCCGGCACCCCGGAGTTCGAGGCCGCGCTCGTGCGCGGGTTCAAGGCGGTGTCGGGACTGACCTGAGCGGCTCGGCGGGCTGGCGACGACGCGCTTTGCGGGCCGGGTTTCGAGCGCTGCGCGTGCGACCTACGCGACTATGTTCTGCGAGCACTCGACCCGGTTGCGACCGGCGCTCTTGGCTCGGTACAGAGCTGCGTCTGCTTCCGCGATGAGGCGATCGGCAAGAACTTTATAGTCGCGGACACCTTGCGGGGGCGCCGCAGCCGCAACCCCGATCGACAGCGTGATGATCTCGCTGGCCTCGGGGCTGATCAGGATCGGCTTGCCGCCGACAGCGCTCAGAACTCGCAGCGCGACCTTCTCTGCGTCCATGACGCCGCCCTGGGGCAGGACGATCGCGAACTCATCGCCGCCAAAGCGAGCGCCGGTATCGCTCGTGCGCATCTCAGTGTCGATGCGATGCGCGACTTCCTGCAGCACGGTGTCGCCGGCCAGGTGCCCGTAACGGTCGTTGATGCGCTTGAAGTGATCGACGTCGATCATGAGACACGCGATCGACTGATGGACGCGCTGGGCTCGTGAGAGCTCCTCGCGCAGCCGCGCGTTGAGATAGCGGCGGTTGTGGAAACCCGTGAGGAAGTCTGTGAAGCCGCTCCGCAACAGGCGCGCGCGATTGATCGCGTTCTCCAGACAAATCGCAGTGACGACTCCCAGATGAGCCAGGAAGTCGGTCGCCAGCTCACTCGTGAAGCGAAACGGATCGGAGCTCGAGAACACCAGCACGCCATCGAGCTGGTCGTTGCGCAGCAGGGGAATCACCGCAACGCTGCCCGCTCCGTGGCAACCGTACATGAGCTGCTCGTGGTCGGCGGCGTTGTACGGTCCCAGCCAGGGCCGGTCGAGGGAGCTGAGCTGCGGCGCCAGAGTGGCCAGGGCATCGACGAAGCGCACATCCTGCTGCTCATCGGCGGAGAGCAGGTGGCGGATCTCATGCTGCGGGTCCTGCAGCAGCAGATACGCCGCATCGAGCTGGTAGGAGGCCTTCAGGCCGTAGCAGATCCGTTCGAGCAGCCGCGGCAGGGAGCCCGCGCGCAGCAGATCCAGCTCGCGCTCCTGCGTCTTGCGCAGCAGCGAGTCGTTGCGGGTGACCTGATCGGTGAGCTCCCCGAGGCGCGCCTTCAGGAGGCGGTTCTCGGATTCCAGGGAGTGCAGACGCTCTTCGGCAGTACTCATCTGTCGCTGGCCCGTAAAAGGTCGGCGCATGCCCTGTCGTTCCCCTTGAAGAAAGTCGCTCGCGAGCCGTTCAGGCCCGGCGTTGCGTGACCGTACGACGGTCCTCCAGATAGTCACGTCCACGCTGCATCAAAGCAACGAACGCTGCATGGTTTTGTGACAGAACCGCCGTCCTGAGGCGCTCGACTGCCTGGGAGAGCGCCTCGAGCGACTCCGCCCCATAGTCGTTCAGGCTCTGGATCTCGAAGTACAGGTCGGGGCTTTCCTGCGCGACGCGCGTTGCTACATCCAGCTGTGAGTCGAAAGTCGTACTGGACATGCGCGCAAGCTTGGGCGCCGCCTCGCCACTCTCGGCGAGCGCGGTGAAGAACGCGATGTTGAGCGCGTGGGAGAGCCCCAGCACGTAGGCAATCAGCCGGTCGTGATCGTCGAGGCTCATGACGACCTGCTCCGCCATCGTGGGCGAGAACAGGCCACGCGCGGCCGCGAGGGCCTCGGCGCACCCCAGATCGACGAACACGACGTGGCGGCCGGACAGCAGCTCGGTGTCCGGGCCGAACATGGGATGGAGCGAGGTCACCTTGCAGCCGTGCGACTTCAGGGCGAGCAGCCCCGAGCGCAGCGGCGACTTCAGCGACCCCACGTCGAAGATGACGCCCGGGGGTCGACGCAGAGCCAGATCGCGCAGGATCGCATCGGTCAGCCCCAGCGGCGTCGCCAGCACGATGAAGTCGTGCTTGAGGTCGGTGGTGCGCCAGTCCTCGACGTGCACCGCGCCGGCCGGCGCCCCCGCCGGGTCTGCAACCTCGACCGCAAATCCTTGCGAAGCGAGAAACTGAACGAACCAGCCGCCCATCTTGCCGCTGCCGCCGATCACCAGGGCACGGCGGCCGGTCCCCGCGCCGCTGGCAGCCACGCTGGCATGTTCCTGCGTCGTGAGGGAGGAGCGGATCAGAAGGTGCAGCAGATCCTCCGCGAGCGCCTCGGACACGCCGAGCTCGTGGGCGATGGCCCTGACGTTCAGGATCACTTCCTTCTCGCGCTCGTAGTCGCGCGTCGGGCGTCCCGTTGCCCGCTTCACCCGTGCCACTTCGCCGCTGATGGCCTTGCGCTCTGCGACGAGCGAGATCAACTGACGGTCGATCTGATTCAGCCGCCGCCGCAGTTCCTCTAGGGTTGTCGGATCCTCGCGAGTCATGTCGCTCGAGCCTTACCTGCTGGGTAGCGCATCTTTCTATGCGTCGCGGGGGTCCGCAAGCCCACGCGAGCGGGTGCGCGCGGCTTGACCAGTGTCCGGTCGTGTCCACGTCGTTGATTTTGCTCTAGCATTGCGCGGATATGAGCCCTCACACCGAGCTGCTGCCGCAACCCCTCCCCGTCGATCCGCTCCCGATCCTCGAGCAGTGGATGGCCGAGGCCTGGCAGCGTCGCACCCAACCCAACCCGAACGCCATGGTGCTGGCCACTTCCGATGGCGCCGGCGAGCTGTCCGCGCGGGTGGTGCTGTGCAAGCGGATCGTTGCCCGCCCCGGTTATCTGGTGTTCTACACCAATTACCGCTCTCTCAAGGGCCGGCAGATCCAGCGCAATCCCAGGGCCGCGGCCGTCATCCACTGGGACGCCCTGCATCGGCAAGTCCGGGTCGAGGGACCGGTCGTTGAGGCCTCCCCTGCCGACAGCGACGCCTACTTTGCCTCGCGCCCCTGGCAGAGCCGCCTGGGAGCCTGGGCGAGTGCGCAAAGCGAGCCTGTGGGGTCGCGCGAGCACCTGCGCGAGGCCCTGGTGGTGATGGCCGAGCGCTTCGGTACTCCGCCTCCGAGTCACAGGGGGCCGGAGGACGATGCGCAGATCGCCATTCCCCGCCCCCCTCACTGGGGCGGATACCAGTTGTGGGTCGAGAAACTGGAGCTGTGGGTCGAAGGGGAGGCGCGGATCCACGACCGGGCTCGCTGGAGCCGGACGCTGCAATCCACAGCCGCAGGCGCGTTCGACCCCGGTCCGTGGACCTCGACCCGACTGCAACCCTGAGCCACACAGGACCCGCGCGCCGCACCCGTGTGGAAACAGGTTCGAATCTTCCTCTTGCTGCTGATCCTGCTGGTCGTGGCGGTGCGGGCCTGGCAGGACCGTTCCGGGGCGACCAGCTGGAAGAGCCCGCTGTGGGTAGGCCTCTTCCCGATTGCCGCGGACGACAGCCCCGTGACGGCCAGATACGTCGCTGCGCTCACGCGCGAGGACTTCCTCGATATCGAAACCTTCTTCGCAGCCCAGGCGCCCCGCTACGGGCGCAACCTCGACCAGCCGGTGCGCATCGAGCTGTACCCGGCCTCGACCCGGCTGCCTCCGCTGCTGGAACCGGGCACCGGTCCTGTCGGGATTGCGTGGTGGAGCCTGAAACTGCGTTGGTTCGCCGCCCACGCAGCGACCGGCCCGGTTCCGCCCCGAATCCGGCTCTTCGTCCTCTTCCACGATCCCCAGCGGCTGCCCGCGCTGCCTGACTCTCACGGCATGCAAAAGGGACTGGTGGGCGTGGTGCACGTTTTCGCCGATCGAGCGCTCGCCGGAAGCAACGACGTCGTGATCGCTCACGAGCTGCTGCACACCCTGGGCGCCACCGACAAGTACGCTTTTGGCAGCGGCGCACCGATTTTTCCCCAGGGCTATGGTGACCCCGCCGCTCATCCGCTGTATCCCCAGGGGCAGGCGGAGATCATGGCCGGGCGCCGCCCGCTGTCGCCGACCGAGTTCGAGATGCCCGCGAGTTTGCGCGATGTCGTGGTCGGCCCGGCGACGGCGGCAGAAATCCGTTGGATCGCCCATTGAGCGCCGCTCCACACGCCCGTTGGACTTCCCATTGAGCGCCGTTTCCCGCGAGCGTCACGCGTCTCTGTCCGCTCAGCACCTCGGGGTGCAGGTGGGGACACGCACGCTGGTTCGCGATCTGTCGTTCGACATCGCACCCGGAGAATTCGTCGCCATCCTCGGTCGCAACGGCTCGGGCAAGACCCTCACGCTGCACACTTTGGCGGGCTTACGCCCGCCTTCGGGCGGCACCGTGCTCATGGAGGGCATGCCGCTGGCACGCATGGGTCGACGGGCGGTCGCGCGCCAGGCAGGTTTTCTGGCGCAGGATCTCGAAGATGCGTTCGTCACCACCGTGCTGGAATCCGTACTGATCGGCCGCCACCCTCATCTTTCGCTGTGGGAATGGGAGAGCGACGCAGATGAGCAGGCCGCACACCGGGCGCTCTCAGCAGTCGACATGAGCGCGCTCAGCGGGCGAATGACGGACACACTCTCCGGCGGCGAGCGCCGCCGTGTTGCTATTGCTTCGTTGCTGGCGCAGGACCCGGCGGTGTTCCTGCTCGATGAGCCCACGAATCACCTCGACCCGCATCATCAGCTGGCCGTGCTGAGCTTGTTTCGTGAGCTTGCCGACAGCGGGCGCGCCGTGATCGCCACGCTGCACGATCCAACTTTGGCGGCACGCTTCGCCGACCGGGCCCTGCTGCTGTCCGGCGACGGCTCATGGAGCGCGGGCCCGGTCGCTGAGCAGCTGACCGCCGCCAGGCTGAGCGAGCTCTATGTCACGCCCGTGCTGGAGATCCAACACCCTGGCGGTCACCGGGTGTTCGTGCCCGAGTAGGGCGTCAGCGTCGACGGTTGCGATCTGCGGCGCCCGCGGCTGCGTTGGCACAGTGCGACTCCGAGTCGCAGGCGTCAGCGCTCAGATCCGCAGTGCCTCGAGCACCCTGGAGTGCAACGGTCCGTTGGTGGCAAGCACCGTCGTCGTTCCCAGCCCCACCTCGGCACCCTGGAGGTCGGTGAAGGTCCCGCCCGCCTCTCGCACCAGCACCGTCAGCGCTGCGATGTCCAGGATGTTGACATCCGACTCGATCACGATGTCGAGCGAGCCGCGGGCGAGCAGGTGGTAGTGGACGAAGTCACCGTAGCCGCGAATGCGGCTCACCTTGCCGATCAGCTCTCCGTACCTCCCCCACTGGGCCGAGCGCGCAAGGGTCTTGAGATTGCCGCTCGATACGATGGCGCTGCGGAGGTCGACGATACGGCTCACCTGTATTTTCTTGTCGTTCAGCCAGGCGCCCTCACCCTCTTCGGCCCAGGCGAGCTCCTCGTAAGCGGGTGCGCTGGAGACGCCGAGCACCATGCGGCCGGCGCGCATCAACGCAATCTGAGTCGAAAAGAACGGGCACTCGCGCACGAACGACTTCGTGCCGTCGATGGGGTCGACCAGCCACACGTTCTCCGCATTCATCGCGTGTTGGCCCGTCTCTTCCCCGTAGAAGCCGTAGCTGGGGAAGCGCTCGGTGAGAATCGCGCGGATCGCCTCTTCCGAGCGGACGTCGGCCTCCGTTACGGGCGTTGCGTCCGCCTTGGTGGTGATGCGCAGGTTCTGCTGGTACAGGGACCGGATGACCGCCGCCGCGGCCTGTGCGGCCTCGAGTGCCGCCTGAAGCTCTTTTGATGCCATGACGGCTATGATAGGTCAGACCGCTCGAAGGAGCACCGCGATGGGCAACCGACTCAGCAAGATCTACACGCGCACGGGCGACGACGGCACGACCGGCCTCGGCGACGGAAGCCGTACCGCCAAAGACAGCGCACGAGTGGAGGCCTACGGCACCGTGGATGAGCTCAACAGCTGTATCGGCGTCCTGCTGGCTGTGCCGGGCCTGCCCGATAAGGCGCGTAGCTGTCTCACCGAGGTGCAGCACGAGCTGTTCGACATGGGCGGAGAGCTCTGCATTCCCGGGCATCAGGCCATCGTTGCGCAGCAGGTAGTGAGACTCGAGCAGGAGTTGGATGAGCTCAATGACGCATTACCCCCGCTGAAGGAATTCATTCTCCCCGGCGGTGGCCCAGCGGCGGCGGCATGTCACGTAGCGCGTACCGTCGCGCGTAGGGCGGAACGCCGCGTGTGGACGCTCGCCAGGACCGAGACCCTCAACCCGGAGGTCATGAAGTATCTCAACCGGCTCTCGGACCTGCTCTTCGTGCTCGCGCGAGTGCTGGCACGGCACGAGAGCGGCGCGGAAGTTCTCTGGCGCCACAAGCGCTGACGCCCTGACGCGGCAACGTGCGCCGAACGCTCGCGTGACCGGCGCGGCAACGCCAGCTCGGGCGACGCGTCGAGCCTGCGCCCGATCCCACTCGCGCCGACGCACTGGACGCGCGGCGGCTACCGCAGCAGTTGCCGCAGTCGCTCCCAGTCGAACACCGGCCACGGATCGGTCTTGCGTCCCGGTGCGACGTCGGCGTGCCCGACGATGCGTTCGGGGCTGAGGGTCGGATAGGCAGCCAGCAAGGCCCGGATCAGCGCCGCCAGACAGCGGTACTGCGGCTCGGTGTAGGGAATGAGGTCGGCTCCCTCGAGCTCGATTCCGATGGAGAAGTCGTTGCAGGCCGGCCGCCCCTGATATTCAGACACCCCGGCATGCCAGGCGCGCTCGCCGAAGGGCACGTACTGCACGACCTGCCCGTCCCGCCGGATGAGCGCATGCGTGGAGACGCGCCGGCCAGGACCCATCAGAGCGGGGAACGCCGGGTGCGCATTGGCGATCAAGTTGCCGGTGAACAACCGGTCGATCCACGGGCCGCCGAACTCGTTCGGCGGCAAGCTGATGCCATGCACGACGATCAGCTCCGGAATCGACCCCGCCGGCCGGCCGTCATAGTGTGGAGACAACACCTGGCGGGCGCCGGTCAGCAGGCCCGTGACAGGCTCGACTTTCAAGGGGTTGACCTGCGGGGTCTGCATGGCAAGCGGATCATGCCACAATCCTCCTCATGACGACCCCGAACGCCTCCTACGTCGCGCGCGACCTGGCACATCTGTGGCACCCCTGCACCCAGATGAAGGATCACGAGCGGGAGATGCCGCTGATCCCCATCCGTCGCGGCCAGGGAGTGTGGCTCGAGGATTTCGCGGGCAAGCGTTACCTGGACGCAATCAGCTCCTGGTGGGTCAACCTGTTCGGCCACTCGGAGACGCGCATCAACGCGGCCGTCGCGGCGCAGCTGGCGAATCTCGAGCAGGTCATCCTCGCGGGTTTCACGCACGAGCCCGTCATTCAACTCTCCGAACAGCTTGCGGCGATTGCGCCGGCGGGTCTCACCCGCTGCTTCTACGCGGACAACGGCTCCTCCGCGGTGGAGGTCGCCGTCAAGATGAGCTTCCACTACTGGCGCAATGTGGGCCAAAACAGGAAACAGCGCTTCATCACCCTGACGAACAGCTACCACGGCGAGACGCTCGGCGCGCTCGCCGTGGGGAACGTCGATCTCTACAAGGAAATCTACCGCCCGCTGCTGATGGATGTGATCTCAGTGCCGTCACCGGACTGCTATGAGCGCGAGCCGGGTGAGAGCTGGGAGGCGCATTCACGGCGCAAGTTCACGCTCATGGAAGCCGCGCTTGCGCGGCATTCTTTCGAAACCGCCGCAGTCATCGTCGAGCCGCTCGTGCAATGCGCCGGCAACATGCGGATGTACCACCCTGTGTACCTGCAACTGCTGCGTGAGGCTTGCGACCGCCACGGCGTGCACCTCATCGCCGACGA
>DATNEN010000099.1:0-19268 GCA_035552975.1 Steroidobacteraceae bacterium
AGGCGGACGTCCGCAGTTTGTTTTCTCAACATGGTACTGTCGAGTCGGTGTCGCTGCCGACCGACCGGGAGACCGGACGGCCGCGCGGCTTCGGCTTCGTCGAGATGAGCCAGGCCGATGCGGCCCGGGCGATTCAGAGCCTGAACGGTCATGACATGGGTGGTCGGCAACTGCGCGTGAATGAGGCGCAGGACAAGCCGCGCACCGGCGGCGGTGGCCGTCCGGGTGGCGGTGGTGGCGGCTACCGTGGTGGCGGTGGCGGCGGAGGTGGCGGCGGTCGCGACCGCTGGTAAGGTTGTACGAGCGTCACGGGCGCACGAGCGTCACGCGCGCAAGAAAAGGCCCGGCAGATGTCCGGGCCTTTTTTTTGCAGTCCAGCGCTGCAAGGAGTTTCGCAAAGTGGATAAACCCTCGCGCCGGCAGTTCGTTCTAGGAGCCACGGCCGCGGCGGCCGCGCCGCTCGTCGGAAACGCGGCAGCCGCTGCGCGCGGCAAAGCGCCGGCACGCAAGCTCGGCTTCGCCATCTGCGGGCTCGGCAACCTGAGCGAGCACCAGATCGCCCCGGCACTGCTGAAGAGCGAGCATTGCCGCCTGAGCGGACTCATCACGGACAGTCCGGACAAGGCCCGTCAGTGGCAAGCCAAGTACGGTATTCCCGCCGCCAATGTTTACAACTACGAGACGATGGAGCGGCTCGCCCACAACCGGGATATCGACGTCATCTACATCGTCACGCCGAACGCGCAGCACGCCGACCAGACTCTCAAGGCGGCCGCCGCCGGCAAGCACGTCATCTGCGAGAAGCCGATGGAGGTGTCGGTGGAGAAGTGCCAGCAGATGATCGACGCCTGCAAGGCCGCGAAAGTGAAGCTCGCCGTGGCGTACCGCTGTCAGTTCGACGTCAACAACCTCGAGTGTGTACGCATCGCGCGCGAGCGCGAGCTCGGCGCACTGCGGCTCGTCGAAGCGCAGTTCAACATCTCCGTCGGCGAGCCCGGTCAATGGCGCCTCCAGCACGCCCTTTCCGGCGGCGGAGCGTTGATGGACGTCGGGATCTACGCCCTGCAGGCCTCACGGTATCTCACCGGCGAGGAGCCCATCCTGGTCTCCGGCGTCGAGACCAAGACCGACCCGGTCAAGTTCGCGGAAGTCGATGAGACGATGACCTGGCAGGCGAAATTCCCCAGCGGTGCCGTCGCGGTGTGCACGGCCAGCTATAACCTGCCGGTCTCCGCGCGCTTCAGGGGAACGACCGAGCGCGGCTGGTTCGAGCTGGACCCCGGGTTCTATTACGATGGCAACCACGGCCGCCGCAGCGACGGCAAGCCGATCGCGCTGCCCGGCGGCGACCAGTTCGCAGCCGAGATGGACGATTTCGCACGCTGCATCCTCGAGGACCGCCAGAGCAAGGTGTCCGGCGAGGAGGGCCTGCGGGACGTGCGTATCATGATGGCGATCTACGAGTCCGCCCGGACCGGGCGCGCCGTCAAACTCTGAAATTGCTACGAGGCTCCCGATGCACCAGGCCGCAGATGATCGCTACCGGCAGATTGGCGAGCTGCGCGAGGAGCGCAATCTCGCCAACGTGCGTGCGCTCGATGAGAGTGCGCGCGAGCGTGGGCAAGGCCTGGCGCAGATGGCAATCGCCTGGGTGCTGCGCAAGCCGGCCGTCACCAGCGCGCTGATCGGTGCCAGCCGCTGGGAGCAGATCGAGGAATGCCTGGGCGCACTGCGTAACGTGCAGTTCAGCTTCGAGGAGCTGCAGCGGATCGATCATCACGCACTCGAAGGCGATCTCAACATTTGGGCGGCTTCCAGCCGCGCGGGCTGATCTCATGCAGTACACCACCCTCGGCTCTACCGGTCTGCCGGTCTCGCGGCTCGCCTTCGGTGCGATGACCTTCACCGCGGGCAACAAGGACATGCAGGCCATTTACAAGGTTGGCGCGCAGGCCGCGGCCACACTCGTGGGGCGGGCCCTGGAGGCGGGGGTCAATTTCTTCGACACGGCCGACGGGTATGCCGGTGGGGAATCCGAGACCCTCCTCGGACAGGCTTTGAAGGCGAGGCGCGGCGAGGTCGTGATCGCCACCAAGGTCGGCTTTCGTACCGGCAAGCCCCTGACGCAGGCGGGATTGAGCCGGCGTCACATCCTCTGGTCGATCGAGCAGAGCTTGAGTCGCCTCGGCACCGACTGGGTCGATCTCTACATCGTCCACCGCGAGGATCCCTACACGCCTCTGGAGGAGACACTCGCGGCGCTGGATGCGGTCGTGCGCAGCGGCAAGGTCCGCTACCTCGGATTCTCCAACTGGTCGGCATGGAAGGTGGCGGCGGCGCTGGAGATCCAGAAAGCCAACGGCCTCGCACCCTTCACGCACGGACAGATGCATTACTCGCTGCTCGGCCGTGATGTCGAGCGCGACGTCATTCCGATGATGCGCCGGTACGGGCTTGGGTTGACCGTATGGAGCCCCTTGTCCTCGGGATTCCTCTCCGGCAAATACACGCGCGAGAACCTTGCCGATCCCGGCAATCGCTACTCGGGCTTCGACCTCCTGCCGTTCGACAAAGAGCACGGCTTTCGCCTGGTCGAGCGCCTGCGAGTCATCGCGGCGAGTCACGAGGCCAGCGTGGCCCAGGTGGCGCTCGCCTGGCTGCTGTCGCGCCCGGCCGTGACGAGCGTCATCCTCGGCGCCAGCAAGCTGCAGCAGCTCGAGGACAATCTCGGCTCGGCCGGTATCGCGCTGACCCCGGCGGAGCTGGCCGATCTGGAGGCCGCCACGCCGCTGCCTGCCGTGTATCCGAACTGGTTCAACGACAACCTGGCAGACCGGCCGATGGTGGAGGCGCTGCGGCGCTGAGTGCAGCGGCGGGCGAGGCGGTATGATACCGGCCCCCTCAGTGCGGTGAGTGCGAGCGAGCCATGAGCTCTTCATTGCGCGATCAGCTGATCGCAGCCGGCCTGGTCACGGAGCGCCAAGCGAAGCAGGCAAAGCAGGAGCAGGCCCGCCAGTTCAAGCAGCGCAAGCTCCCCGACAATGCGGCAAAGGCCGCCGCCGAGCGCGCGCAGGCGGCCAAGGCCGCGCGCGACCAGGAGCTCGCGCAACGCCAGCAGGAGAAGGCCGAGAGGAAGGCACGCCGGGCGCAGGTCAACCAGATGGTCGAGCAGGTCGCCCTTCCCAAAGTGGAAAGCGACGACTCCTACAGTTTCGTCGACGGCACCACCATCCGCCGCATCCCGATCACCGCGGAGCTGCGCAATCGCCTGACTGCGGGCGAGCTGGCGATCGTTCGCTTCAGAGGCCACTACGCCCTGGTGCCCTCCGAAGCCGTGCCGCGCATTCGCGAACGGGACGAGCGTGCCGTGATTGCGCTGGACAAGGGCGATAGGACGACGGACCCGAACGATCCCTACAAGGACTTCGTGGTCCCTGATGATTTGACCTGGTAGAAGAGAAAAGTCGAGGGGGTGTTATGAGTACGGAGTTCCCGGGCGGGGCGGACACGCTGCCCATCAGTCGCCGCAACTTCCTCGGCGCCGCGGCCACAGCGGGGGCCGGAGCTGCGCTCGGCGCGGGAATCACGCGCGCGGCGAGCCCTGAACGCGACGCGGGGGGTGGTGGCTCTTCCAGTGCTCAGGCCACCTACTACGAGGGCCCGGATCCGAAAGCGCCGAAAGCGGGACTGCGGTGGGCCTTCTCGGCGACGGTGTTCTTCGCGGATCGGGTGATGATCAACTCGATCAGCTCACCCACCGGCCGCGGGTACACCTCGGTCGGCGGCGGTGAGATCTGGGGCCCGCGACTGCAGGGCCGTGTGCTGCCTCATAGCGGGGCCGACTACTACAAGACGACCTTCAGCACGTATTACATGTTCGAGGCGTCCGACGGCGCGCTGATCTTCATCCACAATCGCGGCACCATGCGGCGCTTTCAATCACGGCCCGAGCCGGGACGACCGCTGCTGCCTCCTGCCGATGCGCAGTCGGCGGGCTGGACGCGTTTTCGCGCCACACCGGTGTTCACCGCGCCCACAGGTCCCCACGAGTGGATGAATCGGACGGTATTCGTCGCGGATGCCAAACGGCAGAGCAACCCCGATCACACCGTGTTCACCTATTACGAAGTGCTCTGAAGGCGCCCACCCATGCGAGATTTCGTCGTCCCCAAGACCGATACCAAAGTGATGGGCGAGGTACGCCTCGAGTACGCTTTCCAACTCACGGCGCACTACGATCCGCCCAGGGTATCCCAGACGCCCAAAGGCGCTTTCCGCTATCAGGACATCGTGTCCGGCGAAGTCCGCGGCGCGCACCTGAACGCGACCGTCTACCCCGACAGCGGCGGCCAGTACGACACGGTGCGCTCCGATAGGATTCGCGATGTCGACGCCCACTTCATGCTCAAGGCCGAGAACGGCGAGTTCATCTACATGGAGCATGTGGGGTACCGCCGCCCTGACGGCTACTACCGCGCCATCGCCTACGTGGATGCGGAGACCAAGGGCGCCTACGACTGGCTGAACAACACGACATTCGTCGTGACTGCGCAGGAATCGGCGGACCAGCGCGAGGTCGTGTTCCACTATTACCTCGCCAACTGACTGCGTTGGCTGATCCGGCGACCGGGGGCATTCCATTGTCAGCACGAATACTGGTGTGCCTGTCAGGCACGCTGCTCGGGGTTCTGGCCACAACCGCGCCCACGGCCGCTCAGGAGTCGACACCGGGCGCCCAATGGCTCACCGTCAACAATCGGCTCGACGGCCAGCGATTCTCGCCCCTGAAGCAGATCACGCCCGCGAACGCTGCGCAGCTGGGTGAGGTCTGCCGCGTCCAGATCGACGGCCCGACGACGTTTCACGCCGGGCTCGTGGTCGCCGATGGAGTGATCTATACCGACACCGGGCTCGAGACGGTGGCCATCGATGCGAGGACGTGCGCGGTGCGCTGGAAGTACACCTACGAGCCGGACGAGGACCGCTACTCGCCCTCGAATCGCGGTCTGGCGCTGATGGATGGGCGAATCTTCCGAGGTACGGGAGACGCACGCCTGATCGCTCTGGATGCGGCTACCGGCAAGCTGCTGTGGAAAGACGTCATCGGCACTCCACGACTGGGTGAATCCGCATCGGCGGCGCCGCTTGCCTGGGACGGCGTGGTGTACATGGGCATTGCCGGAAGCGAGCTGGGCGCGCGTGGCCGCGTCATGGCCTATGACGCGCAGACCGGGCGCGAGCTGTGGCGATTCAACACCATTCCCATGGGCAATGAGGTCGGGGCCGATACCTGGAAGCGGGCGAAGACCGCCAAGACCGGCGGCGGCGGGGTGTGGGGGTCCATGTCGCTGGATGTCACGACCGGCGAGCTGTTCGTGCCGGTGGGCAACCCCTGGCCGGACATCGACAAGGACTATCGCCCCGGATCCAACCTGTTCACCGACTCGATCGTGGTGCTCGATGCACGCACGGGCGCGTTGAAATGGTGGCATCAGACGGCATCCGCGGACTGGCAGGACCTGGACCTCGTAGCCGCTCCCGTGCTGTATCGCGACAGCCAGATTCGCGATGTCGTCGCCTTCGGCGGCAAGGATGGATACGTCACCGCGGTGGATCGGGACTCTCATGAGGTGCTGTTCCGTACTCCGGTGACGACGATGATCCCGCTGCCCAACGGCGCAACACCGCAGGGCATCCGGGCGTGCCCGGGATACGCCGGGGGCGTCGAGTGGAACGGGCCTACGCTCGATCGTCTCAACAAAACTCTCGTCACCGGCTCGGTAGATGCCTGTTTCGATGTCAAGCTGGGCACGACGAAGTACTCCGCCGACGAAGCCAACTTCGGCGGCACGGTGGCCCCGGTTGGACCCATCACCGGCTGGGTCACCGCGGTCGATAGCGAGACCGGGAAGATCCGCTGGCGATATCACGCTGAGAAGCCCGTCATCGCCGGCGTTGCGCCGACGGCCGGCGGAGTTACCTTCACCGGAGATCTGGCAGGCAACCTACTGGTATTCGACAGCAAGAGCGGAGCGCTGCTCAAGAAGGCGCCCACGGGCGGAGCGCTGGCTGGAGGGGTCGTCACGTATGACATCGGCGGCAAGCAGTACGTTGCGTTCGCCTCCGGTAACGTGTCGCGCACTGCGTTTGGCGCGCTCGGAGTGCCTAGCGTCGTGGTGATGGCGCTCAACGGCTCGCACGGGGCTGGCGGTGTGCAGCCCGCACCGAGGGCGGGCGCGGCGGGCGCGGCGGGCGCGGCGGGCGCGGCGGGCGCGGCGGGCGCGGCCAATATCGCCAACGGCCGCAAGCTCTACAACCAGGTTTGCGTGTCCTGTCACGGCCCCGACGGCAACATGATCGCCGATCACAAGCTCAGCAATCTGAAGGCGCGGCTCGACCGCGCCGCCACCATCCGCTTCATCAAGGACCCCAAGCTGCCGATGCCGAAGCTGTATCCGGATCTGCTGAGCGAGCAGAACGTCACCGACGTTGCGACGTACGTGCACGACGAGCTCGGGCCCTGACCCGCGCGCGACTTCGCGGAACCCCCGACAGCGCCTGTGAGCAGACTACGAGCGCTGATCTAACTGCGATACATGAACTCACTGCGACGCATTCGCATCTCACAACGACGCGTCCGCACGGTAGTGACGCTGCTGTAAGCGCATGGCGCGCTCCTCTGCCTCCGCCTAGACTCCCGCCCGGTGTGTCGAGTCGGCCGCACAGCATTGCAGATTCTTTTGGCGGCCTGGGCATCCGCAGCGCTGGCGCAGACGGATGAAATACAGGTCTATGACGCGGAGATCACCGCGCCCGGCCGTTTCAACCTGACCTGGCACAACAACTTCACGCTCTCCGGCCGCCGCCAGGCGGACTTTCCCGGCGGCATCGTCCCCGATCACACGCTCAACGGCGTGCCCGAATGGGCCTATGGGGTCACGGACTGGTTCGAGGCCGGAATGTATCTGCCGGTCTACAGCTATACCAACGACGATCGGCTGTTGTTCGAGGGATTCAAGCTGCGCGCGTTATTCGTCGTACCGCACGCACACGATCGGACGGTCTTCTACGGGTTGAACTTCGAGCTCAGCTACAACAAGCCCTATTGGGAGAGCAGCCGCTACTCGGGGGAGATGCGGCCGATCATCGGCGTGCACCTGGGGCGCTTCGACCTGATCTTCAATCCCATCCTGGACAGCGAGTTCAACGGCCTCGGCAAGCTGGACTTCGCCCCAGCGGCACGCGCCGCCTACAACATCAACAGCAAGGTGGCCGTGGCGCTGGAGAACTACTCCGATTTCGGGCCCCTGGACCACTTCAGCGGCGGCTCGGAGCAGCAGCAGACGCTGTTCACCGTGTTCGACTACGGAGGCGCCAGCAACGGTATCGAGTTCGGCGTGGGGTACGGGCTCACCCGCTCGAGCGACTCAGTCGTCGTGAAGCTGATGCTGATGCACGATTTCTGAAGTGTCGAATCGGGGCGCCGCGTTTCGATCATTCGCGGCCCTCGACGAGGAGATCTGCAGCATTACCGACACCAGCCTGGCGGCTACCAAGTCGGCGTTGCAACGCGGTCGCCTGCGGCTTCGCGAGCTCGCGCAAGAGCCCGAGGACATCCGGCTTCCCTCCCTGGGGCAGGCCGAGCAGCTCCGTCTCGCCAGATACGTCGACTGCTTCAACGAGCGCGACTTCGACTCGGTGCGCCGCATGCTCGCCGACGAGGTTCGCCTGGATCTGGTCAACAGACTGCGGCGCAGCGGCCGTGGCGAGGTCGGGGAGACCTGCACCGCTACTCTCAACTGGCGCTTCGCCGCGGGTCTGGTCGAGGGCCGGCCCGCCATGCTGGTGTTCGACCAGCGCGCACCGACGGATCGCCCCGCGTATTTTGTCCTGGTGGACTGGATGCACGACCGGATCGCCTTCATCCGCGACTTCCTGTTCGCCCCCTACGTGCTCGAGGGCGCGGAGTTGGCCATCCTGGAGGGCACAGGCACGCCGCCCGCGGGCTGAGCGCTTACATCAGGGCAAGGCTTGCAGAGCGCCGAACGTGCCGGGCGCGGTCGAGGATTGCAGCAACACGCCGGCGATATTGGGTACCACGCCGTTCGCCGCCTGCTGCATCGGTCCGGTGGCCACGACCACGTCCGGCAAGCCGTCTCCGTTGACGTCCACGACGGCGATCTCATTGGCGTCCGTGACGGAATAGCTGACCGCGGCCATGAAAGTGCCGGGCGCGGCAGGGTTCTGCAGCAACACGCTCACCGCGTTGGTGCCCCCGATGACGATGTCAGGATGTCCGTCTCCGTTCACGTCCGCGACCGCGATGGACTGACCCAGGCTGCCGGAGGCAGTCGCATAGCTCACCGGGGCCAGGAAGGTACCCGGGCTCGCCGGGTTCTGCATGAGCACCGCCACCGTCGGCATTCCACCGCCAACAGGCCCCGGGTCCGTGACTATCAGATCCTTCAAGCCGTCGCCATTGACGTCCGCGGTAGCGACGATATTGGCGCCTACGTACCACGCGTTGGGCGCCTCTGTGTACACCGCAAGCGGTGCCGCGTAAGTAGTCGCCGTGGGAGCCCCGGTATGCAGCAGCATCCAGACCCCGTAGTTGTCGACGACGGCAACATCCGCAACCCCGTCGTTGTTGAGATCGCCGGCCGCTACCCAGTTCGCGCCGCCGGGATAGAGAGGAATGGGGGCGGCAAACGCTCCCGGTGCGCTCTGCAGGAACAGCGACACGTTGAAGTCGGCCGAGATCAGATCGGGCAGCCCGTCGCCGTTCATGTCGGCGATCGCCACTTGCGAAGCCCCAGGAGAAGGCAGGACCAGCGGCGCGCTGAAGCTGCCCGGACTGGAGGCGTTGTTGAAGAACACCGCCAGCGAGCCATCGTCATAGCTGGCCGAGACGATATCCGGCAGGTGATCGCCGTTGAGATCGGCGCTGGCCAGATAGAGCGGACTGTACCCGTCGGCGGTCAGCACCGGCGCAGCGAAGCTGCCTACGCCGCTCCCCAGCGAGGCTTTCAGCGACCCCGGATAGGGGCCGGAGCCGTTGACGACCATGCTCGTCTGCACGACGGAGGTGAACCCGTTCCCGGCGAAGTTGCCGGCCACCAGCCCGTATGAAACCTCGTAGGGCCCGCAGTTGGTCGTGCAGGGAACGCAGTAGGTTCCGGGGCAGTAGACATCGCCGACCTGACCGTCACTGCCGCCGCAACCGGCGACGCACGCCACGCAAGCCGCGAGCACTGCCATCCGGACAGCACGTCGCGGGGGTTCCGGCGTCGCGGCGCCGGAAACGCTTCTGGAATACAGCATAGGTCCTCCACTGAAATGTCGCCGCACCTGCCATTGCAGACTGCAGGCGCTCGAGCTCGTATTACGCCCGCGCCACGCAAATCCCCCACTGCAGCGCTGCTGGAGGACGTGACGGCTCGTGCATCCTCGAGATTGAAACGTCAAAGCGACCGGGCCGTTGACCGGGGGACAAGCCGCTCGCAAAGAGCGTGCCTCAAGAGGTGGCGGAAGCGTCCTTGCGCACTGTGCGGAAAGCATTGCGGCCGGCTCGTCTGGCTTCGTACATCGCGCCGTCCGCATTGCGGATCAGGTCGTCCGCAGTGATGTTGTTGTTGTGACCCACTGTAACCACCCCGATGCTGGTGCTGACTCGCACGATCTGCCCTTCGAGCTCGAAGTGCGTCTGGGTCACTTCCAGAATCTTCTCCGCAACCGCTTCCGCCGCCGCGGTGTTCGGAACGCTCTCGATGAGCAACGCGAACTCATCGCCGCCCAGGCGCGCGAACGTGTCGACGCTGCGCACCAATGCCCTGATCCGCAGCACGAATCCTTTCAGCAGCGTATCGCCGGCAGCGTGGCCGAGACTGTCATTGATGTTCTTGAAGTGATCGATGTCGAAGTACATCAGTGCCAGCTCGCCGGCGGGGCTGCGGGCATGGCGCGCCAGTGCCTGCTCGAGTCGATCCTTGAACAGCCGGCGATTGGGCAAGCCCGTCAGCGGGTCGTGCCCGGCCATGTTGCTCAGCTCTTCCTCCAGCTGGCGGCGGCGATCGATCTCCAGCTGCTGACCGAGAGCCGCGCCGAGCAGGCCGGCGGTCATCCGCAGCATGTCGATGTCGTGCTCTTCGAACGCACGGCGGTCGCCCCAGATGACCTTGAGCACTCCGGTCACGGTACCCATGCGCCGCAGCGGCACTACGATCAGCGAGCCTGCGCCGAGCTTGCGGCAGGCGTCCAGATCGACGCGCGGATCGGTTGCCGTATCGGTGGAGACCAGGACTTCGCCGTTGCGAATGCTCAAGCCCGAAAGGCTGCCCATAGCACGCAATCGCAGCCCGACGTGCGGGGCGATCGAGCCGCTGGCGGCCGCGTAGATCAGCTCATCGCCCTCCAGCAGCTCCACCGCCGCACCGCCGGAGCCGGTGAGCGCCTGCACCTGGGTGAGCACCGCCTGCATGAAGTCCGGCAGATTGAATTGCAGTGACACCAGCATCGACTGCAGATCGATGATCTTCTTCAACCGCAAGGTCGTGTGATTGATTCTGTCGCCGGAGCCTGCCACTGCCATCGCTTTCGCAACAATCAGCCGCAGAGCCTAGCAAGGGCGTTGCGCGCCGCAGCAGAAAATGTGATTTTCTGTGAACTGCAGCCCTGCGCTCGGGAATTGGCGTGTCATTTCGACTCCCAACGCACGAGGTGGCGGGTGTCGTTGCCGAAGATGTCGGTCACTTTGACCAGGATCTCGTGGACCGCGGGTGCGGCGTACGTGTACGCCGGCGTCTCCAGCTTCAGCTCCCGGTTGTGCCTGGTCCGATAGGCTTGCCATCGGCTGGTGAACGGGTCGCTGCGGAAGTCCCAGTCCACCGCCCAGCCGTCGATGTAGTCGGACCACTTCCAGCCGGTCGCCGGCTCGACGGACGGCAGGACGAAATCACGCAGGTGCAGCCGCACGCCCGTCCCTGAAGCAACCACTTCCAGCTGCACTTGTGCCAGCTCGAAGAATCGAATGTCACCGCGCTCGACGGCGCGGCTCTGCATGACCTCGCGCGGGATGACGAGGAAGCGGACATCCGCGCGATGGCGCACGCTCAGATCCCAGTCCCACCCCAGGATGTGCACCTCCTGCACTCCCCGCTCGGCCGCCTCGGCAAGCGCCGCTTCGACCTGCGCGTTGGTCACTGGAGAATCGATGGCTGCCACGCGCACGAGCGCCTGCCCCTTACGGCCGTGAAGGTGCCGCCCCTCCTGCGCCTGCGCCCCATACAGATCGAGAATGAACCCGACATACGCCGTGTCGGGCGCGCAATCGCCGAACGTAGCCGCCTGCCAGTATTTGCGCTCGTGCGAGCCGAGTCCCAGGATCTCGAACTGCCGTGCTCCTGACTCCAGCATCCGCTTGCGCGAGGTCTGCACGGCCTGGCGGCCCAGATCGCAGCCGATCCATCGGCGCCCGAGCCGGTCGGCCACCGCGAGGGTCGTGCCCGCACCGCAGAAAAAGTCGAGCACCAGCGACCCCGGCTCACTGGAGGCAGCGATGATCCGCTCCAGCAACGCCTCCGGCTTCTGCGTGTCGTAGGCGGTATCTTCCTTCGCCTGGGAGTTGATCGGACGGATGTCGGTCCAGATCGAGGACAGCGGCACCCCGCGGGACTCGTCCAGATAGCGTTTCAGCCGCGGCCGCTTTGCCTTGCTGTCCGGATACCACAGACGCCCCTGGGCATCCAGCTCCGCCATTTTCTGCTGCGAGTACCGCCATCCCATCGCCGGCGGCGCGTGCCCCTTCCACACGTAGGTCATGTTGGGGCGCGGATTCGGGCTCGTGATGTTGTCCAGCATGTAGCGGCGGCCGTCCGGATCGCGGCCGGTGTACTTGCCGTCCACGTACTTGCGATCGTGGGGCAGGAACTGCTCGTTCCAGATGGCGCGCGCGGTCCTGGTGTAGAAGAGGATCTTGTCGTGCACCGTCCCGTAGGCATTGCTGTCGGAGTGCGCAGTCGTGCGCTTCCAGATGATCTCGGTGCCGCGCTCTGCGCCGAAAATCTCATCCAGCAGCGCACGCACGTAGTGATTGACGTTCGGTCCGATGTGGAAGTACAGCGAGCCGCGCTCGGACAGCAGCTCGCGGGCAAGCAGCAACCGCGGCCACATCATCGTCAGGTAGGCGTCCCGTCCCCCGCCCCACGTGTCGTAGTAGGCCTGGGTACGCAGCCCCTCGCCGGAGGAGTGCGTGAAGTCGCGGCCGGCCAGAAACGGAGGGTCGATGTAGATCAGATCGACCTGGCCGGCCAGCTCGCCCGCCAGCGAGGCCAGAACGCACAAGTTCTCGCCCCAGATCAGGCGGTTCCTCCAGCCAGCCGCGCCGCCGGCGAAGGATTCCAGGACCTGGAAGGGCAGATTCAGACGCGGCGGCTCGAGCAGCGCGCCCTGCTCGTCGTACTTGCCAGGCCACACCAGCTCGGTGCGGTCGATGCGATGGGGCACTGGCTCGCTCATCGCGCCGATGATACGAGTCCGCCGGCCTTTTTGTATCCTTGCCCCCGTGCTGTGCACTCGAGGTGTGACATGAACGAGAGGATCGAGAAGTTCTGCAGGCGCTTGCGCCTCGAGGTACCGATTCTGCTGGCGCCGATGGCCGGCATCCTCGCACCCTCGCTGTCCACCGCCATCGCGCAAGCGGGTGGCCTCGGCTCCTGCGGCGTGCTGCTCATGACGCCCGAGGAAATCGCGCGCTGGTCCGCGCAGATCCGTGCTGCGGGCACGGACGCGTTCGCGCTGAACAACTGGATCCCCGACCCGCCGCCGCTCCGCGATCGGCAGAACGAAACCCGGATCGCCGCGTTCCTGGGCCGCTGGGGACCGGCAGTCGCGCCCGAGGCCGCCGACGGCGGCAAGCTCCCCGATTTCCAATCGCAGTGCGAGGCGATGCTGGCCGCGCAACCGCGCGCCATCTCCTCCATCATGGGAATCTATCCGCCCTCCTTCGTACAGGAGATGAAAAAGCGAGGGATCGCCTGGTTCGCCACGGCCACGACGGCCGCAGAAGCGCGAACGGCTGAAGAAGCCGGTGCCGATGTCATCGTCGCGCAAGGGATGGAAGCGGGAGGACATCGTGGAGCCTTCGACAGCGCCCACGCAGAGACGCACCAGGTCGGGCTGTTTGCACTCCTGCCTGCAATAGTCGACACCGTTCGGATCCCGGTGATTGCCACGGGCGGTATCGCAGATTCAAGAGGAGTGGCGGCGGCGTTCCTGCTCGGCGCGAGCGCGGTGCAGATTGGAACGGGCTTCCTGCGGTGTCCGGAAGCGCAGATCTCTCCAGCGTGGGCGGACGGGCTGGCGCGAACGATGCCCGAAGACACCGTGCTCACCCGAGCCTTCAGTGGCCGCGCCGGTCGCTCGATACTCAACGATTATGTGCGCGCCACCCAGGCGTCGGACGCACCGGCTCCAGCGCCATACCCGCTTCAGCGGGGGTTGAGTGCGGCCATGCGGCGCGAAGCCAGTCAGAAAGGCGACATTCGCCGCATGCAGGCGTGGGCCGGGCAATCGGCCCGGCTCGCCCCGAGCCAGCCGGCGGCGGCTGTGGTCAGCCGCCTGTGGAGCGAGACACGCGGGTTGCTCGGCTGGGGATGACCCCGTACGGGTCCTGCGCGCTCCGGTGCCCGACCCGGCCGAAAACGGACACTGGCCGCTCGATAATCCGCATGGACGACAGTCCCTGTCCCGCCGATGCCCTGCGCCATTGACGACGCTCCGCTTTCCGTCGATGGTCTGCGCCATTGACGCTGCCCCCAACACCGGTATTATCGGGGTATCCTGGCGGTAGAGACGGTTGAGGGGCGCCCGGGCATGAGCCCGTGTCCGGAGGCGCCTACGTCCGCGTCCGCCACACGCTGCTTTTTTCGACGCGGGACCTAAGCGGGGCCTCCCGCCTTCGGTACGAGCCCGAGATTTCCGGCCTCCGCGTCCTATGGTGGCCGTCTATGCAGCACAAACACAGCGTTCAGGAGCGCCTCCCGCGCCGCGCCCATCGTCGTCAACGTGGGCAGCCCGGCAAGCAGGGCCTGTACGACCCCTGGTACGAGCACGAGGCCTGCGGCGTCGGTTTCGTCGTGGACATGAAGGGACGCAAATCCCACCGGATCCTGCAGCAGGCCATCCAGGTCCTGCGTAACCTCGACCACCGCGGCGCCTGCGGCTGCGAGGCCAATACGGGCGATGGAGCCGGCGTGCTCCTGCAGATGCCGCACGCCTTCTTTCAGCAGGTGGCGAAGAAGGACCGCCTGAGCCTCCCCGGCCCCGGGGAGTACGCCAGCGGCCTGGTGTTCCTGCCCCGCAACCCCACCAAGCGCCGCCGGCTGGTGGAGGTGTTCGAGCACATCATCCAGTCGGAGGGCCAGACGCTGCTCGGCTGGCGCACCGTGCCCACGAACAACGCCTCCCTGGGCGAGACGGCCAAATCCTCCGAGCCGTTCATCCGCCAGGTGTTCATCGGACGCAGTGCGGCGATCAAGGACGAGATGGAGTTCGAGCGCAAGCTGTATGTGATCCGCAAGCGCGCCTACAGCGAGATCCGCACCTCCACCATCGACGGCGCGGAGTACTGGTACCTGGCGAGCCTTTCCCACAAGACGATCGTCTACAAGGGAATGCTGCTCACCGAGCAGCTGGATCAGTATTTCACCGACCTGCAGCAGCCCTCGATGGAGACGGCGCTGGCGCTGGTGCATTCGCGCTTCAGCACCAACACGTTCCCGAGCTGGGACCGCGCGCACCCGTACCGCTACCTGGCGCACAATGGCGAGATCAACACGCTGCGCGGCAACTACAACTGGATGAAGGCGCGCGAGGCGTTGTTCGACTCCGACCTGTTCGGCGCGGACACGCCCAAGATCCGCCCGATCATCAACCCGAACGGCAGCGACTCGGCGATGCTGGACAACACGCTGGAGCTGCTGGTGCTGGCCGGGCGCTCGCTGTCGCACGCCATGATGATGTTGATTCCCGAGCCCTGGTCGAATCACGAGAGCATGGATGAGGACAAGCGGGCGTTCTATCAGTACCACTCGAGCCTGATGGAGCCATGGGACGGCCCGGCGTCCATCGCCTTCACCGACGGCAAGCAGATCGGGGCGGTGTTGGACCGCAACGGCCTGCGTCCGTCGCGTTACTACGTCACGAAGGACGACCTGGTGGTCATGGCCTCGGAGGCCGGCGTGCTCGACCTGCCACCGCAAGACATCGTGCAGAAGGGCCGCCTGCAACCCGGCCGCATGTTCCTCGTCGACACCGAGCAGGGCCGCATCATCGACGATGAGGAGATCAAGCGCGCGGTGGCCACGCAGCATCCGTACCGCCGCTGGCTCGACGAGCACCTGGTGCACCTGAAGGACCTGCCGCCCGCGCCCGAAGTGCCTGCGTCGGATCCGGATTCGCTGCTGCAGCGGCAGATCGCCTTCGGCTATACGTTCGAGGATCAGCGTGTGCTGCTCGAGCCGATGGCGAAGAACGGCGTCGAGGCTGTGGGCTCGATGGGCAACGACACGCCGCTGGCGGCACTGTCGACCCGGCCGCGGCTGCTGTACGACTATTTCAAGCAGCTGTTCGCGCAGGTGACGAACCCGCCGATCGACTGCATCCGCGAGGAGCTGATCACGGCATCGGAGGTGTGGCTCGGCTCCGAGGGCAACCTGCTGCGGCCGCAGCCCGGGGATTGCCGCCGGCTCGAGCTGCAGGGGCCGATCCTGACCAACGAGGAATTCGCCAAGGTCCGGCGCATGAACGTGCCGGGCCTGAAGGTCGGGGTGCTGTCGATCCTGTTCCGCGCCACGCGCGGCGAGAAGGGTCTGACAAAGTCGATGGAAGAGCTGTGTCTCGCGGCGCGCCGCATGATCGAGGACGAGGAAGTGAACGTCCTCATCCTCAGCGACCGCGGCGTGAAGCGCGAATTCGCTGCAGTGCCCGCGCTGCTGGCAGTGAGTGGCCTGCACCACTACCTGATTCGCGAGGGACTGCGCATGCGCGTCAGCCTCGCACTGGAGACTGGCGAAGCGCGCGAGGTCCAGCATTTCGCCCTGCTCATCGGCTACGGCTGCGCGGTCGTCAATCCCTACCTCGCATTCGAGACCATCGAGAGCATGATCCACGAGGGGATGGTCCCGAACGTCGACTCGAAGCTCGCCTGCAAGAACTATGTGAAGGCCGCCACCAAGGGCGTCGTCAAAGTGATGTCCAAGATGGGCATCTCCGCGATCCAGAGCTATCACGGGGCCCAGGTGTTCGAGGCGGTGGGGCTGCGCCAGGACGTCATCGACGAATACTTCACCTGGACCGCCTCGCGTATCGGCGGCGTCGGGATGGACGTCATTGCACAGGAAGTGCTGCTGCGCCACCGGGCCGCGTTTCCGGCGCGGGACACCAACGGCCACACGCTGCAGACCGGCGGCCTCTACCAGTGGCGCGCGGACGGCGAGCATCATCTGTTCAACCCCGAATCCATCCACCGTCTGCAGAAGGCGGTACGGACCAACAGCTACGCCACGTACAAGTCCTACGCCCAACTCATCGACGATCAGTCCAAGAGGATCGCGACGCTGCGCGGACTGCTGGAGTTCAAGCCCGCCGAGTCCATACCCGTCGAGGAAGTGGAGTCGGTCGAGAGCATCGTCAAGCGCTTCAAGACCGGCGCGATGTCCTACGGCTCGATCAGCAAGGAGGCACACGAGACGCTTGCAGTGGCGATGAACCGCATCGGCGGCAAGAGCAACACCGGCGAAGGCGGCGAGGATCCCGATCGCTACGAGCAGCTGCCCAACGGCGACTCCAGGAACAGCGCCATCAAGCAGGTCGCCTCGGGTCGTTTCGGTGTCACCAGCCACTACCTGGTCAACGCCCGCGAGCTGCAGATCAAGATGGCGCAGGGCGCCAAGCCCGGCGAGGGCGGCCAGCTGCCCGGCACCAAGGTCTATCCATGGATCGCCAAGACGCGCCACACGACCGCCGGTGTTGGGCTCATCTCCCCTCCGCCCCATCATGACATCTACTCGATCGAGGATCTCGCGGAGCTGATCCACGATCTGAAGAACGCCAACCGCCGCGCGCGCATCAGCGTCAAGCTGGTAGCGGAAGTGGGCGTCGGCACCATCGCTGCAGGGGTTGCCAAGGCGCATGCGGACGTGGTGCTCATCAGCGGGCATGATGGGGGGACTGGCGCTTCACCGCAGACTTCGATCGCTCATGCCGGGCTGCCGTGGGAGCTTGGGCTCGCCGAGACGCACCAGACTCTGGTGCTCAACAACCTGCGCAGCCGCATCACCGTCGAGACCGACGGGCAATTGAAGACCGGGCGCGACGTCGTGATCGCGGCCCTGCTGGGGGCGGAGGAATTCGGCTTCGCCACGGCGCCGCTGGTCGCAGTGGGCTGCATCATGATGCGCGTCTGTCATCTCAACACGTGCCCTGCCGGGGTGGCCACGCAGGATCCGCGGCTGCGCGAGAGGTTCGCGGGCAAGCCCGAGCACGTCGTGAACTTCATGCGCTTCATCGCGCAGGATATGCGCGAGATCATGGCGCGGCTCGGATTCCGGACAGTGGAAGAGATGATCGGGCGCGTCGACCGGCTGATGCCGCGCGCCGCGATCGACCACTGGAAGGCGCAGGGGTTTGATTTCAGCAACATCCTGTATCAGCCGGATGTGGGCGCGGAAATCGGCCGCTTCCGCCAGATCGATCAGGATCACGGCCTGGAGAAGTCGCTGGACGTGACTGCGCTCCTGGAGCTGTGCAAGCCTGCGATCGAGCACGGGACGCCGGTGCGCGCGGTGCTGCCCATCCGCAACGTCAATCGCGTCGTCGGAACGATCACCGGCAGCGAGGTCACGCGCAAGCACGGGCCGAAGGGCCTGCCCGAGGACACGATCCGCATCCAGTTTCAGGGGTCGGCCGGTCAGAGCTTCGGGGCGTTCATGCCGCGCGGCATGACCTTCGTGCTCGAAGGCGATGCCAACGATCACCTGGGCAAGGGACTCTCCGGCGGCCGGATCGTGGTGTTCCCGCCGAGCGGCTCTACGTTCGTGCCCGAGAAAAACATCATCGTCGGCAACGTCGGCCTGTATGGCGCGACCAGCGGCGAAGCCTATATTCGAGGGATGGCCGGTGAGCGCTTTGCTGTGCGCAACAGCGGCGCCGATGCGGTCGTCGAGGCTGTCGGCGATCACGGCTGCGAGTACATGACCGGCGGCAACGTCGTCGTACTCGGTCCAGCGGGCCGCAACTTCGGCGCGGGCATGTCAGGAGGTATCGCCTACGTGTTGGACGAGGTGGGCGACTTCGGCACCCGCGTGAACAAGCAGATGGTGGACATCGAGTCGCTCACCGACCCGGACGAGGTGAAGAAGGTGCGCACGATGGTCGAGCGCCATCGCGAGCTCACCGGGAGCGCCCGCGCCCAGTACGTGCTCGAGCATTGGGACGACCTCGTTGCCAGGTTCGTGCGCATCATTCCGAGAGACTTCAAGCGCGCGGTCGAGTCGCTCAAGCGCGCGCATGAGCAGGGGTTGAGCGGCGACGAAGCCATCATGGTGGCCTTCGAGGAGAACGCGCGCGATCTGGCGCGCGTCGGTGGAAACTAAAAGACCGCACGTCATGGGAAAGCCGACAGGATTCATCGAGTATCTGCGGGAGCTTCCGGTCGATCGGACGCCGATCGAGCGGCTGCGCGACTGGAACGAGTTCCATCACCACATGGACGACAAGCGGCTGCGCAATCAGGCGGCTCGCTGCATGGATTGCGGAGTGCCGTTCTGTCACACCGGCACTTTGATCTCGGGAGCTGCTTCCGGGTGCCCCGTCAACAACCTCATTCCGGAGTGGAACGATCTGGTCTATCGCGGCCTGTGGCGCGATGCGCTCGAGCGGCTGCACCGGACGAACAACTTTCCGGAGTTCACCGGAAGGGTGTGTCCCGCGCCGTGCGAGGGATCCTGCGTCCTTGGCATCAATGCGCCGCCGGTCGCCATCAAGACGATCGAGAACGCCATCGTGAATCGGGGCTGGGAGCAGGGCTGGATCACTCCCGAGGCACCCGAGGTGCGCACGGGGAAGAAGGTCGCGGTCATCGGCTCCGGTCCCGCCGGACTCGCCGCCGCGGCGCAGCTCAACCGCGCCGGCCACTCGGTGACCGTCCTGGAGCGCGACGACCGGCCGGGCGGGCTCCTCATGTACGGCATACCGAACATGAAGCTCGACAA
>DATNEN010000100.1:0-7445 GCA_035552975.1 Steroidobacteraceae bacterium
TACGCAGGTGAGCGGGTCATCGGCCACGACGACGGGCAGTCCGGTCTCCTCGGTGAGGAGTTTGTCGATGTCGCGCAGCAGCGCGCCACCGCCTGTGAGGACGATGCCTCGCTCGGCCACGTCCGCGCCGAGCTCCGGGGGGGTCTGTTCCAGCGCCTGCTTCACGGCGCTGACGATGCTCTGCAGCGGTTCCTGCAGCGCCTCCAGAATCTCATTGCTGTTGAGCGTGAAGCTGCGCGGCACGCCCTCGGAGAGGTTGCGGCCCTTCACGGACAGCTCGCGGACCTGCTGGCCCGGGTAGGCGGAGCCGATCTCGATCTTGATGCGCTCGGCGGTGGCTTCGCCGATGAGAATGCCGTAGTTGCGCCGCACGTAGTTCATGATCGCCTCATCGAAGCGATCGCCGCCGATCCGGGCCGAATTCGCGTAAACGATGCCATTCAGGGACAGCACGGCGACCTCGGAGGTTCCGCCGCCGATGTCCAGAACCATCGAGCCGCGCGCTTCGTGCACCGGCAGGCCCGCGCCCACCGCGGCGGCCATGGGCTCGCTCACGATCGCGACGTTGCGAGCTCCAGCGCCCTCGGCCGACTCGCGGATCGCGCGACGCTCCACCTGGGTCGAGCCGAACGGAACGCACACCAGGACGCGCGGCGAGGGCTTCAGCATCCGGTTGCCGTGCACCTTATTGATGAAGAACTGGAGCATCTTCTCGGTGTAGGTGAAGTCGGCGATGACGCCATCCTTCATCGGTCGCACCGCCGTGATGTGCCCCGGAGTTCTGCCGAGCATGTTCTTCGCTTCCGAGCCTACGGCGACGATGATCTTGCCGCCCCGGGAGGGCTCGTCCTGCACCGCGACGACGGACGGCTCATTGAGCACGATGCCCTTGTCGCGGACATAGATCAGTGTGTTGGCCGTACCCAGATCGATCGACAGATCGCTGGAAAAGTAGCCGCGCAAGCGTTTGAACATGAAGCGACCGGAGACGAAAGCGGCGGGGGACCCCCAAAAGTGGCGCGTAACATATCAACCGACAGGACATTGAGCAAGGCAACATGTATGATTTTGCGCTGCTTTTCACATCGCTTCCGAGCCAGCGCCCCCTATCACTCTCTTGCGATTCTCGTCATGGCCCTTACTGCCTCGCAGATCGAAAACATCGCGCACCTCGCGCGCCTCGAGCTCAAACAGGCCGAAGTCCCGGTCTACCAGGAGACCCTGTCGCGGATCTTCGCTTTCGTCGGCGAGCTCGACCGTGCGCAAACGGCCAGCGTGGCCCCGATGGCGCACCCACTTCCGGGCCTCTCGCAGCGGCTCCGACCGGACCTCGCCACGGAACAGGACCGCCACGAGCTCTACCAAGCCAATGCACCGCAGGTTTCGGCTGCGCTGTACCTCGTTCCCAAGGTCATAGAGTGACTGTGCACGGCAAAACTGTGGCGCAGCTCTCAGAAGGCCTGCGCCGCAAGGAATTCTCGAGCGTCGAGCTGACGAGGGTATTCCTCGAGCGCATCGAAGCGAGCCAGCCGAAGCTGAACGCCCTGATCTCGGTCACGGCGGAGGAAGCTCTGCAGTGCGCGCAGGCCGCCGATCGGGCGCTGGCGAGCGGAAATGCGACGCCGCTCACAGGTGTACCGATCGTCCACAAGGACATCTTCTGCACGCAGGGCGTGAAGACGACGTGCGGCTCGCGGATGCTGGAGAACTTCGTCGCCCCCTACGATGCGACGGTGGTCGCCAAGCTCAAGGGCGCGGGCACGGTGATGCTGGGCAAGGCGAACATGGATGAGTTCGCGATGGGCTCCTCGAACGAGACGAGCTTCTTCGGCGCCGTCCGCAATCCCTGGAATACCGACCTGGTGCCCGGAGGTTCCTCGGGTGGCTCGGCAGCTGTCGTCGCCGCGCGACTCGCTCCCGCGGCAACCGCTACTGACACGGGCGGGTCGATTCGTCAGCCGGCCGCTCTGTGCGGGGTCACAGGGGTCAAGCCGACTTACGGGCGTGTTTCCCGGTACGGCATGATTGCGTTTGCATCGAGTCTCGACCAGGGCGGGATCATCGCCGCCACGGCGGAGGATGCGGCGCTGCTGCTGCGTGCCATGGCTGGATTCGATCCAAACGATTCCACCAGTGTCGAGCGGGACGTCCCCGACTACCTCAGCACCCTGCAAGCGCCTCTGCAGGGACTGAAGATCGGCCTGCTGAAGGAGTTCTTCGACAAGGGGCTCGACGCCGAGGTCGAGCGTCGCATCCGTGATGCGCTGGGCGTATACGAGAAGCTCGGCGCGACGCTGCGTGAAGTGAGTCTGCCGAATCTGCCTTTGTCGGTGCCCGCTTACTATGTAGTCGCGCCCGCCGAGTGCTCCTCGAACCTCGCTCGCTTCGATGGTGTGCGGTTTGGGCATCGCTGCGAGAATCCGCGCGATCTGATGGATCTCTACAAGCGCTCCCGCGGCGAGGGCTTCGGTGCCGAAGTGAAGCGCCGGATCATGACCGGCACGTATGTGCTGTCGGCCGGCTACTACGACGCTTATTACCTGAAAGCGCAGAAGGTGCGGCGGCTGATTGCTGATGACTTCGCGCGAGCCTTCACCGAGGTCGATGTAGTGATCGGGCCGACGACGCCGACGCCGGCCTTTGCGATCGGTGCCAAGACCTCCGATCCGGTCACGATGTATCTGAACGACATCTATACGATCGGCGCGAATCTGGCGGGTGTGCCGGCGATGTCGCTTCCCTGCGGCTTCGTCCAGGGCCTGCCGGTGGGGCTGCAGATCGTCGCGCCGCATTTCGGCGAAGCGCGCATGCTGAACGTGGCGCACCTCTATCAGCGCGAGACCGACTGGCACGCGCGCCTGCCGGAGGGATACGCATGAAGGAATGGGAAACAGTCATAGGACTGGAGATCCACGCGCAGCTCTCGACCCAGTCCAAGATTTTCTCCGCATCGCCGACGGCCTACGGCGCACCCCCCAATGCGCAGGCTAATCTGGTCGACCTCGGCTATCCGGGCGTGCTTCCGGTGTTGAACCGGGCGGCGGTGCAGATGGCCGTGAAGTTCGGGCTCGCGATCGAGGCGAAGATCTCCCGGCACTCGGTGTTTGCGCGCAAGAATTACTTCTACCCCGATCTGCCGAAGGGGTACCAGATCAGCCAGTACGAGCTGCCGGTCGTCGGTCCAGGCGCGATCGACATCGTTCTCGATGACGGTGCGCACAAGCGCATCGGCGTCACGCGCGCGCACCTGGAAGAGGACGCGGGCAAGTCGCTGCACGAGGGTCTGCCGGGTGTCTCGGGCATCGACTTGAACCGCGCCGGCACGCCGCTGATCGAAATCGTCTCCGAGCCCGAGATGCGCTCGGCGAAGGAAGCCGTCGCGTACATGAAGAAGGTGCACACGTTGGTGCGCTACCTGGAGATCTGCGACGGCAACATGCAGGAGGGCTCGTTCCGTTGTGACGCCAACGTTTCGGTGCGCGAGAAAGGCGCGGAAAAGTTCGGCACGCGCGCGGAGATCAAGAACCTCAACTCGTTCCGTTTCGTGGAGAAGGCGATCAACTTCGAGGTCGCGCGCCAGATCGATCTGATCGAATCCGGCGGCAAGGTGGTGCAGGAGACCCGGCTCTACGATCCGGACAAGGGCGAGACGCGCTCGATGCGCTCGAAGGAGGAGGCGAACGACTATCGCTACTTCCCCGATCCGGACCTGTTGCCGCTCGAGCTGACCGAAGATCTCATCGCCGGCGTTCGTGCGAGCCTTCCCGAGTTGCCGGATGCGAAGGCGGCGCGATTCTCTTCGCAGTACGGACTTTCGGCGTACGACGCGGGCGTGCTGACGGCAAGCCGTGAGCTCGCGGCGTACTACGAGGAGCTCGCCTCGCTGGTTTCCGGTGAGCCGAAGCTGGCCGCCAACTGGGTGATGGGCGAGCTGGCGGCTGCGCTGAACAAGGAGGGGCTGGAGATCTCCGGCGGCAAGATGTCCGCCGCGCGGCTGGCGGGGCTGCTCAAGCGCATCTCCGACAAGACCATCTCCGGGAAGATCGCCAAGGAAGTGTTCGAGGCCATGTGGTCGGAGGGCGCGGAAGCGGATTCGGTCATCGAGTCCAAGGGCTTGCGGCAGATCACCGACACCTCGGCCATCGAGCGGGCCATCGAGGAAGTGATGGCGAAGAATCCCGGGCAGCTTGCCGAATACCGCTCGGGCAAGGACAAGCTGTTCGGCTTCTTCGTCGGGCAGGTCATGAAGGCGACGCAGGGGAAGGCGAATCCCGCGCAGCTCAACGAGCTGTTGAAGAAGAAACTCGCCGGATAGGCTCGCGCGACTGGCGCGAGCGTGGTCGGAACGCGCCTCGCCAGGCCAGGCTCCTCGTCCGACGACTGGCGCGAGCGTGGTCGGAACGCGCCCCGCCAGACCAGGCTCCTCGTCCGACCCCTCTACGCGGAGAGGGTGTGTGCTTGCGATGCGCCGCGCGCGTCCCCATGCTCCCGGGGATGAGCGAGATTGTTGTCCCTGGCGTCGACCAGGTCCGCCGGTTCATCGTCGAGAACAAGCCCGTGCGCGGCCATTGGGTGCGGCTGGAAGGTGCCTGGCGCGAAGTGCGAGCGCATCGGGAGTACCCGGAAATCGTGCGCGAGCTCTTGGGGCAGGCGGTTGCCGCCTCGGTGCTGCTGGCGGCCACTCTCAAGTTTCGCGGCACACTCACTCTTCAGCTTCAGGGCAATGGAGCCGTGAGGCTGCTCGTTGCCCAGTGCACCCACGACTTTCGGCTGCGGGCCGTGGCGCAGTTCGACGCTGCCGGAGTCGGCGCAATTCCCTCTTCGCCGCGCGACGCGAAGCTTTTTCGCCAGTTGGTCGGCACCGATGGGCGGCTTGCGGTCACGGTGGAGGCGCAAGAGCGCAGCATGCGCTACCAGGGGGTTGTCCCGCTGACGGGCGCGTCGCTGGCCGAATCGCTCGAAGCGTACTTCGCTTCCTCCGAGCAACTCCCCACACGCGTGCTGCTGGCCGCCGATGACGAGCGCGGCGCGGGCGTACTGGTACAGAAGGTGCCTGGGCGCGCCGCCGAGGACGAATCCGACCTCCAGGAGATCTGGGAGGACACGCAACGCGGCATCGAGAGCCTGAGCTCGGCCGAGCTGCTGGAGTGCCCGGTCGAGGAGTTGCTCAATCGCGGGTTTGCAGCGCATGACCTGCGCCTGTTCCGGGGCTCGCCGGTCCAATTCGAGTGCCGGTGCAGTCAGGGAAGAGTGACCAGTCTGCTTCGCGCCCTCGGGGCCGAGGAGGTTCGCGACGTCCTGCGAGAGCAGGGAGCGGTCACCGTCACGTGCGAGTTCTGCCATCGACCCTACCGGTTTGACGCGGCTGCCGTGGCCGCGCTGTTCGAGGAGTCCTCCTCCACCGGATCACCCCGGCCTGACGACTCGCAGACGGTCCATTAATCTGAATTTTACCCTGACTGTTTCATATCTGATCCAGTAGCTCATGGTGCGCCGGAAGGGGAACCGTTGTGCTATTTTTGAATTAAAGACATGTGCAATTATTGAATTATCGCCTCATGCGAGTCCGCTCCCCTCAACTGGTCGCCTGGATGCGCGCTGCCGGAGAGCCGAGCCGGGTACGGCTGCTGGCTCTGTGCGCGCAACGGGACCTGAGCGTCACCGATTTGGCCGAGGCGCTCGGGCAGAGCGAGCCGCGTGTGTCTCGGCACCTGAAGATCCTGTGCGAGTCGGGGTTGCTGGAGCGGCTGCGCCAGGGACAGTGGGTGCACTACCGGCTCACGCAGAGCTCTACCGCTGCCAGCTTCGTGCAAGGGCTACTCGCGCTCGTCGATCAATCGGACCCGATACTGGCTCGCGACCGGGAGCGCGCACTGCAGGCCACGGCGCAGCCCTCCCGTCAGACGACAGCCCCGGCCTCTTCCGACCCGGAAGTGGCCAGGACCTTTGAGTCGCGTCTGGGGCGGGCATTGGGCGGATTCGTGGAGAGCACGCAGGCCTCCCCGGCATCGGGCCGGTCGCTCGTTGTCGGCGTCGAGCATCTGGAGCTTCTCGAGAGTGCCGCGGCCAGCTCCAGCGAGTGTACGGCGATCGCTCATTCACGCCGCGCTGCGCAAAGCGCACGTGCCTACGCCGAGCGTCGCGGGTTCGCGTGCAAAGTCCTGCTGGCCGCGAGCACTGAGGGGTTCACCGAGCGCGATATCGCGCGAACGGGCCAGTCGTTCGACTCCGTGTTCCTCAATCATCTCGCCGCACCCTCGGACGAGTTCGCCGGAATGCTCAGCGCAGGCAAGCGCGCGCTCGCGCCCACCGGCCGCCTCTGGCTCTTCGAGCGCTATGAAGCTCTGGAAAGCACGAAAGAGAAAGTCGTCGAGCATCCGTTGGCGAAGCTGCGAAGGCTGCTGGGCGACATCGGGCTGAGCTGTGAGCGCGTCAGTCCCATCGAAGCCGACGGCGAGCACGTTCTGGCCGCTGTCGCCATCCCACGCTCCGCGCAATCGCACGGCACCGTTTCTGCGGGTTGATCGGGGCTGCCTGCATGGATACCCCTATACGCGTCTCGTTTGAATTCTTTCCGCCGACGGATGCGGCGATGGACCGCACCCTGTGGCAGTCGATCGCGCGACTGGCGCCGCTGGCTCCGAAATTCGTCTCCGTCACCTACGGCGCCGATGGCTCGACGCGAGCGCGCACTCATAACGTCGTCGCCCGTATCCAACAGGAGACCGCTCTCGTCGGCGCGCCTCACCTGACATGCATAGGCGCCTCGCGCGGGGAGATCCTCGACATCGCGCGGCAGTATTGGGACAGGGGCGTCCGGCAGCTCGTTGCGCTCCGCGGCGATCCCCCTCCAGGGTATGTACCGCCTGCCAATGGCTTCCAGTATGCCTCCGAGCTCGTAGCCGGCCTGCACACGGTGGGCGATTTCGACATTTCCGTGGCCGCTTATCCGGAAGTGCACCCCGAAGCGGCTTCCGCCGCCGCCGATCTGGACAATCTCAAGCGCAAGATCGATGCGGGCGCCACGCGAGCCATCACGCAGTTCTTCTACTACCCGGATGTTTTCCTGCGTTTTCGTGATCGCTGCGAGCGCGCCGGCATCGGCGCGCCGATCATTCCCGGCATTCTCCCGATCACGCGCTTCCCACAGGTGCTGCGTTTCGCGGAACGCTGCGGGGCAACCATACCTGAGTGGTTGCGCGAACGTTTTCACGGCCTGGAAGACGATCCGGACACGCGCCGCCTCATCGCAGCAAACGTGGCGATCGAGCAGGTGCAGGCGCTGGCGCGCCAAGGCGTGCGCGATTTCCATTTCTACACGCTCAATCGCGCCGAGCTGACTTACGCAATTTGTCACGCATTGGGATTGCGCGCGGTACGTGCTCCGCGCCTGGAATACGAAGGAGCAGTTGCATGACTGGGTGTCGCCACTCTGGAACCCGGGG
>DATNEN010000101.1:0-4279 GCA_035552975.1 Steroidobacteraceae bacterium
GTCATCGGGATGACCGGCACGGCGATGACTTTGTCGGGGACGTGCCTGGCGGTGTATTCGCGGCGTAGGGTGTCGCGGATCTTCTCCGAGGCCGCGGCCAGGGAGACTCCCGGCGCGAGCTTGACGAAGAGCGGCATGAAGAACCCGCCGTCCGGCAGATCAAGATTGACGATCAGACTGTCCTCCACCTCGGGCAGCGCCGCCAAGGCGCGGTAGATCTCCGCCGTGCCGATGCGCACCCCGTGGCGGTTCAGCGTTGCGTCCGAGCGCCCCAGCACGAAACAGCCGCCGCGAGCATTGATGCGAAAGAAATCGCCGTGCCGCCACACCCCGGGAAACTCCTCGAAGTAGCTCTCGCGATAGCGCCGATCGTCGGGATCGTTCCAGAAGCGGACGGGCATCGATGGCAGGGGCTCGGTGATGACGAGCTCACCGACCTCGTCGATGACACTCTCGCCCTTCACGTTGAATGCCTTGACGGCGACACCCAGCGAGGGTGCCTGGATCTCACCGGCATACACCGGCAGCGTGGGCACGCCGCCGACGAAACCGGTGCAGCAGTCGGTTCCGCCGCTGCCGTTGGCGACCCACAAGTCCTTCTTGACGTTGGAGTAGAACCAGGCCATGGAGCCCGGAGTGGCCGGCGAGCCGGCGAGCGAGATGCTGGTGAGGTGTGACAGGTCATAGCGCTCGCGCGGCACGATGCCGGAGCGTGCCATCTGCTCGACATACGGGGGGCTCGCGCCCAGCATGGTCGCATCGGCATCCTGCGCCAGCTTCCACAGGACGTCCGGTGCAGGATAGGCAGGACTCCCGTCGTACAGAATGGGAATCGCGCCGGTGGCGAGCGTGCTCGCGAGGAAATTCCACAACATCCAGCCCGTGCTCGTGAAGAAGAGCAACCGATCACCGGGATGCAGATCGAAATGGAAGGTTGCGTTCTTTCGGGTCTCGAGCAGGATGCCTCCATGACCGTGAACGATCGCCTTCGGCAGTCCCGTGGTGCCGGAAGAAAACAGCGTCCACAAAGGATGATCGAACGGAACCTGCTCGAAACGGAAATCGGCCGCATCGATGGCGGGCTGATCGAGCATTTCGGACCACGGCAGCGCATCAGCGCGCGGCGCGCGCGCGTCGGGATCCAGGTACGGCAGGTGAATCACCTGCCGCAGGGTGGGAAGCCCCGCGATAATCTGCTCGAGCTCCCCCCGCCGATCGAACGATTTGCCGCCGTACCGGTAGCCGTCGATGCAGAACAGCACCTTCGGAGTCAGTTGCGCGAAGCGATCGAGCACCCCACGCTCGCCGAAGTCCGGCGAGCAGCACGCCCAGATGGCTCCGATCGCGGTACTCGCCAGCATCGCCGCCACCGTCTCCGGGATGTTGGGCATCCAAGCGACCACCCGATCGCCCGGTTGCACCCCGAGCGCCCGCAGGCGCGTGGCCACGATGCGGACCTGCCTGCCGAGGTCCGGCCAGCTCAGCGCCTCGAGCGGCCGGCTCTCGCTGGCATGCAGCAGCGCGATGCCCCCATCCCGCTCCCGGCGCAGCACGTTCTCGGCGTAGTTGAGGCGCGCGCCGGGAAACCACTCGGCCCCGGGCATGGCGCGGCGGCCGAGCACCCGCGCGTAGGGCGAGGAGGCTTGCACCCCGAAGTAATCCCACAGAGCGCCCCAAAACGCCTCGAGATCCTCCACGGACCAGAGCCAGAGATCCGTGTAATCGGCCAATGACAGTCTCCGCTCCCGCTGCAGCCAGCGGCCGAGAGCCGTCACGTTCGCTTGCTCGACACGCCTGGCGCTAGGAATCCAAAGAAGCTCGCCCTCTTGCATCGAGTGTGGGATCGAACTATTCGCCCATCTGCACGCGCAGCGTGACGTACCACTCCCGTGGCGCGTTGTAGTAGGCGTCTATGAACCCAGCCGCATAGTTCGGCTGGCCCGAGCTGACGTAGCGGTCGTTGGTCAGATTGGTTCCACCGACTGCCACGTCATACATCGAAGACGGTGATACGTAGTGCAGTGAAGCGTCCAGATTACGCGTGACTGGACGCCACATTTGCGGTGTGTTCAGTGAGTCGTTGAACATGGCCGTGATGTAACTGAAGACCGGGATGAAGCGCAGCTGGGCCTGGTTGCTCAGCTCATAGGTATAGATCGGATCGAAGGTGAACTTCCACCGCGGGGTTTTCGGCAGCTTGGCCTCGAGCGGCGAGCCGCCGAGGCTGATGCTGCAGCCGGCTGCCTGCCCGCCCGGGCACACCGTGGTGCCATCGGGCAAAGCGGTCTCCGGAATGTTAGCCGCGGGGTTCACATAGGTGTAGTAGGCGTCCAGGTAAGCCGCAGACCCGTTCAGCTCCAGGCCGGAGTCCCCCACCAGCGATTGGGCCTGCAGCTCCCAGCCGCGAATCTTGGCGTTGCCGGCGTTGACGAGCGTGGGAGAGGCGCCATGCTGCACATTGAGCTGGATGGCATCGAAGTTGGTGTCGAACACGTCCGTGTTGACGATGAGATGGCGATTGAACCAGGAAGACTTCAGCCCGAGCTCCCAGGCTTTGGAGGTCTCGGGACCGAACTCGGCGTCCTTGGGCGAAGGCTCGGGGCCAGAGACGCGGGTCGTCCAGCCTCCCGCCATGAAGCCTTTGCTCCAGCTCACGTACGCCATCACATCGTCGTTGAAATGATACTGGATGCCGCCGGTGGGATCGAAGATGTGCCATTGCTGGCCGTCGGAAGTGCCCGGGAAGTAGTGCAGGAAGGGCTGGCCGGTCGCCAGCGGATACACGGCCGATCCGAGTGGGAAGGAGTTGAGGTCGCTCTGCCCGGGCCTGAAATACGCCTGCGCATCGGTGTAACGGCCGCCCACGGTGAAGCCCCAATGGGCAGTCGGGTTGTAGTCCGCGTGAAAATAGGCCGCGTAGTTGACATTCTGCGCGTCGTTCGTCGCGTCATACACCTCGAGTATCCCTTCGAACGGCACGTAGTCGTACACGTAGCCGGATTCCTTGAAATAGTAGAGGCCGGCGACGTAATTGAGCTTGTCGTCGAGCGCTTTGCCGAGGAGCTGGAACTCCTGCGAGACCTGCGATTGGTGCTGCTTGTCGACGACCTGGAACATCGTTTCGGGCGTGCCGTCCAGCTCGGTGCCGATCCGCCAGCGCATCTGCCGATACCCGGTGATCGACTTCAGGCTCATGGCATCGTTGAGCACGTAGTCGCCGGTCAGCGAGAAACCGAAGACGTCGCTGCGGGCGAAGTCCGGGCCGACTCCGTAGGTGGTATTGATATTGCCGGTGCTGCTGGCGGCCATGCCGAGGTAAATCCGCGGATCATTCGAGCCCAAGTAGGGCGTACCCGGATGATCGTTGTAGTTGAACGGGCCCGGAGGTCCGCCCAGGTACCCGGCCCCGAGGAGCGGCGCGCCGCCGATCGACAGCCCCGGCACATGCGCGCGCGGTTGCGAGCAGATGCCCCCGAAGAGCGCGTTGTTCTCCGAGCCGACCGGGAAGATCGGGCCGATGCCCGGGACGGTAGTGGCCGCCGCGATCGCCCCCGGCAGACTCGCCGCGTTGTTGCTGATGCACAGGTTGTACAGGGTCGAGAACGTGGACGAAAGCAGGTTCCCTGAGAAGGTCCCCACCACGACGTTCGGCAGGGCCGTCTGGTTCTCGTGCGTCCAGTCGCCCGTGAAGGTGAAATTCAGCTTGTCCGTGGCGAGCCACAGCACCTTGGTGCGCATCATGGTCACGCCCGTGCCGCCGTAATCGCTCCCTGTCTCATAGCCGGACTCGGGATAGGCGGTCGGCGAGTCGACCACGAAGGGCGCCTGACCGTACGGCGAGCTGGTCGGGTACGGGATGACCTTCTGCCAGCCGTTCTGATTCTGGGTGCCGACGGTGATGCTGGAGAGCAGCTTGTCCGGGATGATCGGGATATCCGCGGTGAAGGCCAGATCGCGCCGATCGTAGCTCCCCCCGGTGGCCTCCCCGATGAAGCGCGCCTTGTCGCCCGGGGTATGGGTGATGATGCTGATGGCGCCACCGATCGTGTTCGCGCCGAACAGAGTGCCTTGGGGACCCTTGGCAATCTCGACACGGTCCACGTCCAGCAGATTGACGTTCGCTCCCACGGTACGGGCCAGGTACACGCCGTCGAGGTATACGCCGACGGCGGGATTCACGTTGATCGCAAAGTCGCTCTGGCCGATGCCGCGGATGGATGCCGAGAGAACTGAGTTATCGCCGGAGAACGGCGCGCCGGCATCCAGCGTGACGCCGGGA
>DATNEN010000102.1:0-28090 GCA_035552975.1 Steroidobacteraceae bacterium
CGCACCGACGAAGTCGGAAGTCCTGACTCAGATCTCAAAGGACACCGGGCTCTCGCGCAAGCAGGTGGGGGGCGTGTTCGATTCCCTGGGTGGCGTGATCAAGAAGAGCCTCAAGAGCGGCGGTCTGTTCACGATCCCCGGACTGTTGAAGCTGAAGGTCGTGAAGAAGCCTGCTACCAAGGCACGCGAAGGGGTTAACCCGTTTACGGGCGAGAAGATGACGTTCAAGGCCAAGCCCGCGAGCAAGAAGGTTCGGGCTCTGCCGTTGAAGGCCCTCAAGTCGATGGTCAATTCATAAGACGTCTATCCGCTCGAGCAGCGCGAAACGCGTTGCAGTTGCGGTTTTTGAATACCCGGACGGAACGCACACACGTTCCTCCGGGTTTTTAGTTCTGGGTTGTCCCGGCGCGCAGGAATGTCAGAACGGCCGCGCGCAGCTCGTGCAGCCGTCCATGAAAGAAATGTCCCGCTCCCGGCAGAACGCGGATCTGGGGCTGCGGGTGGGCCTGGGACGGGTGAGCTACGCTCGCCGCCCAGTCGAGCACGTACTTCGGCTCGATGACATCGTCGGCATCTCCCTGCACGATCAGCCAGGGACACGGCGGCGCTGCATTCCCCACATTCAAAAGCGTGACACCCGGGGCGACCAGCACCAGGCGCTCAGGATGGGCACGCGCCGCCGAGCTCACCGCCACTGCTCCGCCGAATGAGAATCCGGCCAGCCACAGCGCGGCGCCGGGAAACAAGTGTCGCCCTTGTGCGACGACTGCGAGCGCATCCTCGACTTCGCCGCGGCCCTGATCGAACTCGCCGCCGCTGTCGCCGACGCCCCGGAAGTTGAAACGCAGGGTCGGCGCGCCGAGCTCCTGGAAGGCCCGTGCCAGCGTATGGACGACTTTGTTCTCCAACGTCCCGCCGTATAGCGGATGCGGATGGCAGACGACGCCGAAATGGCCGGCGTCGTGTTGCTCCGGGATCTCCAGCAGCGCTTCGAGCGCGCCTGCGGGTCCGGGTATGACCATCCGCTGCGCGCGCGGCGCCTTGCTCGGCACGTCAGCCCACGCCCGGCGCCGAGCCCGGCACGCCCGCGAGCCTCACCAGCAGACGGTTGAGACGTTGGACGTACTCGGCCGGGTTGGCGAGCTGCCCGCCCTCGGCCAGACCGGCTTGATCGCAGATGAGGTTCGCGAGCTCGCCGAATTGCTGCGCGTCCGCGATGCTCTCCAGATACTTCACGATCGGGTGATGGACGTTCACCTCGAGCGTCGGTTTGGTGTCGGGCACTTTCTGCCCCGCTGCGGCGAAGATCCGCCGCATGTTCGAGCCCATATCGTGCTCGCCCAGAACCAGCACGGCCGGTGAGTCCTTCAATCGCGTGCTGGCGCGGACCTCCTCGACACGCTCGCCCACGGCCTCCTTCACGCGCTTGAGCAGGTCGCTGCTCTCCTTGACCTCCGTGTCGTGCTGCTTCTTGTCCTCGTCGCTCTCGAGCGTACCGAGCTCCAGATCCCCGCGGGCGGCGTCCTTGAAGGATTTGTCCTGGAACTTGTCGAGCTGGCCCATCACCCACTCGTCCACGCGCTCGGCCAGCAGCAGGACCTCCAGTCCGCGCTCCTTGAGCTTCTCTATGTACGGGCTCGAGCGCGCCGCCGGAATGCTCTCGGCGATCACGTAGTAGATGCGCTCCTGGCCCGGCTTCATGCGCTCGAGGTATTCGGCGAGGCTGGTCGTCGGCTCGACGCTTTCGTTATGGGTGCTCGCGAAGCGCAGCAGGGGAAGCAGGCGATCGCGGTGGGTGTGATCCTGGGCGACACCTTCCTTGAGCACCGTGCCGAACTCCTTCCAGAAGGTCGCGTATTTCTCCGGCTCGTCTTTCGCCAGCTTCGCCAGCAGGTCCAGCACACGCTTGGTGAGGCCGCCCTTGATGGCATCGACTTCCGGGTCCTGCTGGAGCAGCTCGCGTGAGACGTTCAGCGGCAGGTCGTTGGAATCGACGACGCCCTTGATGAATCGCAAGTAGGTGGGCAGGAAGGCTTCCGCGTCGTCCATGATGAACACGCGCCGCACATAGAGCTTCAGGCCGCGCGGGGCCTCGCGCTGAAACAGGTCGTACGGGGCTCGGCTGGGGACGAACAGCAGGCTGGTGTACTCACGCTTGCCCTCGACCTTGTTGTGGCTCCACACCAGCGGGTCGGTAAAGTCATGGGCGATGTACTGGTAGAACTGCTTGTATTCCTCGTCCTTGATGTCCGCCCGCGGCACCGTCCACAGCGCCTTGGCCTGGTTCACGACCTCGTAGTCGAGCGAGGCGGAGCCCTCTTTGCGCATGCGCACGGCAAAGCCGATGTGATCGGAATAGCGCCGGATGAGGGAACGCAGGCGATAGGCGTCGGCGAACTCCTTAGCGTCCGCCTTCAGGTGGAGCGTGACCGCAGTACCGCGCTCCTCCCGAGTTACGGTCTCAACCGTGAAGTCCCCCTCCGCGCTGGACTCCCAGCGCACGCCCGCCTCGGCGGGGGCGCCGGCCTTGCGTGACAGCACCTCGACGCGGTCGGCGACGATGAAAGCGGAATAGAACCCGACACCGAACTGGCCGATGAGCTGCGAATCCTTCTGCTGGTCTCCGGAGAGGGAGCGGAAGAACTCGGCGGTTCCCGAGCGCGCGATGGTGCCCAGGTTGGAGATGGCCTCCTCGCGTGTGAGCCCTATGCCGTTGTCGCGGATCGTGACGGTGCCGGCGGTATTGTCTGCCTCGACAGTGATCTGCAGCTCCTGCTCACTGCCCAGCAAAGCCGGTTCGGCCAGCGCGGCGAAGCGCAGCCGGTCGTTCGCATCGGAGGCATTGGAGATCAGCTCGCGGAGGAAGATTTCCCTGTGGCTGTACAGGGAGTGAATCATCAGCTTCAGCAGGTCGCGGACTTCCGCCTGAAATCCGAGGGTCTGCTTGCCGCTGGCTCCCTGAACCGGCTCGCCCGGCTCCTGCACCGTGCTGGACATGATCGCTCTTCCCCCATGAGGTCAAAAATGGGCCAGCCCACAATGGGCCAGCCCGCAATGGGCCAGCCCGCAATGGGCCAGCCCGCAATGGGCCAGCCGTTCGCGGCCGGGCCAGGATCTTGGGAACCGAGGAGCGATTTTTCAAGCTCGAAGGCCCCTTTTAAGGGACCGTGAGCAGGATCAAGCGGGGTTGAACAGCCAAAGCACCAGGGCGAAGACCGTCGAGACGGCCGCGGTCACGGGCGCCGAGAGTGCACCTACCTCTTCGACCGCGGACGTAGCCAGGTGGCGACAGGCATGAGCGAAGTCGTCGAGGTCATCCCACAACAGCAGCAAGCGTTCCATGGTCGGCACTCTACGGAGCGTATATGACAACAGGCGTGTTCGATCTCACAGTCACTTCAATAGCCTTCGGATTCGCCCTTGCAGGCTGCAGGAGGGGTGCGTACGCTCCCCAGCATGAAGCGCATCGTCGTCCTGAACCCCAAAGGCGGCTCGGGCAAGACGACCCTCGCGACCAACCTCGCCAGCTACTTTGCCTCACGTCAGCAACCGACGGTCCTGATGGATTTCGATCCGCAGGGCTCCTCCATGCGCTGGGTGAAGAAGCGCCAGGCGACTCAGCCGCCCATCCATGCGATCGCGGCATTCGAGAAAGACAGCCGCACCACGCGCGCCTTCCAGCTGCGCGTTCCGGAAAATACGACATATGTCATCGTCGACACGCCGGCCGCGATCGAATCGCGCAACCTGCCGGAAGTCACCAAGGAGGCCGATAAAATTCTGGTGCCGGTGCTCCCCTCGGACATCGACATCCACACCTGCTCACGCGTCATCCGCGACCTGCTGCTGGTGGCGAAGATCCGCCGCGAGGACGACCGCCTCGGGGTGATCGCCAATCGTGTCCGCCGCAATACCCTTACTTACCAGTCGCTCATCCGCTTCCTGCAGACGCTCGGCATTCCCATCGTCGCGACCATCCGCGACTCGCAGAACTACGTCCGTGCAGCGGAGCTTGGCATTGGCGTGCACGAGATGAAGAGCTACGTCGCGCAGGACGACATCGAGCAGTGGCGGCCGCTGGTGGAGTGGCTGGAGCGCTCGCGCGGCGGTCAGCCAGAGAGCCCGCCGCAATCCACTCCGCCACCACCGGTTACGGTGGACGCAACGACTACTTCTTGAGGGGAGGCTTCGGCGCGCCCGGATGAGCGGGCGCTGCCCCCGCGGACGACTCATCGACGTCCCAGGAGTCTCGCATCTTGTCCGCCCAGCTCTTGTAGTTGGACCAGCTGTAGAGATTCTTCGTGATGGCTGCGTGGCGCGCACGCGCGCGCTGCATGCGATCGAGCCAGCTCGAATACGGGTCCGCGGCCTCCGCAGGACCTGGCAGGTTCCCTGGTGTCTTGGTGGTGGTGGCCGCCGGCTCGCTTCGTGAACCGGGCGAATCGCCCCGCCCTCTGTCGGGTGAGCTCATTGCCGCTCCTTAAACTTTGTCAGCAGCCTACGTTCTCGGCCAACGGCGCCGCAGGAACTGGTTCACAGGCAAACGGCGCCGCTCGAACGCTGGGACATTGCTCTCGCAATAACGCACTCGCGTGTGAAGCCAGGCTGGACGTTATGTCACGCGAGCGCTTCGTCAGTCGGCGAGCGCAGCGGGCCGCGCAGGCGCTGACGACGCGCGCGTGGCGCGGCCAAGCCACGTCATGCAACGGGCGCGTGCGCGACGAGGCCCGCGTTAGCCGACGGGTGCGAGCACGGCGCGACGCGCTCGAATCAGGCGACGAGCCGATAGACGGGGCGATACTCGGTGCCGGGAAGCTTCATGCGGCGCTGCGCGACGAAAGCGGTGAGGAGATCATCGAGCAGCCGCATGATCGCAGGATCGCCGGAGAGCTCGTAAGGGCCGTGGCGCTCGATGGCCTTGATGCCGTGCTCCTTCACGTTGCCGGTCACGATCCCGGAGAACGCGCGCCGCAGATTCGCCGCAAGCTGATGCGGCGGCTGGTCACGCTGCAGCTCCAGGGCGCGCATCGATTCGTGCGTGACCTCGAACGGTTGCTGGAAATCCGGCTGAATGGACAGCAGCCAGTTGTAGTTGTACGAGTCGCTGTGTTGGCGGCGGAACTCGCGCACGGCCTCCATGCCGCGCACCAGCTGCCGTCCCACCTCGGCCGGATCGTCGATGACAACCGCGAAGCGGTGCACGGCCTCGTCTCCGAGCGTGCGGCCGATGAACTGCAGGATGTGCTCGAAATAGGCCGCGCTCGGACGCGGGCCGGTCAGCACGACCGGAAAGGGCTGCTGGCGGTTCGCCGGATCCATCAGGATCCCGACCAGGTACAGGATCTCCTCCGCCGTACCCGCGCCACCGGGATAGACGACGATGCCGTGCGCGAGGCGCACGAATGCCTCCAGGCGCTTCTCGATGTCCGGCATGATCACGAGCTGGTTGACGATGGCGTTGGGCGGCTCGGCGGCGATGATGCCCGGCTCGGTGATGCCGATGTAGCGGCCATGCTCGATGCGCTGCTTGGCATGTCCCACCGCCGCGCCCTTCATCGGGCCCTTCATGGCCCCGGGGCCGCATCCGGTGCACACGTCCAGCCCGCGCAGGCCCATCTCGTAGCCGACATTCTTGGTGTACTGGTACTCGTCGGTGCCGATCGAGTGTCCGCCCCAGCACACCACCAGATTCGGCCGGGCCTTGTAATCCAGCACGCGGGCGTTGCGCAGGATGTGGAACACCGCGTTGGTGATCGATGCCGAATCGGTCAGGTCGAACTGCCCGCTCTCGACGATTTCGTTCGCGATGAACACCACGTCGCGCAGTACGGCGAACAGGTGCTCCTTGATGCCGCGGATCATCTCTCCGTCCACGAACGCCGCCGGCGGCGCATTGTGGATCTCGAGCTTGATCCCCCACGCCTGGCGCACGATCTCGACTTCGAAGTCGCGATAGTGGTCGAAGATCTCCTTGGCGTTGTCGGTGCCCGCACCGCTGTTGAGTACGGCCAGTGCGCATTTGCGGAACAGGGAATACAGGCCGCTGTGGCTGGAGTCGAGCAGCTTGCCGATCTCGGCCTGCGAGAGATTCTCGAGGCTGCCGCGGGGCCCGACTCGGGCGTCGACGAATTCAGGAACGACGATGCTGCTTTCCACGCGCGCCAAACCTCGAGGCCTGCCGGAGCCTGTGTGAGTGATGATCGCCGTAGCGAGGGCGCAGGCTCCTGACTATGGCAGGATGTCGATCGGCGCGTTATCGGGCGTGAGCAGCCAGATCTCCACCATGTCAGCGTTCGTCACGGCGATACACCCGTCCGTCCAGTCCGTGTGCTCATAGTACCTGGGGGTGTGCTTGAGCTGGTTCGGAAGGCCGTGAATCATGATCGAGCCGCCCGCGTTCCAGTGATTGCGCCGGGCGCGCTTGACGTCCGCTTGGTTCGGATACGACACCTGCAGCGACAGGAAGTAGTCGCTGCGCGGATTGCGGCGCACGAGGCGGTACTCGCCCTCGGGCGTCCGGGAGTCGCCTGCGCGCTCTTTCTGCCCGATCGGGTTCAGGCCGAGGGCGACCTTGTAGGAGCGCACGATGGTCGAGCCGTGCATGAGGAAGAGTTTGCGCTCGGACTTGTGTACGACGACATGGTCCACCGGCGGGAGGCTGGCTTCGGGCGCAGTCAGCATGACGCGCTGCCCCTCAGGTAGCGCGCGCTGCGCCTCCGGAGGGGTGTCCGCCTGGGCAACACTCGACACGCCCACCTGCGCGCCTGCCAGGGCGCACAGCAGCGCCGTTGCGGCGACCAGGCGTTTTTTACCGTGGTGCGTCATCTCTATTTCAAACAACCACTTGGACGCGATGGTGCCATTATATGCACGATTCCCCCCGCGCGCGCAGGTCATCCGTCACACCGTCGCCGCGCAACGACGCTGGAACCGTTTCCAGATACCGGGAGTTGCACCTTTTGTCACGCTTTGCGTTCGCTTTGCGCCCGGCCCTCGATGCGAGAAGATGTGCAGCCGGCGCGGTGAGGCCGTAACAACAACTACTCGGGGTAACGCATCATGATTCGGGCGAGTTCCTGCGCGGGCGTGTCCACCCTGTCGGCCATGATGGTCACCGCATTGGCCGGCTGTGCCTCGGCACCGACGGACCCCGTCCACGACCGACTCGACACACAGACGGCGACCACTGTGACGGTGATGCAGGCACCCGTAGAGCTGACCGCCGACACACCGGTGGCCGACCCCTTCGCGTACGTGGCTCCCTTCGAGACCGATCGGGCGGGCGAGCGCACGCTGTATCTGTGGATCTCGGTGCCCCAGGTGAGCGGGCCCATGTCCGAGCCGAAAGTGTCCTGCGACGGACGTCCGCTGAGCTTGCAGGCCCTCGGCGCCGACCTTGCTCAGTTCAACCTCTCGCGGCCGCCTTACACATTGCCCGCGCCGTGGAGCGGTCAGTGGTATTTCAAGCTGCCCCAGGAGTCGCTGCAGTGCCTCGGAACGGCGCAAGGAATTTCGCTGGAAACTCAGGCAACGCAGGGAACGGCGGCGGCCGAGCACTTCAGCGCATCCGGCAAAGCGCTCGCCGAGCTGCAGGCGTTCGCACGGCGGTAGCTCGCGCACGGCAATAGCTCGCACACGGCGGTAGCTCGCACACGGCAGTAGCTCGCACACGGCGGTAGCTCGCACACGGCAGCAGCGCGACGCCCGCGGGCGGTTCGCGGTTCACGCAATCCGCCACCGCACGGGCCTTTGCACCGCATCGCGAGCGCAAAACGCCGGCGCTTCGCCTCACGTGCCGTTTGCAACCACTTCTTCAACCCGAGGCATGACCACCTGCGTCCCGGGACGCAGGTCGGCAAGGTCCAGATCCGGGTTGTATTGACGGAGCAACCAGATCGGGAGCTGCGAGAAGCGCTGTGTGACCGTCCACAGCGAGTCGCCGCGGCGCACGATGTAGACCTCACTGCCAACGATACGATGTGCGGCGAAGTAGGCGGCCTGCAATGTTTGGTGATACTCGCGCCGCTTCTTCTCGAAGTCCTCGCGCGACACGCGCGCGAAATCCAACTTGAGCCGATGACCTATGACGACCGGCCGTGCGTGGTTCATCCGATTGAGCTTGCGCAGACTCCGCGCCGAGACAGCCAGCCAGTCGGCGTAATGGCCCAGCGTCTCCGCCGCGGCGACTTCGATGGTGTCGTCCTTCCCGACCGAGTAGTCGGTGGGATCGGCGCTCTGCTCGGACTCGGCCGCCGGACCCAGCGCAGGGCTGATGGCCTCGGCCTGCGCGGCTGAAACGGGCTGAGCGCCCCCCTTCTCCTTCGGCGCAGCTTCGGCGCTGGCGGCCGCAGCCGCGTCCTCGGCGCTTTCCTGTTCAGCCTCGGTCGTGGGCACCGCTCCGCCACCCACCGGGCCGGCGGTCGAAGCGACCTGGGTCGCCGGTGTGGTCACCTCAGGCGGCCTGCCTGCCGTCGTCGCAGGCGCTCCCGTGACCGCCGCGGGGAGCGACTGGCCCGGCCTCACGGTGAGCTGCTGCCCTTCGAAAATGAAATCGCGGTTGCGAATCCCGTTGATCTTGAGCAGATCCTCTTCGCTCAAGCCGACTTTCCCGGCGATATCCGAGAGCGTGTCGCCGTTCTGCACGACGTAGACGCCGTTCGGCCCGGGCTGGGCCGGTGGCGGCGAAGCAGGCTGAGAGGCGCGCGCCTGGATCGGAGGGGGCGGGCTCTGCGGGCCCACGACTGGGATCGGAGTAGGGGTCTGGGGCGGCGCGGGCGTTACGGCGGCTACGAGAGTGCTCGCCGGCGGCAGGGGCAGGACGAGCGTCCTTCCGGGGCGCAGCTTGGCGCTGGTTCGAATGCGATTCGCCACGGCGAGCGCGGCAGGCGTGACTCGGTACTGGTCGGCGACGCTCGCCATTGTGTCGCCCCTGCGGACACGGTAACGGCGTGGCTCAGGCTGTCCCGCAAAGATGTCGTTGGGAGCGAGCCGGGCCGCCAGCATCTGGCTCGTCCATTTCTCGCCATCGTTGGGCAAGCGCAGGTGATACGACTTCGGCACGTGACGCCTGCCGTCCCAGACCGCGCGCAGCAGCGCCGGATTGAGAGTGCGCAGCTTGCTCAGGTCGATGTTCAGTGCCCTGGCCAGCGGGCCGATGTTCACGTAGGCCGGAACGGTCACCTCCTGAAAACGCGCCTCGCTCGAACGCTCGATCGGACCGAAATACTTCTCCGGGTTTCGGTCGACGTCCAGGGCGGCAAGGAACGAGACATAGAAATTGCACGATGCAAAACCGAAGGTGCGACTGTGGTAGTTCCGCACGATCTTCACGATGTCCGTCGTACCAAGCTCCTGCACGGCGCGCCGCATACCCTCCGCACCGTGGTTGTAAGCGGTCAGTGCGAGGGGCCACGTGCCCAGGAGGCGATAGTTGTAGGCCAGCAATTGAGCCGCCGCCTCGGTCGAGCGAAACGGATCGAGGCGATCGTCGACTGAGCCGTCGATGCGCATGTAGCGGCGCCCGGTCGAGCGCATGAACTGCCACAAGCCGGCTGCGCCGACTTTCGAATACGCCGCGGGATTGAAAGAGGACTCCACGTGCGGAAGCACGGCAAGCTCGGCGGGCAGCCCGAGGTTGGCGAGCGTCTCGGCGATGTGCGTCTCCCACGCGCCGGAGCGAATCAAGCCGGCGCGGAAGCGGTCCGCCTGGCCGAGCTGGAAGCGTACGTTGTCGGCTGCGTCGCGCAGCCGCGCGGGCGTGACCTGTGCCCCCCACAGATCGCGGATCTTCTGATCCTCCTCGGACAGGGTGCCCCCGTTCGCGGCGGCGATCCGGCGCAGCGCCGCGGAGATGTGGTCCTCATCGCGCTCTACGACCTTCTGGCGCTCGTGAGGAGAAGCGCCGGCATCGAAGTGCAGGGTGTCGTAGACGATCGCGAGATTGTCCGCGTCGTGAATGAACCCGCCGTTGGTATCGACCTGCGTGTACACGCGGATCCAGAACTGGACGTCGGGCTCGAGCTCCGGCGGCCGCGGCATCGTCGTGTCGGCCGCCTGAGCGTGTGCCGCGAAGCACAGCGCCATGATCCAACCCAGCAGTACGGCCCCCGCCCCCCGTGTCGAGTTCATTTACACCCCAACCATCAGATATTTCGACTGTGTATTCAACGTGTTGTGCACTGCGAAAGCGGCGGCCGCGACTCCGGGTCGCGCAAATCCGTCGAGTATCTTGACAACCCCTGGTCCGAGGCCTGTTGCCGGTCCCCCACAGGGAGGCCGCGGAGGCCGCCCGGACAGGGCGAAACCATCGCATAACGGGCAGTGCGTCACAGTTGACCCACGTCGCAGATACAACATGTCACATCGGCGGGGCTTGCGAGGCATCTGGCACGCGCGTTGCTTTATCTATCTCATCGAGACCGACGCAACGGTCTCCAGGAAGAGAAGGCAAGCAGCTAGCGGGATAATGAACAAGACATGGAAGCGGAAAAGAGGAGAAAAGCCCATCCGCTCTCCGTGCTGACCGGACAAGAACAAGAAGAGCACTCCTCCACACACAAGCAAGCGACCGTAAGACCCCGCGCAAGCGGGGTTTTTTTTGCGCGACGACGGCTGAAAGGCTCACTCGGGCGGTGGCTGCTATGATCCGGCGCTGCGGCTTTCGAGGTGAGAGCCGCCCGAGGGCGCTGTGGAACTGCTATTCGCGGAATCGAGCACCACGGGCTGGGGCACGGAGCAGCACTTCGCAGCGCTGGCGATCGCGATGGCCCGGCGTGCTCACGTGGTCCGCTGCATGATGACCACCGGCAGTCCCCTCGAACCCCTGCTCCGTGAGGCCGGCGTGCCCGTCGTTCTGAGCCGGTACCCCGCGCGGGGAAGCATGGACCCGCACGCAATGGGACTGCTACGCCGCCTGGTGTCGCAGAAGCGACCGAACTGGCTCATCACCAACGATCCGAAGCTGTACTGGCCGCTGATATTCGTGGGACGGTGGGGTGGGGCGCGCACCGCCCTTTTTCGTCACTGGGAGTACATGTGCAAGGGCGCTCTGTCGCGCCGTTTCATCCCCCGACTGGCGGACCGCTTCATCCTGGTCTCTCGCTCCCAGCGGGAGCACCTGCGCGCCTCGGGGGTCGACGTCAGCAGGATGGGGATTCTCTATAACCCCATCGATACCCATCGCTTGAGCCCCTCCTCGGAGGCACGCGCACGCCTGCGAGCGTCGCTGGGTCTGAGCGAGGGCCAGGTAGCCGTCGGCTACGTCGGCCGGATGGTGCAGGAAAAGGGGATCTTCACCCTTCTGAAAGCCTCCGAGCGGCTGCTGAGCGAGGCGCCCGAAGCGCTCATGGTGTGGGTCGGTGACGGACTGGATCTACCGGAGCTGCAGGCTCGGCTCGAGCACTCTGCATACCGCGCGCGGCACCTCTTCCGCCGCTGGACGGACGACATGCAGGGTGTCTACAACGCCCTCGACGTGATCGCCGTGCCTTCCGAATACGCAGAGCCCTTCGGGCGTGTGTCAGTTGAAGCCCAGGCGTGCGGGACGGCGGTCGTGTGCAGCGATGCCGGAGGCCTTCCTGAGACGCTCTCGCCACAGGTCAGTGGCCTGCTCACGCGCAAAGGAGACGCCGAGCAACTCACGTCGGCTGTCCTCGAGCTCGTCAGGGACTCCGACCGGCGCCGCGGCATGGCGCTGGCGGGCCGCCAGTTCGCCTGCGCGAACTTCTCCTTCGAGCGCATCGCGCACGACTTCGAGGCCTTGCTGGCCGATTACACGCCACGGGTGCCTGCGGCGGAAGGCGCCCGCTGACGCCCAAGAAAAATGGCGAGCCCCTGGGGGTCTCGCCATTGAATAGGCCTGCCAGCGAAAACGATCCAGCCCCGGTTTTATGAAGCCGGAGTCTGCCTTACCCGCACTTGGAGTCGCCGCAGTTCAGGCAGGTCATGCAACCATCCATCATGACGACGGCGGCAGTGCTGCACTTGGAGCACAGCTGCGCCCCTTCGGGGAAATGCGATTTCGAGAAGGCATCCGCCTGACGGGTACGCGCCTCGAACTCGGCGCGCTTCTCGTCCACGAGCTTCTTCTGGTGCTGATCGAGCTCGGGCTTGCGCATCAGACCGATGGTCTGCAGGTGCTTCTCGATGACGTAGCCGAGCTCGGCAATGATGGACGGCATGAACTTCCCGCCCGGCTGCCAGTAGCCGCCACGCGGATCGAATACGGCTTTCAGCTCTTCCACCAGGAAGGTGACGTCGCCGCCTTTACGGAACACGGCCGAGATGATCCGGGTCAGCGCCACGATCCACTGGAAGTGATCCAGGTTCTTGGAGTTGATGAACACCTCGAACGGGCGGCGCTGTTCGTACTCGGTCCCCTCGTTCAGCACGATGTCGTTGATGGTCACGTACATCGCGTGGTCGGAGACGGGCGTCTTGATCTTGTAGGTCGACCCGACCAGCACTTCCGGGCGCTCGACCTTCTCGTGCATCCGGATGACCTTGGCGGTCTTGCCGTTCTTGTCGCGCACGAGCTCCCCGCCGTCCGCGGCGGCACTGCTCCTGCCCTCCGGCGGCTTCTCGTCGGGTTTCTTGACACGATACTTGACGATCTTGCGGTCGATTTTCATGGCGCTCACGCGGTCGCTCCTGCAACTTGCTCCCGAAGGCGGCTAGAACTTGCCGTAGTAGCCTTCCTTCATGGCGTCATAGAGATTGGCGGCGCTGTGGAGCTCGCCGTCGTATTCGATCTCCTCATCCCCCTTGGCCTCGATCTCGCTGCCATCCTCGAGGGTGAACACGTACGTGGTGTTCTTCAGGTCATCCTCTTTCACCAGCACGCCCTGGAAGGCTTCCGGATTGAAGCGGAAGGTGGTGCAGCCCTTGAGCCCCTTCTCGTGGGCGTAGAGGTAGATGTCCTTGAAGTGCTCGTACTTGTAGTCCGTCGGCACGTTCGCGGTCTTGGAGATCGAGGAGTCGATCCACTTCTGGGCGGCGGCCTGAATGTCCACGTGCTGCCGTGGGGTGACCTCATCCGCAGCCGTGAAGTACTCGGGCAATCGCTCGGTGCCGCTCGCTCCGGGGGCGGCCTTCGGATTCACCAGCTCCCGGTACGCCAGCAGCTCGAAGGAGAACACGTCGACCTTCTCCTTCGTCTTGCGACCGGAGCGGATGACGTTGCGGAAATAGTGATGCGCAAACGTCGGCTCGATGCCATTGGAGGCATTGTTCGCGAGCGACAGCGAGATCGTGCCCGTCGGAGCGATCGAGGTGTGATGGGTGAAACGCGCCCCGATCTCCGCCAGCTCGTGCACGAGCTGCGGCGCAACCTCGGCGACACGCTGCATGTAGCGGCTGTAGCGCGCGTGCAGCAGCCGTCCCGGGATCTTCGCGCCCGGCCGCCAGCCGTCGCGCATCATCTCGGGCCGCTTCCGCAGCATCTCCTTCGTGACCGTGAACTCCTCGTTCATGATCGGCGCAGGACCTTTCTCGCGGGCGAGCTCCAGGGCTGCTTCCCAACCGGCGACCGCCATCTCACGCGAGACGTCCTCGGTGAATCGGACAGCGTCGTCCGAACCGTACTTCATGCCGAGGAGCGTGATCGTGCTGCCCAAACCGAGGAAGCCCATTCCGTGGCGGCGCTTGCGCTCGATCTCACCGCGCTGCTTTTCCAGCGGCAACCCGTTGATCTCCACCACATTGTCGAGCATGCGCGTGAATACCCGCACGACCTCGCGGTATTCCTTCCAGTCGAACTCCGCGAACTCGGTGAACGGCTGGCGCACGAAGCGCGTCAGGTTGACGGAGCCCAGCAGGCACGAGCCGTACGGCGGAAGCGGCTGCTCGCCACATGGGTTGGTGGCGCGGATGTTCTCGCACCACCAGTTGTTGTTCATCTCGTTGACGCGGTCGATGAGGATGAAGCCAGGCTCGGCAAAATCGTAAGTGGACGTCATGATGACGTCCCAGATCCGCCGCGCACGCACCGTCTTGTAGATCTTGCAGGCGACTAGGCCTTCCTCGTTCACGACATAGTTCTCGTGAACCGGCCACTCGCGCCAGACGTACTTGGCGGCATCCGACAGATCCGGATGCTCACTCTCGTTCTCTTTCTGCGACAGCGGGAAGGCGAGCTTCCAGTCGCGGTCTTCGCGCACCGCCTGCATGAACTCGTCCGTGATCAGCAGCGACAGATTGAACTGCCGCAGGCGGCCGCTCTCGCGCTTGGCGCGGATGAACTCCATCGCATCCGGATGTCCGATGTCGAACGTGCCCATCTGCGCGCCGCGCCGGCCGCCGGCGGAGGACACGGTGAAGCACATCTTGTCGTAGATATCCATGAACGAGAGCGGACCGGAGGTGTAGGCCCCGGCCCCGGAGACGTACGCACCCCGCGGGCGCAGCGTCGAGAACTCGTAGCCGATGCCGCAACCGCTCTTGAGCGTGAGGCCGGCCTCGTGGACCTTGCGCAGGATGTCGTCCATCGAGTCGCGAATCGTCCCCGACACCGTGCAGTTGATCGTCGAGGTGGCCGGCTTGTGCTCCAGGGCGCCCGCGTTCGAGGTCACTCTGCCCGCCGGAATGGCGCCGCGGCGCAGCGCCCACAGGAAGCGCTCATACCAGGGCTCGCGCAGCTCCACCGTCTCGACGTCGGCCAGCGCCCGGGCGACCCGCTTGTAGGTGTCGTCCATCGTTTTGTCGATGGGCTCGCCGTCCTTGGCGGTCAAGCGGTATTTCTTGTCCCAGATATCGAGCGAGGCTTCCTGGAAGGCGATCGAGTCGATGTCTTTGGGTTCGATCTTCACTACGGTATTCATGGTCCCGCCGGCGCTCCGCTGTTCTTAAAACGCCTGTTCCACGCGCGTCGCAAGGAATACCCGAGGGAAGCGCCCGAAATGGACGCGCTCGCAGCCAGAGAGCCAAGCGAGGATGCTGCGCTCCGGACCGCCTCGAGAAACCCCTGAACCTCCCCGACCGAGTGTCTTTGGCTCGCTTGCGCGAACACAAGATCTTGTGTCGGGGTCAAGAGCCTAATGAGGGGGCCCGCGGGCGTCAAGATTCGCGGCGATATTCTGTCATGTCTATATTACCATTATATTTCAGTTGCTTACGAGAATATGAGCCGCCCCGTACCCACAATTTTTTGAAGCGGCGGGAGCTGAGCCGTCACCGGGAGATCCCTAGATGTTGTGCCCAGGCAGCTCACAGGTTAAGCACAGATTACCCACAGGGTGACGTCCGCAGCCGGGGCGCACACTCGACTGCCAAAAACCTCCTCAGGTCCTCGCCGCCACTGGAATTTATCGCTACCCTCTGCCGGGCAAATAGTGCTGCCTCATTCCCCGGACTCAAGCCGGCGCACCCGGCCGGAACCCCACCATGAAACGTATCGACCTGGCTCTCGCCGCTCTCGTCCTGCTGCCCGCGGCCATCCCAGCCACGGCCGCCCTGCCGGCAGTCGTCGGTGAGATGCAGGTGCCTTCGCTGTCGCCGATGATCAAGAAGGTCTCCCCGGCGGTGGTGAACATCGCCACGCGCGGCACCATCCACGAGAAGGGCCCGCAGAACCCCCTGCTCGATGACCCCTTCTTCCGGCGCTTCTTCGATGTGCCGCCGGATTCCGGTCCGCACGACCGGCCGTTCCAGAGCGCCGGCTCCGGCGTCATCTTCGACGCCAGGACCGGCTACATCGTGACCAATGCGCACGTGGTGGAGAACGCGAGCGAGATCACCGTGACCCTGCAGGACGGCCGTGACCTGAAAGCCGAGATCGTCGGGAGCGATGAGCCCTCGGACGTCGCAGTCCTCAAGGTGAAGCCGGACGGCCTGACGCAGATCGCTCTCGGGGACTCCTCCAAGGTCGAGGTCGGCGATTTCGCCGTCGCCATCGGCAATCCTTTCGGCCTGGCGCACACGGTGACCTCGGGAATCATCAGCGGGCTGTCGCGCTCGGGCATCAACCCGGACGGGTACGAGGATTTCATTCAGACCGACGCTTCGATCAATCCGGGCAACTCCGGCGGCGCGCTGGTGAACCTGCGGGGCGAGCTGATCGGTATCAACACCGCGATCCTGTCCCGCAGCGGCGGCAACATCGGCATCGGCTTCGCCATCCCGGTGAACATGGCGCACAGCGTCATGGACCAGCTCATCAAGTACGGCTCGGTGAAGCGCGGCCTGCTGGGTGTCAGCATGTACACCGTGACGCCCGACCTCGCCAAGTCGCTCGGACTGAAGAACTCCGAGGGCGCACTGGTCTCGCAGGTGGTGGACGGCTCGCCCGCGGAGAAGGCAGGGATTCGGACCGGTGACGTCATCACCTCGGTGAACGGACAGCCGGTGAAGTCCAACAGCGAGCTGCGCAATGCGATCGGCCTGCTGCGGGTCGGAGACAAGGTCGAGGTCGGCCTGTTGCGCGACGGCAAGCCTTTGCGGGTCACGGCGACGATTTCCGACACCTCCGCCAGCACGCTCGGACCGGCGGAGAGCATCCACCCGGCTTTCGAGGGGGCGACGCTAGCCGACGCGCCGGATGATGGCGGAGCGCTGGTGAAGAACGTCGAGGCCGGCAGCCAGGCCGCCCAGTCGGGGCTGCGCACCAACGACATCATCGTCGGCGCCAACAAGGGCAAAGTGATGAACCTGCAACAGTTGCGCGAGCGGGCGAAGAATCAGCCGGCGCTGGTGCTCGAGGTACGCCGGGGCAATACGATCATCCTGATCGCGCTGCGCAGCGGCTGACGCCCGCGCCGTCCGCCGCCCAGCCGGCGCCACGCGCGCTGACGGCGGTGAAGTGCACGGCGGCTGGCGTTACTGCGCGGACTCACGTGTCGCCGGCTGGGACGCCGGCGGCGGTGTCTTCTTGCACAGCAGATCGTGCCGCTCGGCACGCGGGAGCTTCGACAGCTTGCGGGCGGCGGCATAGAAGCGCGGCAGATCTCCGTCCGCCTGCGCGGGCGCTTGCCCGCTCGGCGTCTGTCCAGAGCCGCCCGTCCCGGTCAGCCCGTGCGTCGCACCCTGCTCCGCCAGCAGGCGCTCGAATCCCGGCATGCAGTCGTAGTACGTCGCCAGCGAGGTCAGCTCCGCGTTGTTCAAACCCTTGGCGATCCACTCGTCGTAAACGGGTGAGCGCACTCGCAGGCGCCGCTCCAGCGCGCCCAGATCGACGCCGAGCTGCTTCAGGATCGCATGCTTCTTCGGCCGCATCTGCGCCGGCGACTCCCCGGAAGCGTACAAGTCGGCGAGCTTGTCGCGGGCTTGCGAGAACAGCTCGATGAACTCCCGTTCCCGCTCACGCTGGCGGCGATAGGCGGCCAGCTCTCCGGGCGCGCCGCGCTGCTCGAGCCAGCGCCGCAGGCCCTCTTCCTCGACTGTCGTCGCGAACGCTTCGTTGAATTCCGTGTCGTTCTTCACGTAGAGAAGCTGGTGCGCGAGCTCGTGGAATATCGTCGCCGCCAGCTCGTTGACCCCATAGCCCAACATGGTGCTCAGAACGGGATCGGCGAACTTCCCCAGGGTCGAGTACGCCGGGACGCCCCCGGTCGCGACGTCGTAGCCCTTCCTGGACAGACCCGCCGCAAACTCGCGGGCCTTGTGCTCGCTGAAGTAGCCGCGATAAGCGACGCAGCCGGCGATCGGAAAGCACCAGCGGAGCGGTGCAACCGAAAACTCCGGCGTCGCCACGACGTTCCATACGACGTACGCGCGATGGACGTCGGCGTAAGTTCGATAACTGCGGTTATCGGGCAGCTTGAGCACGCTCGATGCGAACTCACGTGCCTCGCGCACCCGAAACAGCTCCTCGCGAACGCTATCCGGAGTCGATTTATCGAGCACGACGTCGTCGATGGGGCGCCGGGCACGCATGACGTGCCACTCGCCCATCGCCGCCTGGGCGATGTAGGTCGTCCCGCACCCCGGGAGCGCGCTGATGGCGAGGGCGACCAACACGAGGCGAAACAGCGTGGTGCGGGCGGCTAGTCGGGATTCGGCTAACATGGGTGGATGGAAGTTTACTTGGTCGGAGGTGCGGTTCGGGACCGGCTGCTGGGGCGGCCGGTGCACGAGCGCGACTGGGTCGTGGTCGGCGCTCGCCCGCAGGACCTGGAGCGCGACGGGTTTGTCTCGGTCGGGCGCGAGTTCCCGGTTTTCCTGCACCCCACGACGCACGAGGAATACGCCCTGGCCCGCCTGGAGCGCAAGGTCGCCCCCGGATACCGGGGGTTCACGACGCAGTTCTCTCCGGAAGTGACGCTGGAAGAGGATCTCAAGCGGCGCGACCTCACCATCAACGCGATGGCCGAGAGCCCCTCGGGCGAGATCATCGATCCCTACGGCGGCCGTCGTGATGTGGAGGCGCGGCTCCTGCGGCATGTCTCGGAGGCCTTCGTCGAAGATCCGGTGCGCATCCTGCGAGTCGCCCGGTTCGCCGCGCGCTATGCAGAGCTCGGCTTTCGGGTCGCGGATGAAACGCTCGAGCTGATGAGACGGATGACGGCCTCGGGCGAAGTGGATGCGCTCGTCTCCGAACGCGTGTGGCAGGAGACCGAGCGTGCCCTTGGAGAGTCGAGGCCCGAGGTCTACTTCGAGACGCTGCGCAGCTGCGGCGCCTTGCGCGTGATCTTTCCGGAGATCGACGCGCTATTCGGCGTGCCTCAGCCCGCGAAATGGCATCCGGAGGTCGATACCGGCGTGCACGTGATGCTCGCGGTGCGCTACTCGGCTGGTGTTGGCGCTTCGACTGCCGTGCGCTATGCGGCCCTGACGCACGATCTGGGCAAAGCCCTGACCCCCAAGGACATGTTGCCGAGCCATCGTGGCCATGAAGAGGCAGGAGTCGCCCTCGTGGAAGCCCTCTCCGAACGGCTGAAGGTGCCCAACGGGTTTCGGGAGCTCGCGGTGCTGACTTCCCGCCACCACGCCCTGGTACACAGGGCTGCTGAGCTTCGGCCCACTACCCTGCTCACTCTGCTGGAGACGGTAGACGCCTTTCGGCGGCCGGAGCGGTTCGCGGAGCTGCTGCTCGCATGCGAGTGCGATAAGCGAGGTCGCACAGGCCTCGAGGATCAGCCCTATCCGCAGCGGGAGTACCTGCTCGCGGCTCGCGATGCCGCCGCTGCCGTGACGCTCAGCGAGCAGGAAAGAGCGGGCCTGCAGGGGCGCGCCATCGGGGAGAAGATCCGGGAGAAGCGCTTGGCGGCGGTGGCCGCCGTCACGGGCGCGATATAACTTTGCCCTATGACAGTGTGCCGTTGGCAACCAGGGCGAACAGCGCGATGCCGGCGATGATGCGATACCAGGCGAACACAGTGAAGCGGTGCGAGCGAACGTACTGCAGCAGCCACTTCACGGAGATGAAGGCCACGACGCCTGACACGACGAAGGCGATAGCCAGCTCGTCCCAGTTCTCAGGCGCGGCTCCGGCGCCCGAGTGGCGCGCCTTGAGGTATTCGTAACCGCTCGCGGCGAACATGATCGGAATGCCGACCAGGAAGGCGAACTCGGTGGCAGCGGGGCGGGAGGTCATGCCCGCGAGCATGGCGGCGAAGATGGCCGCCGCGGAACGCGAGGTACCGGGGAAAATTCCCGCGATGACCTGTGCGATTCCCACCCACACAACCACGTTCCAGGTCAGCGTCTCGACCTGCGCCCGGCGCGCGACTGCGCTTTCGATGATGAGGATGAGTATTCCGCCCACCAACATCGCCGTCGCGATCGGCCGCGCCGCATCGCTTAGCTTGAACCCCAGACGGGTTGCAATGAAGGCCAGCACCACGGTGATGAGCACGGAGGCGACATACTTGATGGCGTAGTCGCGATTCTCCGGTTGACTCCAGCCGATGAGCAGCCCGAGCAGCCGCTGCCAGTAGATCAGCACGATGGCGAGAATGGCGCCCGCCTGGATGACGACGTTGAACAGCTCGGAGCGCTCTCCGAGCCAGTGCTCGGCGATCAGCAGATGCGCGGTGCTGGAGATGGGCAGGAACTCGGTGATGCCTTCAATGATGCCCAGATACACCGTATTGAGAATGTCGGACACAAAGGTACTCGCTGTGAGTCGTCACTGAAGCGGTGCGCGCATGTTACAGAGATCTGCGCAGATCCTGGAGGGAAAAACCTGTCAGCAGGCTTTCATGGTCTTTTCCGAGGGCCATGACTTTGAAGGCTTCACCCATCTCTCCCGGCAGCAGCAGCTTGCGTGCCTCACCTGCCCGCTGCACACGCTCCAGAATGGTGCCTGACTGCGCGGCCATCTCCTCGATGCCGGTGGCCAGGAGGAACGCGGCCTGTGTCACGAAGCCCAGCACTTCCAGATTCGACGCCACGGCCGCCTCGGCCACCCGCGTAAAGTCCACCCACGCCGTGATGTCCTGCACTCCAACATTCGCGAACGGGTCGCTGTGCGCGCGCTGCTTGAAATGACAGCGCAACGTGCCGTCATTCCTCTCAGGATGATAGTAGTGCGCGCGTGGCAAACCGTAGTCGAGCAGCAGCAACAGGCCGCTCTCCAGACACGCTCCGACTCCGGCTATCCACGGCTCGATGCGCAGACAGATCTCCGAGCGGTAGCCCTCCGGCAGGCGCACGGGCAACTCGTCCGCGAGGGAGCTCCAGGCCTGCGCCAACGCCGCTGAAGGCGGCCGTTCGCGTTCGACGAACGCACCGTCCTGCATGGCGACTCCGAGCTCGTGCAACTCTCCGCCGCGCAGCACGATGCGACTGAAGGGGAGCGCGTCCAGCACTTCGTTGGCCAGGATGACCCCGCGCAGGGGTGTCTCGGGAAGTCGATCCAGCCAGGCCACGCGGTCTCGCAAGGACGGCGGTAGTTTCTGCAGCTGCGCGCGCTGGCGGCTCGCGAGGTCGGCGCTCACCTCCAGGATCGCGTACCGCTGCGGCAGGACGCCCGTCTCCGCCAGGGCCTGCAGGAGTGTTGCGGCGAGCCGCCCCGTTCCCGCTCCGATCTCCAGAATCTCGCCGCCACCGGAGCTCAGTACCTGTGCGCATTGCCGGGCGACACAACGCCCGAACAGCTCGGAGACTTCCGGTGCCGTGACGAAGTCCCCGCCCGCGCCGATCTTGGTCGCGCCGGCGCTGTAGTAACCGAGACCGGGGGCATACAACGCCGCCTCCATGAAGCTCTCGAACGACACGACGCCGCCGGCCGCCTCGATCTGGCCGCGGATCAGCTCGCTCACGGCGGCGGACTGCCGCTGCTCCTCGGGCGTCACAGGAGGCAGGATTGAGTGGGAGGCGGATCGAGTCATAATGGAGGCTTATGCCCAATCACCCACAGGCCGGCGCGCCGACGCCGCTGACTGGCAAGGCCGTGCTCGTGACCGGGGCAGCGCGTCGAGTGGGGGCCGCCGTCGCCCGCGCCCTGCATGCTGCAGGAGCCAATGTCATCGTGCACTTCCGCAGCTCGGCCGAGCCCGCCGCCGAGCTCGCGCGGGAGCTCAATGACGCGCGAGCGGAGTCCGCGCGGCTGGCTGAGTGCGATCTGCTGGACATCGAGAAGCTCCCGGGGCTGGTAGGCGCGGCGACCGATGCCTTCGGCAGGCTCGACATTCTCATCAACAACGCCTCCACGTTCTATCCGACGCCGCTGGGCGACATCACCGAGATCGACTGGAACGATCTGATCGGCACGAACCTCAAGGCGCCGCTGTTCCTGTCGCAGGCGGCGGCCGCGGCACTGCGCATCAACGACGGGCTGATCCTCAACATCGCCGACATCCACGGCATGCGCCCTCTGGGCCGCCATCCGGTCTACAGTGTCGCCAAGGCCGGGCTGATCATGCTCACCAGGTCGCTGGCGCGCGAGATGGGTCCGCAGGTGCGCGTCAATGCAATCGCGCCCGGGCCGGTGATGTGGCCCGAGGACGGCATGGACACGCACCTGAAAGCGGCCATCGTCGACAAGACCGTTCTCAAGAGGCCCGGCTCCACGGACGACGTGGCGCGCGCCGTGCTGTTCTTCGCCACCGAGGCGCCGTATATCACCGGTCAGGTTCTCGCGGTGGACGGGGGCCGGAGCGTGGGCTGGTAGCAGGGCTGGGCTCGCCCACCGCCGGCTGCCCGGCTGCGGGTTGGCTCACTTGGCCTGCTGCGGGTTGACTCGCCGCGGGCACTTTCTGCATGGGATGCGCTGCGGCGTCGAAGCGGCTCCACAGCTCGCGGATAGTCGCGCCCGCCGTGGGATGCATCAGATCCGGCGCGATCTCCGCCAGCGGGCCCAGCATGAAGGCCCGCTTCAACAGGTCCGGCCGCGGCAGCTTCAGCTTCGGCTCATCGCAGATGAGCGCATCATAAAGAAGGATGTCCAGATCCATCGAGCGCGGCGCCCAGCGCGGTGCCCCGCGTGGCCGACCGCACAGAGTCTCGATCGCCTGCAGGTTGCGTACGACCTCGTGGACCGGAAGATCGCTGCTGAAGCCGGCCACGAAGTTGATGAAGTCATCGCCCTGGAAACCGACAGCGGGGTTGCGGTACCACGAGGAAAAGCGGGTGTCGGGAAATACGCGCACCAGCTCCTGCGATGCCCGCGTGAGATTGCGCTCCGGCTCGATGTTGCTGCCGGCCGCCACGTAGACCTCAGGCATGGGGTTCAACCCGCTTTGGATGACGCGAGATCCGCCCGCGTGCGTTCCAACACGATGCCCACATCGCGCGACCCTCGGATGGCACCGGGCTTGTTCACGCAGAGTCGCACCCACTCCACGGAGAACTCCTCGATGATGAGCATCCCCAGGCGATGCGCCAGCGTCTCCACGAGCTGGAACTCGGAAGCCTCCACGAAGGCGATGACGCGTTTCGCGACCGCTTTATAGTCCACCGTGTGGGTCACCTCGTCGGTGCGCGCCGCCGCGCGGCAGTCGACCGGAAATTCCAGGTCGATCACGATGGTTTGCCTGACGCGCCGCTCCCAGTCGATGAAGCCGATGATGCACTCGACCGCCAGGCCGCGCAGGAATATCCGGTCAGCGCTCGCTGCCGTGCTCAACTGGGAAGATATCGTCATTGATTCGCCAATCACGCTTGCTCGAGGATGGACGGGAGGGGACGCAACGTCGCCAGCGGCCATTGCGCCCGCGCTTCGATCCCCAGCCCCGAATCGTGCTGTCCCGCGGCAAGGCGCGCAAGGCCCGCGACGGCAATCATGGCTGCGTTGTCGGTGCAGAACTCGGTGCGCGGATAGTAGACGCGGCCGCCCCGCCGGCGAACGACTTCGCTGAGGCGCTCACGCAGGCTCTGGTTGGCGCTCACTCCGCCGGACACCACGAGTACCTGCAGCCCCGTTTGCTCCAGCGCGCGCACGGCTTTTGCAATGAGCGTTTCGACGATCGCTTGCTGCACAGCGCAGGCGATGTCCGCCTTCACGGGGTCGCTCAGATCGGGCGCGGCGCGCACCGTGTGCAGCACTGCCGTCTTCAGTCCGGAGAAGCTGAACTCCAGGCCGGGGCGATCGAGCATGGGGCGGGGAAACTCGAAGGCACCCTTCCTGCCGCCGGCTGCGAGGCGCGCGAGGTGCGGCCCGCCCGGATAGGGCAAGCCCAGCAGCTTCGCCGTCTTGTCGAACGCCTCGCCGGCCGCATCGTCGCGGGTCTCCCCGAGCAGCTCGTAGCGGCCGATAGCGCGCGCCTCGATCAACATCGTGTGGCCGCCCGAGACCAGCAGGGCCACATGCGGAAAGGGCGGAGGATCCGCCTCGAGAAGCGGTGCCAGCAGATGACCTTCGAGGTGATGCACGGCGATGCTGGGCACCTGCCACGCGTAGGCCAGACTGCGCGCGAGTGCGGCACCCGTCAGAAGCGCTCCGATGAGACCAGGGCCAGCGGTATAGGCGACTCCCCCCAGCTCCCGCGGGGTCGTGCCTGAGCTCTCCAGAACGCTGCGCACCAAGGGCAGCAACCGCCGGATGTGGTCTCGAGAGGCCAGCTCTGGAACGACCCCTCCGTACAGCCGATGCAGCTCGACCTGGCTGAACAGCTCGTGCGCCAGAAGACCGCGGTCGCGATCCAGGACCGCGGCGGCACTCTCATCGCAGGAAGATTCGATCGCCAGGACGCGCACAACGGGGCTCAGCTCGGTTGGGGAGGTCTCAAACGCCGGTAGTGTGGCAGATCCGGGCGTTCCCGAGCCTTGCGCGCCATCGCTGCGATCGCCGCGGCCGGGCTTGCGGCCCTGTGGCAGGTGCTGCAGCCGCTGCTCAGGATCGACGGAGTGACGCTGGACTGATGGGGAGCGCCCAGGGTGCGAGGCGGCTCGAGTCGCAAGGCCTTTGCCTTTTTACCGGTGGCTCATTAGAATCCTGCCCCCGCCGTCGTAAGTCTGCGGACAAATCCCATTTACGATCAATGACTTGAGGTTTCGATGCCGAGCGTTCGTGTGCGTGAGAACGAGTACTTCGATGCCGCGCTGCGGCGTTTCAAGCGCGCTTGCGAGAAGGCCGGCATTCTCACCGAGCTGCGTCGGCGCGAATTCTACGAGAAGCCGACCCAGGAGCGGAAACGCAAGAAGGCTGCTGCGATCAAGCGGCACATGAAGCGTATCTCCCGCGACGGGATGCGCGCCGCGCGTTGAGCGGCCCGCGAGCGGGCGAGCGCGCCGGCTCGCTTTCAGGTCACCACTTTTCCATAGGCAACGGGCACTTCCATGTCTCTCAAAGAACGGATCACCGAGGACATGAAGAGCGCGATGCGCGCCGGGGAAAAGGAGCGCCTCGCCACCATCCGCATGATCCTGGCGGCGATCAAGCAGCGCGAGGTGGACGAGCGCATCCAGCTCGATGACACCCAGGTGCTCGCCGCCCTCGAGAAGATGATCAAGCAGCGCAAGGAAGCGATCACGCAGTTCGAGAGCGGTGGACGGGCGGACCTGGTCGCCAAGGAATCGGCGGAAATCCTCATCCTCCAGGCCTACCTGCCCGCGCAGCTGAGCGATGCCGAGATCGACTCGCTGATCGCCACGGCCATTGCCTCCACCGGCGCCGCCTCCATCAAGGACATGGGCAAAGTGATGGGTGTGGTGAAAGCGCAAGCCCAGGGCAAGGCCGACATGGGCAAGGTCAGCGCCCGGATCAAATCGAAGCTGAGCTGAGCTGATCCACACGCCGGTTGCGCCTGCCACTCAAGGGTGCCCCGCACCGGTAGAGGGTAACTATGGGCGGTCGTGGCTTCACCACCGCGCTCCTGCTGATTCTCATCGCGCTGGCCTGCCTGGCCGGGATGCGCCGCCTCGAGCGCGACCGCCGTTTCATGGCCCGGCTGCGTGCCGCCCGGGCTTTCGACCCGCAGAGCGGGCTCCCGCTGGGGAGCTTCAGCCAGGACGATCAGGACAGCGCCGCGGGGCTGGCGCAGGCGGGCGTAGTGGCGATCGAGGGAAACCGTTGCTACATCGTGCAGTCACAGCTCACTATGTTCCGGCGCAAGCGCACGCGCGTGGTGCTCACAGGCGCCCTCACCTCGGCGCTGCTTGCAGTGTTGGTCGCAATCCTGATCCTGAGGCGTTGATGGGGCTCATTCCCCAAACGTTCATCGACGAGCTCATCGCCCGCACGGATATCGTGGAGGTCATCGGCACGCGCGTGCAGCTGAAAAAGGCCGGACGCGAGTTCCGGGCCTGCTGCCCGTTCCACAACGAGAAGACGCCCTCCTTCTGGGTCAGCCCGGACAAGCAGTTCTATCACTGCTTCGGCTGCGGAGCGCACGGCACGGTGCTGCGATTCCTCATGGAATACGACCGCATGGCTTTCCCCGAAGCGGTCGAGGAGCTCGCGACCCGCCTGAGCCTGGAGGTGCCGCACGAGGGAGGCACCGGACCGGCAGGAACCCGGCGCGCCGATGAGCCGCTGTACGACCTCATGGCCCGGGTGTCGCAGTTCTATTCGGAAAACCTGCTGCGGGACGACAGAGCGAAGGCCTATGCCCTCAAGCGTGGGCTGGACCGGGCAACGCTCGAGAAATTCGGCATCGGCTACGCGCCGAACAGCTGGAACGAGGTCTTGAAGCGCTTCGGCGCCCAGGACCCCGACCGCAAGGCACTCGCGGAGCTGGGTTTGATCATCGAGCGCGAGCGTGGGCAAGCGCGCGAGGGCGAGCGCTATTACGACCGCTTCCGCGACCGATTGATGTTTCCGATCCGCGACGTCAGAGGAAGGATCATCGCCTTCGGCGGACGGATCATCGACCAGGGGGAGCCGAAGTACCTCAATTCGCCCGAGACCGTGCTGTTTCACAAAGGCCGGGAGCTCTACGGCCTGTACGAAACGCGCCGTGCACGCTCGACTCTGAAGCGCTTGCTGGTGGTTGAGGGATATATGGATGCCGTGCGTCTTCATCAGTCAGGGTTGACGTACGCCGTTGCCACTCTTGGAACGGCCACCACGCCCGAGCATCTGAAGAGGATCTTTCGCCTGGTGAGCGAGGTCGTTTTCTCATTCGACGGCGATCGCGCCGGGCGGGCAGCTGCCTGGCGCGCGCTGCAGAACGCTCTTCCGGAGGCGCGCGAGGGGCGGGAGATCCGCTTTCTGTTTCTTCCCGACGGGCACGACCCGGACACGCTCGTGGCGGAGGAAGGGCCGGAGGCTTTCGAGAAGCGCCTGGAGAGCTCCACCGTGCCGTTATCGGAGTACCTGATACGGGAGCTGTCCGAGCAGGCCGACCTCACCAGTGCCGACGGCCTCGCCCGCTTTTCAGAAGCCGCGCGGCCGCTGTTTGCAAAACTGCCTGCCGGTGTCTTCCGGGAGCTGTTGCTGGGCCGGCTCGCCCGCGTGATCGGGCTGACGCCCGAGCGCCTGCAGGAGCTGTGGAGCGGAGGGGGCACGACGCCAGCGCCCCCCGCGGTGGTGGCGCCCGCGGCTGCCCCCACTCGCATCAAACCCGGCCAGGCGCGCATCAGCGGCGGACGCGGAAGTCTGATACGGCAGGCGATCGTGTGCCTGTTGTGGTTTCCCGCCAGCGCCGGGCAGGTGAGCGAATCGGAGCGCGCCGGACTGAACGCAAGCGACGAGCCGGGTGTCCAACTGTTGCGGGAGCTGCTGGATAACTTGCGCGCGAGCCCGGCCACGTCGGCTGCTCAAGTGCTCGAGAGGTGGGCCGATAAGCCCGATGGAGAGCACCTCGCAAAGCTGCTGCAACGCGAGGAGCTGGTGGCGGATGCGGGCGCCGCTGCGCACGAGCTCAAGGCGGCCCTGGTGAAACTGGCGGCTCTGGCGGCATCGCAGCGCCTGGCAGCGCTCGAGGCCAAGAGCCGCACGACTCGCTTGAGTGCCGAGGAAATGCAGGAATTTCAGAGACTTATCATGATGAAGGCGCCTTCGGCCGCCTCGTGACACTTGGTTGTTGCCGCTTTGTCAAATACAATCGCACGCTTTGCTTTGGCGCCCCTTGAGTTAGCCCCCCGAGGCCGGCACATAGGGAACCGTATCTCACCGCCATCCTTCAAACATGACACGCAAGCATAAGCCACCGACTTCCCCCAAGAAGCGGGCGCCCGCGGAGGCGTCGCGCAAGCCCGTGAAAGTGGCCACCGCCGAGAAGGCCGTGGTACCCGTTGCGACCGCACGCGACAGCAAGGAGCGGGCCAAGCAGCCCGAGCGGGTGAAGAAGCCCGCCGAGACGGCAGCGCCCGCGGGCCCTGCACCCGAGCCGAAGACCACGGCCGGCGCAAAGAATGCTGGCGACAGGAGCGAATCGCCGGGCGCGATCCACAATGACACGCGCAAGGGGCGTGTCGGCGTCCGCGGTAGCGGAGGCGAAGCGCCTCTGAGTAAACCGCTTGGCATCGAGCGCCGTGCACCATTGATGACCGAAGACAGACAGTCGCAGCTGAAGCTGCTCATTGCCCGCGGCAAGGAGCAGGGCTACCTGACGTATGCCCAGGTGAACGATCACCTGCCCTCCGAGATCGTCGATCCGGAGCAGATCGAAGACATCGTCAACACGATCAACGACATGGGAATCGGGGTGTACGAGAAGGCCCCCGACACCGAGTCGCTGCTCGCCACCGAGCCCTCCGCCCCGGCCGACGAGGAGGCGATCGAAGAGGCCGCCGCCGCGCTGGCAGCGCTGGATGCCGAGCTCGGTCGCACTAC